>JBBSVA010000133.1:0-8616 GCA_038233915.1 Mycobacteriales bacterium | reverse complement strand
GTGCCGCCGGACCGGTGCGCCACGACCACGGCACCCCGGACGGGTCACCCGTGACGCCTCCAGCGACCGGACCGACCTCGAGAACGGGGTTCCCGGGGTCTGGACGGCATCCAGAACCCCGACGACCCCGTTCTCGAGAACGGACCGGGTCAGAGCCCGGAGTGGACAGCCTGCTCAGCTCAGACCAGTGCCCGCCCCACAGCGACGGCCCGGGTGTCCGGGGCCGCGACCCGGGCGGCGTCGGCGGCCTGGTCGTCCTCCTCGGTCTGCGACCGGCGCTCGGCCTCGACGCGAGCGGCGTAGGAAGCCACCTCGTTGGAGATGCGCTCCTCGTCCCAGCCGAGGACGCCGGCCACGGCCTGCGCGACCGGGAGAGCGGACTCGGTGCCGCGGTGCGGGGTCTCGATGGAGATCCGGGTACGACGGGCGAGCAGGTCGTCCAGGTGCAGCGCGCCCTCGTGCGCGGCGCCCCACACCATCTCGACCATCAGGTACTCCTCGGCCCCGGGCACGGGCTGGAGCAGCGAGGCGTCGTCGGCGGCGAGCGCGAGCACGTCGGGGGTCAGCGAGCCGAAGCGGTTGAGCAGGTGCTCGGCACGGAAGCGCGGCACGCCCCACTGCTCGGACAGCCGGTCCAGGCTGTTGACCATCGCGAAGTAGCCCTCGGCCCCGACCAGCGGCACGTCCTCGGTGACGCTCGTGGGCACGTTGCGGGTGACGTCCTCGGCAACGGCGTCCACGGCGTCGGCGGCCATCGGCCGGTACGTCGTGTACTTGCCACCGGCGACGGAGATGACGCCGGGGCTGGGCCGGGCGACGGCGTGCTCGCGGGACAGCTGGCTGGTGTCCTCGGACTCACCCGAGAGCAGTGGGCGCAGCCCGGCGTAGACGCCGGAGATGTCGGCGTGCACCAGCGGCGTGGTCAGCACCTTGTTGACGTGCTCGAGGATGTAGTCGATGTCGGCCTTGGACGCGGCGGGGTGCGCCTTGTCCAGGTCCCAGTCGGTGTCGGTGGTGCCGATGATCCAGTGCGAGCCCCACGGGATGACGAACAGGACCGACTTCTCGGTCTTGAGGATCAGCCCGGTCTCGCCGTTGATCCGGTCGCGGGGGACGACGATGTGCACGCCCTTGGAGGCCCGCACGTGGAAGCGGCCGCGGCCGCCGACGAGGGTCTGCAGGTCGTCGGTCCACACGCCGGTGGCGTTGACGACGACCTCACTCCTGACGTCGACCTCCTGGCCGGTTTCGACGTCGCGCACCCGAGCGCCGACGACGCGGCCGCCGGCGTGGAGGAAGGAGACGACCTCGGCGGAGTTCAGCACTGTCGCGCCGTAACGGGCCGCCGTCCGGGCGACGGTGAGGGTGTGCCGGGCGTCGTCGGCCTGCGCGTCGTAGTAGCGGACCGCACCGACCAGGGCGTCGGGCTTGAGCGCGGGGAAGAGCTTGCGGGCACCGGTGCGGGACAGGTGCTTCTGGCCGGGCATCGGCTCGGACAACGCGCCGACGCGGGCCAGGCCGTCGTACAAGGCGAGGCCGGCGGTGACGTAGGGCCGTTCCCACACCCGGTGGGTCAGCGGGTAGAGGAACGCCAGCGGCTTGACCAGGTGCGGGCTGATCCGGTTCACGGCGAGGTCGCGCTCGTGCAGCGCCTCACGGACCAGGCCGAAGTCGAACTGCTCCAGGTAGCGCAGGCCGCCGTGGAAGAGCTTGGAGGAGCGCGAGGAGGTGCCCGAGGCGAAGTCGCGAGCCTCGACCAGCGCGGTCTTCAGGCCACGGGTGGCCGCGTCCAGCGCGACCCCGGCGCCGGTGACGCCGCCACCGACGACGAGGACCTCGAACTCCTCGGCGGCCAGCGCGGCCCAGGCGGCAGCGCGCTGCTCGGGGCCCAGCGGGGTGACAGCGGACATGGGGGACTCCTGGTCTCGCCGCCACGCGGACGGCGTCGTCCTGGCGGGTGCCCCGGGACCGGTGCACCTCGGTGTACGCGCCGCGGTGTGTGACCCGCGGTACCTGTGCTCCACGGTAGGACCGGGCCGGAGACCCCGCGAACCCCCGCGTCCGACAATCTCGGACAGCGGGCTCAGCCGTAGGGCGCTCCCCAGGCGATGGACAGCGCCACGGCCCGCTCCCAGGTGGGGTACTCCGCGGTCAGCTGGGCGGCCCGGGCGGGCACCGGGCTCCACTGCGCCGACCGGTGCCAGTTGCGCCGCAGTGTCTCGACGTCGGCCCACAGCCCGACCGCGAGACCCGCCGCGTACGCCGCGCCCAGGGACACCGTCTCCCCGACCATCGGCCGCACCACCGGGGTGTCCAGCACGTCGGCCACGAACTGCATGAGCAGGTTGTTCGTCGTCATGCCGCCGTCCACGCGCAGCGCCGGTAACGCCAGTCCGCTGTCCGCGGCCATCGCCTGGACGACGTCGCGGGTCTGCCAGCCGGTCGCTTCGAGCACCGCCCGGGCCAGGTGGCCCTTGGTCACGTAGGAGGTCAGCCCGGCGACCATGCCGCGGGCCTCGCCGCGCCAGTGCGGGGCCAGCAGCCCGGAGAACGCGGGGACGACGTAGCAGCCGCCGTTGTCCTCGACAGTCCGCGCCAGGGTCTCCACCTCGGGGGCGGTGGTGATCAGGCCCAGGCCGTCGCGCAGCCACTGGACCAACGCGCCGGCGACGGCGACCGACCCCTCCAGCGCGTAGTTCACCGGCTCCCCGGCCAGCTGGTAGGCCACCGTGGAGATCGACCCGGAGCGAGTCCGGACCAGCTCGGTCCCGGTGTTCTGCAACAGGAAGCTGCCGGTGCCGTAGGTGCACTTGGCCTCGCCCGGGGCGAAACAGGCCTGCCCGAACAGCGCGGCCTGCTGATCGCCGAGCGCGCCGGTGATCGGGATGGCCCTGCTCCCGATCCCGGACAGCGCGGTGGCCACACCCAGCTGGCCCACCGAGGGCCGGATCTCGGGCAGCAGCACCGCCGGGACGTCGAAGAAGTCCAGCAGCTCGGGGTCCCAGCGGCAGGTGCGGACGTCCATCAGCGACGTCCGACTGGCGTTGGTCACATCGGTGACGTGCACCCCGCCGTCGGGACCACCGGTGAGGTTCCAGACCAGCCAGGTCTCCATCGTGCCGAACAGCAGCTCGCCGCGCTCGGCCCGCTCCCGGGCCCGCGGCACGTGGTCGAGCACCCAACGCAGTCGAGGACCGGCGAAGTAGCCGGCGATGTCCATCCCGCTGCGCTCAGCCACGATCCCGGCGTCCGGGCGGGCACAGAGCTCGCTCACCAGCTCTGCGGTCCGGGTGTCCTGCCAGACGATCGCCCGGGTCACCGGCCGACCGGTCGCCCGGTCCCAGACGACGGTGGTCTCGCGCTGGTTCGCGATGCCCAGCGCCACCACTTCACCGAGCGAGGCGGCGACGTCGCGCAGCGCCTGGGCGGCGGTGCGCTGGGTGTTGGCCCAGATCTCCATCGGGTCGTGCTCGACCCAGCCCGGCCGCGGGAACCACTGCCGGTGCTCCCGCTGGCGGACGGCGACCATCCGCCCGGCGCGGTCGAACACGATGGCCCGGGTCGACGTCGTCCCCTGGTCGATGGCCAGCACGTAGCGCTCAGCCACCCGTCGTCCCCACGGCGACCCGCTGCCCGCGCCAGCCCAGCTCGCGGGAGACCGCCTGGGCCGCCTCCAGCACCATCGCCACCAGCCGGGCGCGCGGCTGGCCGTACCGGTCCAGGACGACGTCCAGCGGCCCGGTGACGCCCAGCGCGGCGACGACGAGACCCGTGGACCCACGGACCGGGGCGGCGATCCCGCCGGTGCCGGCCAGGTGCTCCCCGTGCTCGGTGGCCCAGCCGCGGGTGCGCACGGTGGACAGCTCGGCCCGGCCGGCGTCCTGCGGGCCGCGGGTGGAGCGGTGCGGGGCGAAGGCGGCCAGCACCCGGCCCAGCGCCGTCCGGTCGGCGGGGAGGGCAGCGCCGACATCGAGGGTCTGCGCGGAGTCGTCGGGCCGGAAGACGTGGTGGACCACGACGACCTGCGGCCCGTCGAGGGTGGCCAGCCGGACGGACTGGCCACTGCGGGAGGCCAGCGCGTCGGCCCAGTTGGAGGCCCGGGAGCGCAGCTCGTTGACGTCGAGGTGGCTGGTGCCCAACCGGAGCAGGCCCGGGCCGAGCGAGTAGTGGCCCTGCCGGTCCTGCTCGACGAAGCCGACACCCAGCAGCGTGCGCAGCAGGCTGTGCGCGGTGGTCTTGGCCAGGCCGACGGCGGCGGCGATGTCGGTCACCCCGAGCGTCCCGGCGCTGCCCGCGACCACCTGCAGGATGGCGGCCGCCCGCTCGATCGACTGCACGGTGCCCGGCACACCGCGGACGGTAGGGCATCGGCCCGCCGGACACCCCGGGCGAGCCCGGCCTGTTTTGTCCGACCATGTCGCACCAGGTGTCTTCCGGAGAGTGATCGGGCCCACCTAGCGTCCCCCCGACAGCGCCGAAGGGTGATCGGGGACACAGGCGGTACCCCTCGGCGTCTCCACCGGCCCGCACCGCCGCGGGCCCGTAGACAGGAGTTCCCCCTTGGACCAGACCACCAGTCTCTGGACCGTCTTCGGCAGCGAGGTCACGGGCACCGCGTTCCTCATCCTGCTCGGCGTCGGTGTGGTCGCCAACGTGCTGCTTGCCAAGTCCGGCGGCCTCGGCGGCGGCTACATCGTGATCATCTTCGGCTGGGGGCTCGCGGTCTTCGCCGGCGTCTTCGCCGCGGCCTCCTCCGGCGCCCACCTGAACCCCGCCATCACCGTCGGACTGCTGGTCAGCGGCGCGGACGAGTACGCACCCGGCGTCGCCGTGAGCCTCACGTCCACGTTGGTCTACTTCGCCTCCGAGCTCCTCGGCGCCTTCATCGGCGCCGTGTTGGCCTGGGCCGCCTACCGCCAGCACTACAACGACCGGGAGAACGAGGCCGGCACCATCCTGGGGACCTTCTGCACCGGGCCGGCCATCAAGAGCACGGCCGACAACCTGATCACCGAGGCGCTGGGCACGTTCGTGCTGGTCTACATCGTGCTGCGCTTCGGGGACACCCCGACCCAGCTCGGCCCGCTGGCCGTCGCGCTGCTCGTCGTCGGCATCGGTGCCTCGCTCGGTGGCCCCACCGGGTACGCCATCAACCCGGCCCGTGACCTCGGGCCGCGCATCGCGCACTTCCTGCTGCCCATCAGGGGCAAGGGCTCCAGCAACTGGGGCTACGCCTGGGTCCCGATCGTCGGGCCGATCGTCGGCGCCATCGCCGCGGGCCTGTTCTCCCAGGTCTCCATCTGACCCCCACTCCACCGTCTGACCCCCGGGGCCACCGCCCCACCCTCGAACGGAAGGACACCCTCATGGCCGAGTACGTGGCCGCGATCGACCAGGGCACCACCAGCACCCGCTGCATGCTGTTCGACCACGACGGCAAGGTCGTCTCCACCGGGCAGAAGGAGCACGAGCAGATCTTCCCCAGGGCCGGCTGGGTCGAGCACGACCCGCTGGAGATCTGGGCCAACACCCGCGAGGTCGTCGGCCAGGCGCTGGCCCGGGGCAACGCCTCGACGTCGGACATCGTCGCCGTCGGCATCACCAACCAGCGCGAGACCACCGTCGTCTGGGACAAGACGACCGGGCAGCCGGTCTACAACGCGATCGTCTGGCAGGACACCCGCACCGGGAAGATCTGCGATGAACTCGGTGCGCTCGGCGGGGGCGCCGAGCGCTACAAGGACCGGGTGGGCCTGCCGCTGGCCACCTACTTCGCCGGCCCCAAGGTCCGCTGGGTGCTGGACAACGTGGAGGGCGCCCGGGAGAAGGCCGAGGCCGGCGACCTCGTCATGGGCACCATCGACTCCTGGCTGATCTGGAACATGACCGGCGGTACCGACGGCGGCCTGCACATGACCGACGTCTCCAACGCCAGCCGCACGATGCTGATGGACTACCGCACCCTGGCGTGGCTGCCCGACATCGCCGAGGAGATGGGCATCCCGATGTCCATGCTCCCGGAGATCCGGTCCAACTCCGAGGTCTACGGCAAGGGCCGCGCCGCGGGCTTCCTGGCCGGCGTACCCATCTCGGGCTCCCTCGGCGACCAGCAGGCAGCCACCTTCGGCCAGGTCTGCTTCGAGAAGGGCATGGCCAAGAACACCTACGGCACGGGCAACTTCATGCTGCTCAACACCGGTGAGGAGGCAGTCCCGTCGGAGAACGGCCTGCTGACGACGCTCTGCTACCAGCTGGGTGACGCCAAGCCGGTGTACGCACTGGAGGGCTCGATCGCCGTCACCGGGTCGCTGGTGCAGTGGCTGCGGGACAACCTGGGCATGATCAAGGACGCCCCGGAGATCGAGTCGCTCGCCAAGACGGTCGAGGACAACGGCGGGGCGTACTTCGTGCCGGCGTTCTCGGGGCTGTTCGCCCCGCACTGGCGCTCGGACGCCCGTGGCGCCGTCGTCGGCCTGACCCGGTTCGTGAACAAGGGCCACATCGCCCGCGCCGTCCTGGAGGCCACCGCCTTCCAGACCCGCGAGGTGCTGGACGCGATGAACGCCGACTCCGGCGTCGACCTCACCGAGTTGCGCGTGGACGGCGGCATGGTCGGCAACGAGCTGCTCATGCAGTTCCAGGCCGATGTGCTCGACGTGCCCGTCATCCGCCCGGAGATCGTGGAGACGACGGCGCTCGGTGCCGCCTACGCCGCGGGCCTGGCGGTCGGCTTCTGGTCCTCACTCGACGAGCTCACCGCCAAGTGGGCCGAGGACAAGCGCTGGGAGCCGCAGATGGAGTCCGACGAGCGCGAGCGGAACTACCGCAACTGGCAGAAGGCCGTCACCAAGACCCTGGACTGGGTCGACGACGACGTGAGCTGAGCACTCTGTCGCGCTCGTTCTGCGGGCTGAGATCGGCTTGCCCCCACACCGGCAAAGGAACCTCTGCACCCCCTTGTGAGCTGCTTGGGGGGTGCAGAGGTTCCTTTGCCGTGGGGGCTAGGAGCCCAGCGCGGCACTGACGACGGCCTTGGCCTCCTGCTGGACTTGCGCGAGGTGGTCGGCTCCCCTGAAGGACTCGGCGTAGATCTTGTAGACGTCCTCGGTGCCCGACGGGCGGGCGGCGAACCAGGCGTTCTCCGTCGTCACCTTCAGGCCACCGACCTTGGCGCCGTTGCCCGGTGCCTCGGTGAGCTTGGCGGTGATCGGCTCGCCGGCCAGCTCCGTCGCCGTGACGTCCTCCGGTGACAGCTTGCCGAGCTTGGCCTTCTCCGCACGGCTGGCGGCAGCGTCCACCCGGGCGTAGGCGGACTCGCCGAAGCGGGCGGTCAGCTCCCGGTGGTGCTCGGACGGCGACGTGCCCGTGACCGCCTGGATCTCACTGGCCAGCAGGGCGAGCAGCAGGCCGTCCTTGTCCGTCGTCCACACCCCGCCGTCGCGGCGCAGGAAGGAGGCACCGGCGGACTCCTCGCCGCCGAACCCGATCGACCCGTCGAGCAGGCCGGGCACGAACCACTTGAAGCCGACGGGCACCTCGACCAGCCGACGGCCCAGGTCGGCGACCACCCGGTCGATGAGGGAGGAGGAAACCAGCGTCTTGCCCACCGCGGTGTCGGCGGACCAGCCGGGCCGGTGGCTGACGAGGTACTGGATCGCCACGGCCAGGAAGTGGTTGGGGTTCATCAGGCCGCCGTCGGGGGTGACGATGCCGTGCCGGTCGGCGTCGGCGTCGTTGCCGGTGGCGATCTGGAACTCGTCCTTGCGGCGGATCAGCGAGGCCATCGCGGACGGCGAGGAGCAGTCCATTCGGATCTTGGCGTCCCAGTCCAGGGTCATGAACCGCCAGGTCGGGTCCACCAGCGGGTTGACCACGGTGAGGTCCAGGCCGTGCCGCTCGGCGATCTCGCCCCAGTAGCCGACGCTGGCCCCGCCCAGCGGGTCGGCGCCGATCCGGATGCCCGCCGAGCGGATCGCCTCCAGGTCGAGCACCTCGGGCAGGTCGTCGACGTAGGTGCCCAGGAAGTCGTAGGCCCCGGCACCGGCGCGGGCCCGGGCGAACGGCATCCGCGCGACGCCGTCCAGACCGGCGCGCAGCAGCTCGTTGGCCCGGTCGGCGATCCAGCCGGTGGCATCGGAGTCGGCCGGGCCGCCGTGCGGCGGGTTGTACTTGAAGCCGCCGTCGCGGGGCGGGTTGTGCGAGGGAGTGACGACGATGCCGTCGGCCAGGCCGCTGGTCTTGCCCTGGTTGGCGCGCAGGATCGCGTGGCTGACCGCCGGGGTGGGGGTGTAGCCGTCGGCGCTGTCGACCAGCACGGTGACGCCGTTGGCGGCCAGCACCTCCAGTGCGCTGACCCAGGCCGGCTCGGACAGGCCGTGAGTGTCCCGGCCGACGAAGAGCGGGCCGTCGAAGCCCTGGCCCTTCCGGTACTCGACGATCGCCTGGGTGGTGGCCAGGATGTGCGCCTCGTTGAACGCGCCGTCCAGGCTCGACCCGCGGTGCCCGCTGGTGCCGAACACGACCTGCTGGGACGGGTCCTCGGGGTCGGGCTCGGTCGAGTAGTACGCAGTGACCAGGTGGGCGACGTCGACCAGGTCGGACGGCTGGGCCGGGGTG
>JBBSVA010000132.1:0-8739 GCA_038233915.1 Mycobacteriales bacterium | reverse complement strand
CGGCCCTTGCGGGTGTCGCCGTACAACGTGAACTGGCTGACGACGAGGAGTTTCAGGCCCAGGTCGGCAGCCGACCGTTCGCCGTCCGCGGTGTCGAAGACCCGCAGCTGGTGGATCTTGCGAGCCAGCTCGCGGGCCTGGCCCGCGGTGTCCTGCCGGCCGACGCCGACCAGGGCCAGCAGCCCCGCGCCGATCTGCCCGACGACGGTCCCGTCCACCTGCACCGAGGCCTCACCGACCCGGGTCACCACTGCGCGCACCGACCGATCCTGTCAGTCGGCCCCGGGTGAGCCCCCGAGCGCGCGGACGAGCAGCACCCGGCGGCTGCGCGCGCCGGTCTTGTCGAAGACCGACGTGAGGTGGTCCTGCACGGTGTGCCCCGACAGGTGCATCCGGGCGGCGACCTCACGGGTGTCGGCTCCGGTCGCCAGGAGCTGGAGCAGCTCGCCCTCCCGCGTGCTCAACCCCGTGCACCGGGCGAAGAGCCGGAGCCGATCAGCAGGGCTGGTGTCCTCGATGGTGACGGCGATGTCGCGCTCGGGCCGGGGTGCCTCGCCCTCCAGCCGGACTGCTCGCAGGGTGAGCCATCGTCCCGCACCCAGGTGGACCCGGGCCCAGGGCGGCGAGGGGTCCACTCCCGCCTCGACCGCGAGGAGCTGAGCCGCGACGTTGTACGCCCCGGCCGGAACGGGCGCCCGGTCGTCGTCCCGCGGGACCAGCAGCCGGAAGGCCTCCTGCGTACCGGGGGTGTGCCACCGCACCTGCAGGTCCGGTGCCAGCAGCAGCACGAGCGGCCCGGGCACGACCATCGTGGGCCGGGTCGTCTGGAAGGTGGCCACCAGGCTGCGTCGCAGCGCCGTGGTGATGAGTGGGGCGACGGTCTGCAGGAACGAGCTCTCGGACGGGTCGAAGGTGCACCCGCCGGTTCGCCACAGGTCCAGGAACGCCCAGCAGCCGAAGCCGTCCCGGAACACCACGGTGGCCACGTCGGAGACGTCGTGGTCGCACAGCAGCTCCCGCCACAGCAGGCTGCGACCCAGGTCGCCGTCCGTGGCCCCGGCCAGGAGTCCCACCGGCGGGTCGAGCAGCGTGGTCCACCGGTTGACCGCGGTCAGGTAGCGCAGCCGGATCAGCCGCGGCAGCTGGTCCAGACACGGCACGTCGGCCAGTGGCGCGCTGCCCACCCGGGTCTCGGGGTCGGTCAGCACCCAGGCGTGGGCATCGAACCCGACCGTGGTGCGGAGCTCGGCGAGCAGCCGCAGGCGCAACGTCCGGGCGTCGTCAGCGGTCGCGCAGATGCGCACGACCCGTTCCACCGCCGCTCTGGACGCGGTCATGCCCGCAGGCTAGGCCCGGTCGCCCGTTTCGAGCGCCCGCGAACGCCCACGAACCCCCACGAACCCCCACCATTCTGGGATGGGCACGACGAGCCGTGGTCCCTAGCGTCGCGCCCATGATCACCCTGCACATCGAACACCCGGTCAGCGATCTGCCCACCTGGCAGGCGGCCTTCGGCCGACTGGTCGAGCGTCGTCGGGAGGGGGGTGTGTGCGGCGAGCGGGTGCAACACCCCGTCGACGACGACCACCACGTCCTCATCGAGCTGGACTTCCCGACCCGGGAGCAGGCGCAACGGTTCCTGGTCTTCCTGGAGACGACGGTGTGGGCCTCCCGCGAGAGCTCGCCGGCGCTGGCCGGTACACCCCGCACCAGGCTCCTGGAGACCCTCTGATCGCGCTGTCGTCCGACCTCGGGGTGCGCCCCGCCATGGGGCAGGATCGGAGGGTGCCGACCCTCTGCATCGCCCAGGACCCCGCCGCTGACGAGTTGCTGTCCCGCGACCCGTTCGCCCTGCTGTTGGGCATGCTGCTGGATCAGCAGGTCCCGCTGGAGCGGGCTTTCGCGGCCCCGCGCACGCTGGCCGACCGGATGGGTGAGTTGACCCCGCACACGCTGGCCGGGTTGCCGGCCGAGGACCTGCTGGCGCACTTCCAGGGGCCCCCGGCGCTGCACCGGTACCCCGGGTCGATGGCCACCCGGGCCCAGAAGCTGGCCCGGGTCCTCGTCGAGCGCTACGACGGGCGGGCCGACGCGGTGTGGGACGACGCCCCCGACGGAGCCGCCCTGCTGCGCCGGGTCGGGAGTCTGCCCGGCTTCGGTGCGCAGAAGGCGGCGATCTTCGTGGCGCTGCTGGGCAAGCAGCTGGGCGTCACCCCACCCGGATGGCGCGAGGCAGCCGGCCAGTACGGCGAGGAGGGCTGCCGACGATCGGTGGCCGACATCACCGATCCCCGCTCCCTGACCGAGGTGCGGGCCACGAAACAGCAGGTGAAGGCCGCAGCCAAGGCGGCCGCAGCAGCTCGCACGCAGGCCTGACGGCCTGCGCAAGCACCGTTTTCCAACACCTGGCTGCACGCCTGCTGATGCGGTGGCACGATGGGGTCACCAGCCGGGGAGCTCCGGGGGCCGGTCGCCAGATCACGACACCGACCCGCGACCCCACCACCCCGGCCCGTGACAGGGAAGGGCGTCCGTGGCCTCGAGCCAGCAGCACACGCACCGCACATCGGGCGAGCCGGTCCTCATCACCGAGGCCGCACCGAGCCGGGTCGACCAGCACGAGGCCCGGAAGAGGCGCTACGTCATCACCATGGTCATCCGGATGGTGAGCCTGGTCCTTGCCGCGGTGTTCTACCAGGTGGTCTGGGCGATGGCGATCTTCGCGATCCTCGGCACCGTCCTGCCCTGGATCGCGGTGGTGATGGCCAACGACGGGCCGCCGAAGAAGAAGCTCGACGTCAACCGGTACCGGGTCCCCGCGCCGGACCGGATCCTGGAGAGCCGGCCCAGCGCCGGTCGGGTCATCGACGGCTGAGCCGCTCCATCCCGACGAGGGGGCCGCACCCACCCGGGTGCGGCCCTCGCGTCGTCCCTGGGGCTCAGCGGGCCCCGGCCGTCCCCACCACGGACGCCGCCCGGTCGATCCCGGCATCCAGCGCCGCCAGCGGGTCCGGTCGGCCGCCGGCCGCCACCCAGACCGACATCAGGCCCGCCGCGAAGGCGTCCCCGGCTCCGGTCGTGTCGACGACGGCGACCCGGTGCGCCGGCCGGTACGCCAGCTCGGCCCCCGACGCCCATAGCGCGCCCTCAGCGCCCAAGCTGACCGCGACCACCGCGTGCACCTGGGCCAGGGCCCGGGCTGCGTCCACGGTGTCCCGGCAGCCGGTCAGCAGCCGGGCCTCCTCGGCGTTGGGCAGCAGCAGGGTCGCGGCCGCCGTGTCGGCCAGCCACCGCTGCACGCCGTAAGCGGTCAGTGGCTCGGTCGACGCCGGGTCCACCGACACGGTGCAGCCGGCCTCCACCGCGGCGGTCAAGGCGGCCAGCCCGGCCTCCCGCGGACCCGGGTCCAGCAGCGTGTAGCCGGACAGGTGCAGGTGCGTCGGCGGCGCCAGCGGCGGGACGTCGTCCGGGTGCAGGTCCAGGTTGGCCCCGCGGTCGGCGAGCATGCTGCGCTCGCCGCCGGGCTCCACCAGGCTGACGATCGTCCCGGTACCGGCCCCGGGTACCACCCGCAGGGCCAGCTGCACGCCCGCGGCCGACAGCTCGGCGGCCAGGCCCGCACCGGCCGGGTCGTCGCCGATGCAGCCGACCAGCTGCACCGTCGTCCCCAGTGCGGCCAGGTGCGCGGCCACGTTCGCGCCCGCACCGCCCCCGCGGCTGCGGATCGCGGCCGGCCGGTCCGACCCCGGCGCAGGGGTGCCGGACAGCACCGCGACGACGTCGGTGCAGACGTCGCCGACGACGATCACCTGGGGGCTGACCATCGGGCCAGTCACCTCAGGACAGGGTGGCGAGCTGGACGGCGATCTGCCCGGCCAGCTCGGCGTTGTGCAGCACCAGCTGCACGTTGACCGCCAGCGTCGCGCCGTTGCTGGCCTCGTGCAGGTGGCCCAGCACGAAGGGCGTCACGTCCTTGCCGCGGGCACCGGCGGCGTCCGCCGCGGCGAGCGCACCGGCGATGACCCGGTCGTGCAGCTCGGTGTCCAGCTGCTCGTCCTCGGGCAGCGGGTTGGCCACCACGACCGCACCCGGGGCCAGCACGCGGCGTGCGGCGAATATCCGGGCCGCGGCTGAGGGGTCGTCCACCTGCCAGTCCAGCGCGTGGCCGGAGTCGGAGACGTAGAACCCGGGGAAGCGCTTCGTGCGGTATCCGACGACGGTGACCGACAGGGACTCCATCCGCTCCAGGGTGGCCGGCACGTCCAGGATCGACTTCACCCCGGCGCAGACCACGACGATCGAGGTGCGGGCCAGCGCGGTCAGGTCGGCGGACTCGTCGAAGGTGTCCTGGGACTGCCGGTGCACCCCGCCCAGCCCGCCGGTGGCGAAGACGCCGATCCCGGCGGCGGCGGCCAGCAGCGCGGTGCTGGAGACGGTGGTGGCGCCCGAGACACCCAGTGCGGCGGCGATCGGCAGGTCCCGGACGCCGAGCTTCGCCAGCCCGGTGTCGGCGCAGACCCGGTCGACCTCGGCGGAGGTCAGCCCGACGTGCGGGACGCCGTCCAGAACGGCGATCGTGGCAGGGACGGCGCCACCGGCGCGCACGGCGTCCTCGACCTGGTCGGCGGCGGCGCGGTTGTCCGGGCGGGGCAGGCCGTGCGCGAGCAGCGTGCTCTCCAGCGCGACGACCGGGCGGCCGGCGGCGAGCGCCTCGGCGACCTCGGGTGACAGGACGGAGGACAGGGCAGAGGACAGGACAGCGGCACTGGATGCGTGGTCGGACACCCTGTCATCATGGACGGCGGCGCCAGGCCCTCGGGCGACCCCCCGGTGTCCGGACGCCCGACCGACCACCCGACCACCCACAGGGAGTCCCACCGTGAGCACCGAGATCCTCGAGCGTCCCGACGTCCGCGACTCGAGCACCGACCAGGGCCCCGAGGTCTTCCACTACGTCAAGAAGAACAAGATCGCCGAGAGCGCCGTCATGGGCACCATGGTCGAGGCCCTGTGCGGCGAGGTCTTTCCGGTGACCAAGAGCGCCAAGCCCGGTAGCCCGGTCTGCGAGCCCTGCAAAGAGGTCTACGCCCAGCTGAAGAAGTGAGCTGAGCCCGAGGTCAGCGCAGCCCGAGCTTTCGCGCCTCCAGGGCGATCTTCGCCTCGCGGCGGGAGCGGCGACGACGGTCGTGGCGCCGCTGGCCGGACGGCCAGCGGGCCTCGACGGAGGCGTTGAGCTCGGCGCCCAGCAGGATCGACATACCGAGGAAGAAGCAGAACAGCAGCGCCGCGATCGGGGCGGCCAGCGCGCCGTAGGGCAGCGCCGTGGTGAGGATGTCGGACACGTAGGTCCGCAGCACCAGCGACGCCGCGATGAAGAAGGCGACGGCGAACAGCGCGCCCACCAGGTGCCGCATCCAGGGGAGTCGGCGGGGCAGCGTCACGTGGTAGAAGCTCGTCAGCGCCAGGATCAGCACGACCAGCACCAACGGCCAGTAGACGGCGTTCACCAACAGGGTGGCGGTGCCCTGCCATTCGGTGGGCAGCAGCGCCACGATCGACGTCCGGCCCAGCACCAGCAGCGGCAGGGACAGCACCGCGACCACCAGACCGACGACGAACAAGCCGAGCGCCATCAGCCGGGTGCGGATCGGGCCGCGGACGTCGCGCTGGTCGTAGGCGATCACGATCGTGTTCATGAACGTCGCGGTCGCCGACGACCCGGCCCACAGCGAGATCAGGAAGCCGACGCTGACCACGTCGAGCCGGCCCGAGCCCAGGATGTCGGTCAGGGTGGGCTGCACCAGGGTCTCGACGACGGTCGGGGTCAACGCCTCCGAGGCCAGGTCGACCAGCCGCGCCTCGATCTCGGCGACGGAGTCCTGGCCGATGAAGTCCCCCAGGTAGCCCAGGGACCCCAGCAACCCGATGAGCAGCGGGGGCACCGAGAGCACCTGCCAGAACGACGCCTCGGCGGACAGGCCGAGGATGCGGTCGTGCCATGCCTTGGCGATCGTGCGGCCCAGCACCTGCAGCGGCACCCGGACGGGGGCCGCCGCCGCGGCCACCACGGCCGTCGGCGACCAGGAGCGTGGCACCCGGGGGGCGGCGGGGTCCGGGGCGATGGCGCCTGGCGGTAATAGACCAGCAGCCGGGTCGGGGCCGACGGTCTCCTCTCCTGCCGCTGCGCCCGAGGGCAGGACCGTCGCCACAGGACCAGTGTGCACGGGCCGACGGTCCGCCGTACCGGGCCGCCCACCCGGACGGGTCAGTGCGACACGCCGGGGAGAACCGGCCGCGAGGGTCGCCGGGCGGTCGGCTGGGCCGGGGCGGCCGGTGCGGTGGACGCCGGCACCGTCGGGGCGACCGGCACGCACCGGATCACCGGCTCCGCGGCGTACCGGGTCTGGAAGTCCTCGGTGCGGATCTGCGCCCCGGTCGAGGGGTCCTCGAAGACCCGGGTCACGGTGATGTCGAAGCCGTTGGCGCCGCCCTGCGGGGAGCAGGACCCGTCGTCGGGCTTGTCCTGCACGACCGGCGTCCGGGTGTTGTACCGGTTGCTGCTGATCGACTCGACGTCGAAGCGCTGAGTGCCCCAGAACGTGACGGTGATCGAGTTCGACGTCCAGACCGTCTGCACGTAGACGCCGGTCGGGCTGTCGTTGCGCCACTGCAGGTCGATCGAGTCGTAGTAGACGGTCGCTTCGCGGCCGGCCGGGTAGCGGCTGATGTAGTAGCTGTGCGGCTTGTGGAAGACGTCCTCGAGGCCGGCGAAGAAGACGGCGTTGAACATCGTGGTGGCGAACTGGCTGATCCCGCCGCCCACCGCCTGGGTGAACTCGCCGTTGTTGATCACCCCGGCCGGGACGTAGCCCTCGGCCTCGCCACGCGGGCCGGTGTAGCCGTTGAGGCTGAACTCCTCGCCGGGCAACACCAGCGCGCCGTCGACCTCGGCGGCGACCACACGGATGTTCGTCCCGCTGGCCTGGTTGGTGAAGTTCGTGCTGAACGTGCTGATCTGCTCCACCACGCCCAGCGCGTTCGCCTCGTCGGTGGTGAAGTCCGCGGGTACCGGTCCCAGGCTGGCCGACAGCTGGCGTGGTGCCGGCTGGGTCAGCACCGGCAGCAGCTGCTCGCCCAGCACGGTGGGGTCGATGCCCGTGCCGTCCACCGACGGCACGACCGAGATCGCACCTCCGCCGACGGCGAAGGTGGCGTCCTGGGCCGGGGTGCCGAACTCACCGAGCTCGTCGCCCAGGGCGGTCTGCAGGGCGGCCGGGTCCAGCGTGACAGCGAGCGTGCCGTCGGACTGGCCGGTGAACACCAGCGCCGCGGCGATGCCTGCCACGCCGAGCTCTGCCGTCGTCGCGCCGTCGTCGCCGACCACGGTGACCGGGGCCGACAGCGCCGGGGTGACCGTCTGGTCCAGCGCCTGCTGGGCCTGCTCCTCGTGCACCAGGACGTCGGTGGTCTGCACCGGGAGGTCGATCGGGGTGGCCGGGTCGCCGCCGGCGGCCAGTGCGGCGGTGACCGCGTCAGCGGCACCGGCCCGGTCCAGTATCCGGCCGGTGACGGCGGGGACCACCGAGGCGGTGGTGCCGTCCAGGGCGATGGTCGCGTCGCTGGGGGCCCGGTCGACGCCGCCGGCGAACTGCTCCAGCTGGGCGTCCAGGGCGGTGTCGTCGGCGGTGATGACCGGCTCGACCTCCCGCTCCTCGAACAGCGAGACCAGCCGGGTCCAGGGGTTCAGCGGCTGCCCGGACGCGGCCTGCACGGTGGCGTCGACGTCCAGGGTGATCCCGGCGGTCGCGGGGGAGAGGGCGCTCTGCACGTCGTCGGCGACCAGCACGTGGTCGGCGGTCACCCGAGGCGCGAGGTCCTGGCTCAGCGCGCGCGCCGCGGCGCTGGGCGACATGCCACCGACCTGGACGCCGGCCACCACGGTGTTGCGGGGCACGTCGTCGCCGGCGATGGCGAGGTCGGCGCCGTAGATCACGCCCAGGGCGACCAGCAGGACGACCGGGGCCAGCACCGCGGGCCGGCGCCACCAGGGTCGGGAGTGGTCATCGTCGGGGCCGGCACCGGGCGGGGAACCGGCAGGCGTCGCCCCGCCCTCGGACCGGTCCTCGTCCGGCACTCCCCGCGCCGCGACCGTCTCGTCCAGCGGCACCGCAGCGGTGACCATCGTCTCGTCCAGCGGGTCCGGCTCCGGCGCCGCGGCCGGGGGGACCGGCGGGGCCGGTCGCTGCGGGACGTCATCGAAGACGTCGGGTGGCACCACGGCGGCCGGGACCTCGGCGGTCGTCTCGAGATCGCCGGGCTCGTCGACCGTCGATGCGGGCGGCGCCGGCGCCGCGGCGGTCGTCTCCGACCTGCCGCCCGGGGACGCCGTCAGCTCGCTGGTCGGCAGCTGTTCGACGGGCAACGGCGGCGGGGTGTCCTCGTCACGGGCCCGCCGGCGGGGCGACAGCGGCAGTTGCTGGGCCGGCGGCGCCACCGGCCGGACGGCCGGCGCCGGTCGGGCGACGGGAGCGGCCGGGGTACCCGGCCGGGCCGAGCCGACCGTGCCGTCGGCCTGCAGCCGCTCGGTGCGGTCGGAGGCCTGCGCCGCCGGGTCCGGGAGGGCCTCGTCGGCCGGTCCGGACTGCTCCTGCGGCTCCTCGCGCGGCTGCTCGTCGCGCGGGGTGGGGTCGCTCATCGGGTGGTCTCCGCCTCGATCTGGCCGGGGCACCTGCCCGGCGT
>JBBSVA010000131.1:0-8765 GCA_038233915.1 Mycobacteriales bacterium | reverse complement strand
TGGCCCGGGCCAGGGTGTGACCGAACAGGTTGAAGCCCAGGAAGGCCGGCGTCGCCTCCGCGGGCACGCCCAGGTCGTCGGTGTCCAGGGCGTGCACGACGACGAAGTACCGGTGCGGCCCGTGACCGGCCGGGGGAGCGGCACCCACGAAGCCGGAGAAGCCTGCGTCGTTGGCGAGCTGGACGGCGCCCTCGGGCAGCCCGCCGTCGGCGGCACCGGAGGGAAGCTCGGTCACCGAGGCCGGGATGCCGGCGACGGCCCAGTGCCAAAAGCCGCTGCCGGTCGGGGCGTCGGGGTCGTAGACGGTGATCGCGAAGCCCCTGGTGGCCTCCGGGAACTCCGACCAGGACAGCTGCGGGGAGCGGTCCTCGCCGTCCAGGCCCATCTTGCCGCTGACCTGGTCCCGGCCGAGCGGGACGCCGTCGCTGATGTCGCTGCTGGTCAGTGCGAATTCGGGGACGACGGGCAGGAAGTCGTAGGGGTTCGGTGGGGTGGGGCGGGCCATCGGGAGCTCCCTGGGTCGCAGCGGGTCGGTCGTGTCCAACCTAGGAGGGTGAGGCCACACTCGCTGGGCGGCCGTCCGGAGACGGCAGGCCGTACGGTCGGCGCGTGCTCGGACTCCCTGACGCCATTCGCGCGTGCCTCTTCGACCTCGACGGCGTGCTGACGCAGACGGCGAAGGTGCACCAGGCCGCCTGGAAACGCACCTTCGACGACTTCCTGCGGTCCAGTGACCCGCAGGCCCCCGAGTTCAGCGACGCCGACTACACCTCCTACGTCGACGGCAAGCCCCGCAAGGACGGCGTCCGGGACTTCCTCGCCAGCCGGGACATCGAGCTCCCCGAGGGCTCCGAGGACGACGGTCCGGACGCCGCCACCGTCACCGGCGTCGCCACCCGCAAGAACGAGCTGGTGCTGGCCGAGCTCGACGAGCACGGCGTGCAGGTCTACGAGGGCTCGATGCGCTACCTGCGCGCGGTCAGGGACGCCGGCCTGCCGGTCGCCGTCGTCACCGCGTCGGCCAACGGCGAGACCGTGATCGCCGCCGGCGGGTTCGCCGACCTGGTGGACGCCCGGATCGACGGCGTCGTCACCGCGCGGGAGGGGTACCGCGGCAAGCCCGCGCCGGACACCTTCCTGGCCGGGGCGCGTGCCTTGGGCGTGGAGCCGTCGGAAGCCGTGGTGTTCGAGGACGCCCAGTCCGGGGTCGCCGCCGGGAAGGCCGGCCGGTTCGGGTTCGTCGTCGGCGTGGACCGGGTCGGCCAGGCCAAGGCGCTCCGCGAACACGGTGCCGACGTCGTCGTACAGGACCTGGACGAGCTTCTGTGACCGAAGGTCGCGCGCACTTCCCGATCGAGCCCTGGTCGCTGACCGAGGTCGGCATCGACCACGACAGCCTCGCTGTCAACGAGTCGGTGTTCACGCTGGCCAACGGGCACATCGGGCTGCGCGGCACGTTGGAGGAGGGCGAACCCTCCGTCGTCCCCGGCACGTACCTGAACGGCTTCTTCGAGGAGCGCCCGATGCCCTACGCGGAGGCGGGCTACGGCTTCCCGGAGGAGGGCCAGACGGTCGTCAACGTGACCGACGGGAAACTGATCCGGCTCCTGGTGGGCGACTCACCGCTGGACCTGGACTACGGCACGATCCTCAGCCACCGCCGGACGCTGGACCTGCGGGCCGGGGTGCTGCGCCGGACGACCGAGTGGCGCTCGCCGAACGGCCGAACGGTCGAGGTGACCAGCACCCGGCTGGTGTCACTGACGCGCCGCTCGACCGCCGCGATCGAGTACTGCGTCCGGTGCACCGACGACGGGGGAGACCTCTACGTCGCGATCCAGTCCGACCTGTTGGCCAACGAGGTCGTGGAGAACGTCGGCTCCGACGACCCCCGCGCCGCCGCCGCGCTCAGCAAGCCGCTGGCCGGGGAGCTGCACATGGGCCGTGGCCGGCATGCCGTCCTGGTGCACCAGACGAAGGCCTCCCGGCTGCGGATGGGCGCCGGGATGGACCACGACGTCGAGGTGCCCGACAGCGCGAGCGAGGACCTCGAGGTCTCCGCGGACCTGGCCCGCTACACCCTCGCCGCCCGGCTGCCGGCCGGGAGCAAGCTGCGGCTGGTCAAGTACCTGGCCTACGGCTGGTCCAGCCGCCGGTCCTCACCCGCCGTCCGCGACCAGGTCGAGGGTGCGCTGTCGGTGGCCAAGCTGGCCGGCTGGACCCGGTTGGTCGCCGAGCAGCGCGAGCTGTTGGACAGGCACTGGGCGCAGGCCGACGTGGTCATCGAGGGCGACGACGAGTTGCAGCAGGCAGTCCGGGTCGGGGTCTTCCACGTCCTGCAGGCCGGGCTGCGCGCCGAGCGCCAGCCGATCCCGGCCAAGGGGCTCACCGGCCCCGGTTACGACGGGCACACCTTCTGGGACACCGAGACCTACGTGCTGCCGGTGCTGACCTACACCGCACCCGGGGCCGTCCGGGACGCGCTGATCTGGCGGCACTCCACCCTCGACCTGGCCCGGGCCCGCGCCCATGAGCTGGGCCACGAGGGCGCGGCCTTCCCGTGGCGGACCATCCGCGGTGAGGAGACCAGCGGCTACTGGCCGGCCGGTACCGCGGCGTTCCACGTCAACGCCGACATCGCCGACGCCGTCGCCCGGTACTGGCACGCCACCCACGACCAGACCTTCGACGCCGAGTACGGCGTGGAGATCCTGGTGGAGACCGCCCGGCTGTGGGCCTCGCTCGGGCACTTCGACGACGGCCGGGGCTTCCGCATCGACGGCGTCACCGGCCCCGACGAGTACACCGCCGTGGTCGACAACAACGTCTACACGAACCTGATGGCGCAGAAGAACCTGCGCGAGGCGATCGCCGCGGTGGGCCGCCAGCCCGATGTCGGTGCCCGGCTGCAGGTCACCGACGACGAGCTGGAGCTGTGGGGGCAGGCCGCCGAGGCCATGCGCATCCCCTTCGACCACGAGCTCGGTGTGCACCAGACCAGTGAGGGCTTCACCCGGCACCAGGAGTGGGACTTCGAGGGCACCCCGCCGGAGAAGTACCCGCTGCTGCTGCACTACCCCTACTTCGAGATCTACCGGAAGCAGGTCGTCAAGCAGGCCGACCTGGTCATGGCGCTGCACCTGCGCGGGGACGCGTTCACCCCGGAGCAGAAGGCCGCGGACTTCGCCTACTACGAGGCCCGCACGGTCCGGGACTCCTCGCTGTCCGCGGCCCAGCAGGCCGTCGTCGCGGCCGAGACCGGGCACCTGGACCTGGCCTACGACTACTGGGGCGAGGCTTCCCTGACCGACCTGCAGAACCTGCACGGGAACTCAGGGCACGGCCTGCACATCGCCTCGCTGGCCGGCGGGTGGACGGTCGCCGTCGCCGGGTTCGGCGGCATGCGGGACCACGGTGGTGAGCTGTCCTTCGCACCCCGGCTGCCCCCGCGGCTGACTGCGCTGGCCTTCCGGGTGGCGTTCCTGGGTCGCTGCCTCGCTGTCCGGGTCACCCAGGAGACGGCGACCTACCGGCTGGTGGTGGGCGACTCGCTCACGATCACCCACCACGGCGAGCAGGTGGAGGTCACGGCCGAGGAGCTGGTGCTCGACGTACCCGCGCTGGGGCCGGTCGAGCCGGTCCGGCAGCCTGCGCACTGCGCGCCGCGTCGCCGGGGCCGCCCGGCCTGAGGTCGGGCGCTGATCACCTCGGGTTTGCTCAGCGCACCAGCCACCAGGTGCCCAGCACGAGCGCCCCGACATCGACCAGCAGGAAGAACCCGACCCACACCAGGCCGGGCAGCCCGGTGAGCCGGGCCAGCTGGTCGGCGTCGGAGTCCGGGGTGGCGCGGCGGTGTCGCTTGACCTGCAGCTCCCACACGGTGCGCGGGGCGGCCAGCAGCAGGAACCACACGACGACGTGCGCGAAGCCGGACTGCCAGGTCACCGGCAGCCACCAGGTCGCGGCGAGGACCAGCGCGCCGGTGGCCAGCACCGACCACAGGCCGTAGAGGTTGCGGATCTGGAGCAGCAGCAACGCGAGCAGCAGCAGGAGTGCCCAGAGCAGGCCGACGGCGTGCCCGGAGGCCAGCAGCGCTGCCGCGCCCAGGCCGATCAGCCCCGGGCCCAGGTACCCCGCGGCCGCCGTCAGCACCATGCCCGGGCCGGTCGGCCGCCCGGCCGACACCGTGACGCCGGAGGTGTCCGAGTGCAGCCGGATACCGGCCAGCCGGCGTCGCGTGACCAGCGCGGCCACCCCGTGCGCGCCCTCGTGGGCGATCGTCACGGCGTTCCGGCTGGTCCGCCACAGGTCCCGCTGCCCGACCAGCACCAGTGCCACGGCCGCGCTGACCACCAGCACCCAGACCGGCAGCGGGGGAGAGGTGACGCTGACGCGGTCCCAGATCTCGGTCATCG
Source organism: Mycobacteriales bacterium (assembly GCA_038233915.1). Taxonomy (GTDB): domain Bacteria; phylum Actinomycetota; class Actinomycetes; order Mycobacteriales; family Geodermatophilaceae; genus Klenkia. The sequence continues at coordinate 4,350 of JBBSVA010000131.1, read as the reverse complement.
CCCCCAGCCGACCACAGCCCGCTGTGTGCGCGACGTGACACGCACAGGACACGAGCCGCGGGGACCCCGGAGCCGTGGGTGTTCTTCCCGCTCGGGTGGACCGGGCAGGACCGCACCACGCCTGCCCGGCATCCGGTCCGGTCGTGCACACTGAGCCTCCGCCGGGGACCTCCGGCGTCCCGAGGAGGCCCGTGTGACCGCCCCGCCGATCGACCCGCCGTCCGGGCTGCTCTTCGACGCCCAGCGCGGCACGCACTACGTCAAGCCCACCTGGCGCGGCTGGCTGCACCTGGTCTGGTTCGGGCTGTCCATCGTCTTCGGCGTGCTGCTCGTCGTCGCGGCGCGCGGTCCCGGCGAGACCGTGGCGACGTCGGTCTACCTGGTCGGCGTCTGCGGCCTGTTCGGCACCAGCGCGCTCTACCACCGGGGCACTTGGTCGGCGCGGGCCAACCGGCGGCTGCAGCGGCTGGACCACACCATGATCGTCAGGCTGGTCGCCGGGACCGCGACCCCGATCGCGATGCTCGCCGTCCGGGGGACCGCCGGGTACCTGCTGCTCGGCCTCATCTGGACCTGCGCGCTGGCGGCGATCTCGCTGCACCTGGTCTTCATGGACGTGCCCGAGCTGCTGATGGGCGGGGTGTTCATCGGGCTGGGCGTGCTGTCGACGCTCGGGCTGCCCGCGTTGTGGGACACCGCCGGACACGCCGCGGGCTGGCTGGTGCTCGCCGGGGGAGCCGTCTACATCCTGGGCGCGGTGGGTTACCACCTGCGCCGGCCCGACCCCCGACCACTGGTGTTCGGCTACCACGAGGTCTTCCACGCCGCGGTCTGCGTCGCGGCCACGGCGCACTTCGCCGCGATCGCGATCCTGGTGGCCAGCCGGTGACCGTGCCCTGGGCGTACCGGCTCGTCATGGTCGCGGCCACCCCCGCAGTGCGCTGGTGGGGCCGGCTGGAGGTGCACGGCCTCGAGCACGTGCCGCGCACCGGCGCGGTGGTCGTGATGCCCAACCACGACAGCGCCTGGGACCCGGTCGTCGTCGGCATCGCGGCGCTGCGCCGTCGGCACCTGCGGGCGCTGGCCAAGGACTCGCTGTGGAAGAACCCGGTGATCGGCTGGATCCTGGACCGGATGGGCCAGATCCCGGTGGCCCGGGGGACCGGGGACTCCGGTGCGCTGGCCGCGGCCGAGCAGGTGCTCCGGGACGGCGGCAGTCTGGGCGTCTTCCCCGAGGGCACGGTGTCCCGCGGGCGCACGATGCCGGTCCGCAGCGGGGCCGGCCGGCTGGTGCTGGCCGTGCCCGGCACGGTGGTCGTCGGCTGCCGGGTCACCGGGGTGACCGACATCGTCCGGGTGCCGCGCCGACCGCGGATCCGGGTGGAGTTCCTGCCGCCCACCGTCGCGTTCGAGGGCGAGACGGCGAACGCGCTGGGCCGTCGGGTGATGATCGAGGTCCGCACCGGCGCACCGCCGCAGATCCCCGGCCGGGCAAAGGCGCAGGTCGTCTTCGGAAAGCTGGTGGCCGAGCACGACGCCGAGCGCGGGGCCTGAGCGGCTCCTGGACCGCGAGGTGGACCACGGTGCCCGGGACGGGTCCAGGGGTGAGGCGGGACAGCGCCGTCCCGGGCTGACCAGCGCCCCGGAGCTGACGGTGCGGCCGCGCCAGGACGCCGACCTGCCCGTCCTGCTCGAGGTCCTCCGACGCAGCCACGAACTCCACGGCTACCCGGTGCGGGCCTCCGTCGTCCAGGCCGACTGGCTGGCCCCGTCGACCGAGCTCTCCGCCGCCGTCGCCGTGCACGCGGGCAGGGTGGTCGGGCACGTCGCCCTGCACCCGGCGTCCGACCCCGGGCACGACGAGGGGGAACGGACGGCGGCACAGCGGTGGTCGGCGGCCACCGCGGTCCACCCGGACCGGCTGGCGGTGGTGTCGCGACTGGTCACCGACGGCTCGGTGCCCGGCGCGGGCGGGGCGCTGCTGGACCACGCGGTGCGGAGGGCGACCGCACTCCGGCGCGTGCCGGTGCTGCTCGTCGCCCCGGACGCCGCCGCCCGTCGGTTCTACCTGCGACGCGGTTGGCAGGAGATCGGAACGGCCCGGCAGCAGTGGGGCGAGCACACCGTCGACGCCGTGCTGATGGTCCTCGGCGCGGCTCCGGGTGACGAGAGGGACCCCCACCAGCGGTGACCCGGCCGAGGCCGGTCTGCTGGTGCCCGGCTCACCCGGGGAGCGGGCACACTGACCGGGTGTTCCGCATCGCCTTCCACGAGCCGCGGATCCCGCCCAACACCGGCAACGCGATCCGGTTGGTGGCGGCCACGGGAGCAGAGCTGCACCTGATCGGCCCGCTGGGCTTCGACCTCTCCGACGCCAAGCTGCGCCGCGCGGGCCTGGACTACCGCGACCTGGCCTCGGTCACCGTGCACGAGGGGTTGACCGAGTTCCTGGCCGCGGTGCCCGAGGCCCGGGTCTTCGCCTTCACCGCCACCGCGACCACCCGGTACACCGACATCGCCTACCGGGCCGGGGACGTGCTGCTGTTCGGTCCCGAGCCCACTGGGCTCGCCGCCGACGTCCTGGCGCACCCGCGGGTGACCGACCGGATCCGGCTGCCCATGCTCGCCGGCCGGCGGTCGCTCAACCTCTCCAACGCCGCGGCCGTGGCCGCCTACGAGGCCTGGCGCCAGCACGACTTCCCCGGCGCGTGAGCCAGGACGTGGATCAGAGGGCGCGGGGGGATGACCCAGGTCGACATCCGGCGCCCCGCCGGTGAGCCCCCAGGCCGAGGAGCGCGTGACCGTGCACGACGGCGGGGACTCCGGTTCTGTCGGTGGTCGGGTCTAGGTTCGCGGCACTGGACCACAGAGCCCGAGGAGACCGTGATGACGACGCTGTCCGACCGACCCCGCACCGCTCTCGTGGTGGTGGACGTGCAGAACGGCGTCGTCACCGGCGCGCCCCGCCGCGACGAGGTAGTGGGCGCGATCGGCGGCCTCGTCGACGCCGCCCGTGCCGCCGGCGTGCCCGTGGTGTGGGTGCAGCACTCCGCCGAGGACCTCGCACCGGGCTCCCCGGAGTGGGAGTACGTGCCCGAGCTGCAGCGCCGGGACGCCGAGGCGCTGGTCGCCAAGACGCACGGCGACTCCTTCGAGGACACCGACCTGGAGACCGTGCTCGCCGAGGCCGGGGTCGGCCACCTGGTGGTCACCGGCGCCCAGTCCGACTCCTGCATCCGCTCGACCATCCACGGTGCCTTCACCCGCGGTTACGACGTCACCCTGGTCGGTGACGCGCACACCACCGAGGACCTCTCGGCCTACGGCGCCCCGCCGCCGGAGCAGGTCATCGCGCACACCAACCTCTACTGGCGCTTCCAGACCGCCCCGGGTCGGACGGCGGCGGTCCTGCCCGCAGCCGACGTCGTGTTCGCCGGCTGAGCGCGATGCGCTCGCTCAGCGTTACGACCAACCTGCCCGTCGGCGACCTCGAGGCGGCCAAGGACTTCTACACGGGTTTCCTCGGCCTGCGGGACGTCGAGTTCGACCTGGGCTGGGTGGCCCGCTGCACCGATCCGGACACCGGCGCGCGCGTGCAGCTGGTCACCCGGGACGCCACCGCGCCGGAGGACAGCGCGCTCAGCGTCATGACCGACGACGTCGAGGCGGCGTACGCCGAGGCGCAGCGGCTGGGCTACGAGATCGTCCACCCGCTCACCACCGAGCCCTGGGGCGTCCGCCGGTTCTTCGTCCGCGCCCCCGACGGGACGGTGCTCAACATCGCCGCGCACGCCGGCTGACCGGCGCTCACCGAAGACGTGGGTCAGGTACGCCTGGCTCGGGCCCACGACGAGGACGGGTGGTCAGCCGGTGCACCTCCAGGTCGCGGTCCAGCACGGCCTGGCCGTGCCGGGCGGGGGAGCGGCGCTCGACGTCGAGCCGCCCGGTGAGGTAGCCGAGGGTGTGGGCCAGGCTCGTCGCCATGCCCGCTCAGTGCTGCTCGTCCTGGTGGACCAGGGCCGGGTCCACCTTGGCGGAGAGGTGGTCGGGCAGGGTGAACGCGCTGGTTGGTCGGGGGTCCACGGCGGCGGGATCGGTGCGGGGGGAGCTCCCGGCGGGCGATCCTGCTGCGCCACCGGGTCCTGCCGCAAGCCCCGGGGTGCTCGCCGAGGTGAGGTGGGGAGACGTGGTGACCCGCAGGGGTGAGGTGCTGGCGCCCGGCCCCGGCCCGACGTACAGTTTCTTGTACGTGAGCAGGGGAGTGTCGGCGTGAAGACCATGAGCTACTCGGAGTCCCGAGCCAAGTACGCCCAGACCCTCGACGCGGTGATCAACGACCGCGAGGAGGTC
>JBBSVA010000130.1:0-8842 GCA_038233915.1 Mycobacteriales bacterium | reverse complement strand
GCGTGAGCGGTGCGGCCGGACCCGATGGAGTACCCCCCTCGTGACGCTGCGCGGCGTGCTCGACGTCGTCCTGACCGACCCCGGCCTGGCCCGGGTGGTCGAGCGGGCCGGCTCCGCCGACCTGGCGGTCACCGCCCCGCCCACGGTCCAGCCGCTGGTCGCGGCTGCGCTCGCGGCCCCGGCGCCGGGCGCGGCCGTGCCGGTCCTGGTGGTCACCGCCGGGGAGCGGGACGCCGACGCGACCGCCGACGTGCTCCGCTGCTTCCTCCCCGACCGTCGGGTCGAGGTCTTCCCGGCCTGGGAGACGCTGCCGCACGAGCGGCTCAGCCCCCGCGCGGACACCGTCGGCCGTCGGCTCGCGGTGCTGCGCGACCTCACGCACCCCGAGGCCGCGACCGGCCGGATCGACGTGCTCGTCGCCCCGGTCCGCAGCCTGCTCCAGCCGTTGGCCCCCGGCCTGGGCGACCTGCTGCCGGTCGAGCTGGCCCCCGGCGACGCCGCCGAGCTGGACGTGATCAGCAAGCTGCTCGCCGATGCCGCCTACACCCGGGTCGAGCTGGTCGAGAAGCGCGGTGAGTTCGCCGTCCGCGGTGGGCTGCTGGACGTCTTCCCGCCGACCGAGGCGCATCCGGTCCGGGTCGAGTTCTGGGGCGACGAGGTCGACGAGCTCCGCTACTTCTCCGCCGCCGACCAGCGCTCGCTGGACGAGCGGCCCGACCGGCTCTGGGCCCCGCCCTGCCGGGAGCTGCTGCTCACCCCCGAGGTCCGGGAGCGGGCCCGCGCGCTCGCCGTCGAGCACCCGGAGCTGGCCGAGGTCGCGGGCCAGCTGGCCGAGGGCATCGCCGTCGAGGGCATGGAGGCGCTCACTCCCGCGCTCATCGGCACGGGTCGGATGGAGCTGCTCACCGACCTGGTGCCGCGCGGCACGCACGTGCTGGTGTGCGACCCCGAGCGGGTCCGCAGCCGGGCCGCGGACCTGGTCCGCACCGCCGAGGAGTTCCTCGCCGCGTCCTGGCAGACCGCCGCCGAGGCCGGGCAGGCCCCGATCGACCTGGGTGCCTCCTCCTTCCGCGACCTGGAGGACGTCGCCGACGACGCCCGCGGCCGCGGCCTGCCGTGGTGGACCACGGGCACCTTCACCCTGGCCACCGAGGACGACGACACCCACGTCACCCTCGACGCCACCGGCGTCGACCGCTTCCACGGTGACCAGGACGCCGCGATCGGCCAGCTGCGCACCTGGGCCACCGACCAGTGGCGGGTCGTCGTCACCTTCGCCGGGCCCGGCCCCGCCCAGCGCGCGGCCGACCAGCTGACCGAGGCCGACCTCGGCGTCCGGCTGGTGCCCGACATCGCCGCCGGCCCGGAGGCCGGCGTCACGCACGTGACCCAGGGCAACCTGGAGGCCGGGTTCGCCTTCCCCGGCATCGGTCTGGCGCTGCTCACCGAGCACGACCTCACCGGCCAGCGCGGCACCTCGATGCGCGAGGCCACCAAGATGCCGGCCCGCCGCCGCAACGCCGTCGACCTGGTGCAGCTGCAGCCCGGGGACCTGGTCGTGCACGAGCACCACGGTGTCGGCCGGTACCTGGAGATGGTCAGCCGCACCGTGCACGGCGGCCAGCGCGACTACCTGATCGTCGAGTACGCCCCCGGCAAGCGGAACCAGCCGCCGGACCGGCTCTTCGTGCCCACCGACGCGCTGGACCAGCTGACCCGCTACGTCGGCGGCGAGGCCCCCGCGCTGTCCAAGCTGGGCGGCAGCGACTGGGCCAAGACCAAGGGTCAGGCACGCAGGGCGGTCAAGCAGATCGCCGCCGAGCTCATCCGGCTGTACTCGGCCCGGATGGCCAGCAAGGGGCACGCCTTCGGCCCGGACACCGTGTGGCAGCGCGAGCTGGAGGACGCCTTCCCGTTCACCGAGACGCCCGACCAGCTGGCCGCCATCGACGAGGTCAAGGCCGACATGGCCCTGCCGGTGCCGATGGACCGGATCATCTGCGGCGACGTCGGCTACGGGAAGACCGAGATCGCCATCCGGGCGGCGTTCAAGGCCGTGCAGGACGGCAAGCAGGTCGGCGTCCTGGTGCCGACGACGCTGCTGGCCAACCAGCACTTCAAGACCTTTTCCGAGCGGATGGCCCAGTTCCCGGTGACCGTGGCGGTGCTGTCCCGGTTCCAGTCCAGGACCGAGTCCGACGAGACGCTGCGCAAGCTTGCCGACGGCGAGGTCGACATCCTGGTCGGCACGCACCGGCTGCTGCAGCCGACCACCCGGTTCAAGGACCTCGGGCTGGTGATCGTCGACGAGGAGCAACGCTTCGGGGTCGAGCACAAGGAGTACCTGAAGACGATGCGGACGGCTGTCGACGTGCTGTCGATGTCCGCGACGCCGATCCCGCGCACCCTGGAGATGAGCCTGACCGGCATCCGGGAGATGTCGACGATCCTCACCCCGCCCGAGGAGCGGCACCCGGTGCTGACCTACGTCGGGGCGTGGGAGGACAAGCAGATGGCCGCCGCGATCCGCCGCGAGCTGCTGCGCGACGGCCAGGTCTTCGTCATCCACAACCGGGTGCAGTCGATCGACAAGGCCGCGGCGACGATCCGCCGGCTGGTGCCCGAGGCCCGGGTCGCCGTGGGCCACGGGCAGATGAAGGAGCACGAGCTCGAGACGGTCATGGTCGGCTTCTGGGAGAAGGAGTACGACGTCCTGGTCGCGACCACGATCGTCGAGTCCGGGCTGGACATCCCCAATGCCAACACCCTGATCGTCGACCGAGCCGACACCTTCGGGCTCTCCCAGCTGCACCAGATCCGTGGCCGCGTCGGCCGCGGCCGGGAGCGGGCCTACGCCTACTTCACCTACGACCCGACCCGCCCGCTGACCGAGACCTCGGTCGACCGGCTGACCACGATTGCGAGGAACACCGACCTCGGCGCCGGCATGGCCGTGGCGATGAAGGACCTGGAGATCCGCGGGTCGGGCAACCTGCTGGGCGGCGAGCAATCCGGGCACATCGCCGGTGTCGGCTTCGACCTCTACGTCCGGCTGGTGGGTGAGGCGGTCAGCGACTACCGGGCGCAGGCGACGGGGGAGTCCCCGGCCGTGGAGCCCGCCGACGTCCGGGTCGACCTGCCCGTCGACGCGCACCTGCCGCACGACTACGTGCCCGGCGAGCGGCTGCGGATGGAGGCCTACCGCAAGGTCGCCGGCGTGCAGGACGACGACCAGGCGCAGGCCGTGCTCGACGAGCTCACCGACCGCTACGGCCCGGCCCCCGCGCCGGTGCTGAACCTGCTGGCGGTAGCCCGCTTCCGGGCCGCGATGCGGCAGCTGGGCGTCACCGAGGTGTCGATGGCCGGGCGCAACGTGCGCATCTCGCCCGTCGAGCTACGCGAGTCCCAGCAGATGAAGCTGGCCCGCCTGGCCGAGGGCCTGACCTACAAGTCGGGGGTGAACACCGTCTCCCTGAAGGTGCCGGTCGGTCCCGACCGCCGTACGCCGCTGCGGGACGTCGCCCTGTTGGAGAAGTTGCACGCCCTGATGACGTCGGTGCTCGAGCAACCCGTGACGGCGGTTGGCAGGTGAGGTGGTCGAGGGAGGGACACGAAGATCCGGGAGGGGAAGCGTCGGCGTCGGGGGCTGACCGCGGAGCTGCCCGGCGGCGGATGCTCGTCGTCCACCCCGCATCCGAGATGTACGGCGCGGACCGCGCTGTGCTCCAGACCGTCCGCGCCCTGGTCGACGAGTTCGTCGTCACCGTTGCGCTCCCCTCTCGTGGGCCGCTCAGCGAGGAGTTGGCCCGGGCAGGAGCGCGCGTCGTCACCTGCTCGATGCCGGTCCTGCGCCGCTCGGTGCTCAGCCCCAGAGGAGCGGCGGGATTTCTGTGGGACTTCCTGCGCGGTGTCGTCCCGTCCTTGCGCCTGCTCCGTGCGCACGCCGACGGCGGGGTGCTCGTCAACACCGTCACGCTGCCGACCTGGCCGCTGCTCGCCCGCGTGGCCGGCAGGCGGGTGGTGTGCCACGTCCACGAAGCGGAGGAGTCGGCCGGACGCGTTGCCCGGATCGTCGTCTCCCTCGGCCCGCTGTTCGCCCACCGGGTCGTGGTCAACAGCGAGTTCACCCGTCGGGTCCTTGCCCTGTCGGCTCCTGGGACGGCGCGCCGGGCGGTGGTCGTCCTCAACTCCGTGCCGGGCCCGGAGGTGGTGGTGGACCCGCGGGCGGCGATCACCGGTCCTCTCCGCCTCGTCTACGTGGGTCGGCTGTCCCCCCGCAAGGGTGTTGGGGTCGCCGTCGATGTCGTGCATGAACTGTCGCGTCGAGGTGTGGACGTCCGGTTGACCGTCGTCGGCGCGGTCTTCGAGGGGTACGAGTGGTTCGGGGAGGAGCTCCGCCGACAGGTGGAGGCTGGGCCGGCGGGCACGGTCTCCCTGGTGGGTTTCCAGAGCGACGTCTGGCCCTACCTCGCCGATGCCGACGTCGTCCTCGTGCCGGCGGTCGGCGAGGAGTCCTTCGGGAACACGGTCATCGAGGCGATGCTCGCTGCTCGGCCCGCGGTGGTCAGCGATACGAGCGGCCTCCGGGAAGCCGCTGCACCCTTCGAGAGTGCGCGTCTGGTGATGCCGGCAGCGGTGGGAGAGTGGGCGGACTCCCTGGAGCAGATCCTCGCCGGATGGAGTGCCTGGCGCGCGGCGGCACTGCTCGATCGGGTGACCGCGGACGCACGTCATGGGCAGGTGCGATACGCCCTCGATGTCGTCGAGGTCATGCGCGGGCTGGGGCGTGGACAGCCCGATCAGGTCTCGGACGAGGAGTGGGGAAGCCGCGATGAGTGAGATGCTGCGAACGCCGGGGGTCCTGATGTACCACTCGGTCTCCGCTGGTCCGGGACCTGACCCGCACCGGTTACGGGTGAGTCCCGGACGGCTCGCGTCGCACCTGCGCTTCCTGCAACGCATCGGGCTCCGGGGTGTCTCGCTGGCGGCCCTGGTCCGGGCGGTCGACGACGACGCAGCCGAGGGGCTGGTCGCGCTGACGTTCGATGACGGTTACGTCGACTTCGCCGAGGTGGTCGCCCCGACCCTCGAGGCACACGGCATGACCGGCACCGTCTACATGGTGGCCGGCGGCATGGGGCAGGGGAAGCCCTGGGGGACGCCGCCCCGGTGGCCCCTCATGAGCGAGGACCAGATCCGTGGCGTGGCCTCCCGGGGACACGAGGTGGGGAGCCACACCATGACGCACCCGCGCATGTCCACACTGGACCCTGCCCAGCTGACCTACGAGGCAGCCCGCAGTCGGGAGGTGCTCCAAGAGGTCCTGCAGGATCCCGTTCCCGGTTTCTGCTACCCGTACGGGGATTTCGACGCCGATGCCAGCGCCGCCGTCATCGCCGCCGGGTACGACCATGCCTGCGTGACCGGCGACTACGAGCCCGGCGACCGGTTCAGCATTCCCCGCTGCTACATCAGCCCCAGAGACACCGCGGCGCACGTGGGCGTCCGGTTGGCGCGGCACCGGGTGCGGCAGTCACGGGGGGCGCGGGCCGTGGCTTCTCGACTGGCTCGGAGGCCGGGTGGGAACCCGGACCGAACCTGAGTCCCAGCTCACACGGGGTGTGCGATCGTCTACGGGTGGTCCGTCGCGCGCTCCTGACCCTGCTGACCCTCGGTCTCGCCCTTGCCGGCCTGACCGGCTGCCGGACGTCGCCCGATGTCGCGGCCTACGTGGGTGACGCGCAGATCCGGGTCGGGGACCTCACTGCCGCCGTCGACGACCGCTTGGCCGACGCCGACATCGCGAGCTACGCCGACGGGTTGCCCGAGGGGGGCTTCACCCAGCAGGTGCTGAACCTGCTGATCGGCGAGCGGATCTACGACCGGGTCGAGCAGCGCTACGACGTCGCGGTCTCGGCCGAGGACGTCCAGCAGCGGATCACCGAACTGCTGGCCGGTGAGGACGAGGACGAGTTGTTCACCCAGCTCGCCCAGCAGCAGGGCCTGCTGCCCGACGACGCCCGCGAGATCATCCGGCAGTTGCTGGTCCGCGAGGAGGTCGCCCAGGCCCAGGGCCTGGCCGACCTGTCCGACGCCGGGATCCAGGCCGCCTACCAGGATGCCCGGCAGGCCGGCGGACAGTTCGAGCTCGGCTACATCACCGTCCCCGACCAGGCCACCGCGGACGGCGTGGTCGCCCAGCTGACCGCCGACCCCACGGCCTACGCGGCGCTGGCCGCCCAGTTCGCCGGCACGTACACGCTCCCCGCACCCGCGCTGCGCACCATCGACCAGGTGCCCGGGGTGCTCGCAGACGCCGTCCAGGGTGCGCTGCCCGAGGGTGTCTTCTCCCTCCCGGTCACCGAGACCGGCGGCATCCTGGTCGGGCAGGTGACCTTCCCGCCGATCGAGAACCTCAGCGACGACCTGACCGGACAGGCCCGGCAGGCGGCCTCCGATGCTGCTCAACCCTTGGTGGACGACCTGGAGGCCGGGCTCGACGTCTCCGTCAACCCCCGCTTCGGCACGCTGAAGGACGGCTCCGTCGTCTCTGGGGACGACGGTGTGGTGCAACTCCTGGACGGCGCCGGCGCCACCCCCGCGGCGGCTGCCGGAGACTGACCGGGTGCCCTCCCCAGCCCCCGTCCTGGTCACCGTCAGCCCCCGGTTGCCCGGCCTGCTCGGCCCGGCGGGCTGGCGGGCCCTGGGTGCCGCCCCCGTCGTCCTCGCCCTGCCGTGCGCCGCGGCGACCGCCGACGCCCTGCGTGCGGCCGGCACGGCGGTCCGCGACATCGGGGCACTGACCGACGCGGGACCGGACGCCGTCGTGCTGCTCACCCCCGAGGAGGCGGCCGGTGCCGACGCGGTCGTCGGCGCACCCGAGCCCGCCGGCGCCCACCTGCTCGACGTCGTCGCGGTGATGGATCGGCTGCGCTCGCCCGGCGGCTGCCCGTGGGACGCCGAGCAGACCCACGACTCGCTGCGCGGGTACCTGCTGGAGGAGGCGCACGAGGCCTACGACGCACTCACCGACGAGGACCCGGTCGCCATGCGCGAGGAGTTGGGCGACGTGCTGCTGCAGGTCGCCTTCCACGCCCGGGTCGCCGCCGAGGCGACCGGGGACCGCCGCTTCGATGTCGACGACGTCGCCGACGAGCTGGTGGCCAAGCTGGTCCGCCGGCACCCGCACGTCTTCGGCGACGCCGGGCCCCGGGACGTCGCGGAGGTCGAACGCGGCTGGGACGAGATCAAGCAGGCCGAGAAGAAGCGCCGCTCGCCCACCGAGGGTGTCTCCAGCTCGCAGTCCGCCGCGGCCTGGGGATCGGCCCTGGCCGGTCGGGCCCGCCGCGCGGATCTGCCGACACCCACGCCCGCCGAGTTGTCGGCGAGCAGCCCGGAAGAGCTGGGCGAGCAGCTGCTGGCCCAGGTCGTCGCGGCCCAGCAGCGCGGCTGGGACGCCGAGGACGCGTTGCGCACCGCCGTGCGCCGGTACGCCGTCGAGCTGGACACCGCCGCCGCGGCCCGCGCGGGGGACTAGCGGCTGGTCGCGCTCGGATCGGACCCCAGGTACTGGGGCGCCCAGAGCAGCACGGTCGCGGCCAGTGCGGTGGCGATGCCGAAGCCGGCGGCTCCGCTGCCGTCCACGTAGGCCCAGAGCAGGCCCAGCACGGGCGCGAGGACGACTGCCACGCCGTCCCCGCGCAGCTGCCGGCCCAGGCCGACGTCCCCGGCCTCGGGTGCGGTCCCCGCCTGGCGGACCTCGCCGCGGGGCTCGGAACGCCGCAGTCGGCCCGAGGGCCACACCTGCTGTCCCGCCAGCACCGGCAGCACGAGCTTGTCCGCCGCCGGGTCACCGTGCACGAGCGCCCTGGTGTCCGGCTGCAGGTGGGCCACCTCGGGCGCCCAGTAGACGGGCAGCCAGCGCACGCCGCGCGGGGTGACGAGCTCGAGCCAGCTCCGTACCAGCAGCCCGCGCCGCACGACGAGGTGCGTCACGGTGACCTCGGTGGTCCGTCGACCGGCGAGCTGCCGTCGTCCCAGCAGTCGGAGCCCGGTGAGCATCGCCACCACCACGACCACCAGCGTGACCAGCACCAGTCCGAACACGATGTCCCCGACCGCACCGTGGGCGGCATCGCCGTCGGCGTACACCCGGGACCCGTCGGCAGCCGACGGGTCGTACTGGACGGTCACCGGGGTGTCGGCGGCGACGCCCAGCGCGGTGCGGAGGACCAGCAGACCGGTCCGGTCGGTGCCGGAGGCGTCGGTGAAGGCCACCTGCACGCCGCGACCGGCCGGATCGAGCCGGTCCTGGACGACGGTCGCCCGCGCGGTCGCGTCCGCGGCCGCGAGCGGGGCCTGGGTGCCCGGCAAGCGGAGGGCGAGCACCACCAGCAGGGCGATACCGACGACGAGCACCGGAGCCAGCCCCAGCAGCAACTGGCGGACGGCGCGGGCGTGCGGGCGGGACGGCGGGGCGCTGCTCATCGGGGTCCATGCTCCCGCACCCGCGGCGCGGGGTCCGCACGATCGTCCGGGGTCGCTAGGCTGCCCCCGTGGCCAGCATCGACGCAGTAGGCGCGCGGGAGATCCTCGACTCGCGCGGAAACCCGACAGTGGAGGTCGAGGTCGCCCTCGACGACGGCACCATCACCAGGGCCGCCGTGCCCAGTGGTGCCTCCACCGGCGCCTTCGAGGCGGTGGAGTTGCGCGACGGCGGTGAGCGGTACGGCGGCAAGGGCGTGACCAAGGCCGTCGACGCCGTCCTGGACGTCATCGGGCCGGAGCTCGTGGGCTTCGAGGCCAGCGAGCAGCGGCTCGTCGACCAGGCACTCATAGACCT
>JBBSVA010000129.1:0-8960 GCA_038233915.1 Mycobacteriales bacterium | reverse complement strand
GAGCCCGCCCACCCCCGCCCCCGGCCCCGGCCCCGCCCCGGGCCGCGCAGCGGCGCGGCCGGGGCCGCTGGTGTGACCGGGCGCTGCCGTACCAGGCGCATCAGGAGGTTGTGCGGACTGCACGGGGCCGCCCTCGACGCCGTCGGCACCGCGATCAGGTGGGTGGGCCCCGGAAAACCCGGACCCGCGCCGGCTCAGTACCAGTTGACGGCCTGCGAATGGCTCCAGGCGCCGCACGGGTTGCCGTAGCGGGCGTCGATGTAGATCAGTCCGGCGTCGATCTGGCGGAAACCGTTCTCGGTCTTGGCGATGCCGGTGCCGGCCCAGGTCGAGTTGAGGAACTGCGGGATTCCGTAGGCCGTGGAGGTCGGGTTCTGCGCGGTCGGGTTCCAGTCGGACTCCTTGCCCCACAGGTTCTCCAGGCAGGAGAACTGGCCGGCGTCGCCGCCGAGCTGGGCGAGTGCGTAGTCGTGGAAGTCGTCCGGGGTGGCGGCGGCAGCGGCGGCCTCGGCGTCCGCGACAGCCTGGGCCAGCGCGGCGGCCTCGGCCGCGGCGGCGGCCTGAGCGGCCGCGGCGGCGGCCTGCGCGGCCGCAACGGCCTGCGCATCGAGTGCGGCCTGGTCGGCGGCGCTCTGCGCCTGCGCGGCGGTGGCCTCGTCGGCCTCGCGCTGGGCCCGGCTGGCCTCCAGCCCGCCGAGGTGGGTGCCGACCTCGGCGGTGCCGTCGACGAGCTGCGTGGCGTCGGTCAGACCGAGCTGCTGGGCCACGCTGACGGACTGGGCCACGGTCGGGGCGGCCTCGGCCTGGGCCGGCGGGCCGATGGAGAGCAGCACGTTGACCAGCACGCCGCCGACGACCGCAGCGGCCAGGTACAGGGCCGGGCGACGGTGCGGGGGACGACGGCGCCGACCGGCCGCGACGGTATCGACAGCGGTCTCGACGATCGCGACGCTGGTGGGGACGTCGACCGGAGCGTCTGTCGGGAGGGTGCCGGTCGGGAGGGTGCTGGCCGGGAGGACCACCTCGTCTGCGGGGGTCACCGGGACAGCGGGCAGTGCGGAGTCACGAGCGCTCATGCGGGTGGGGCGTGTCCGTTCTTCCGTTGGCCGCCTACCGGGTTAGCTGACGGGTTCGGGCGGGAAGACGCCCTACCGTTCCGGCCGCTGTCGCGGTCGGTGCGGATTCACCCCAGTGCTGCGGTGGGTCCCCGGTTCGCCGTGGTGCTCCGACTGCACTGCTGCGGTCGGACGTGCTCGTGGCGACTCGGCGGCGTCCGGCTCGGTCCTCCCCGGGTGGGGACGGTGCTGCCGACCGGACGCCGCCACCGTACGAGGGCATGTGGAGTGCTGACAAGGCACGGCGGTCGGATTCACACGTCTCGTGCACTGTGTCGTGCACCACCCACTCAGGGCAACCGCCACACCGCCGTCCGGCGTGCCCCGTCCACCCCGCTGTCAGGTACGTCGTACGCCGCCACCTCGACCAGGCTGTCCGGCAGCTGGGAACGGCCAGGGTCGCCGACCAGGACCACGACGCCCCGCACCCAGGCGCTGAACAACCAGGGCCGGACCCGGTCGGCCATCCGCAGGTCGTAGAACACATCCCCGGCCAGCACGACGTCCACCTCGGGCAGGTCCGCGTCGAGCACGTCACCGACCACCTCCACGCCGGTCGCCCCGTTCGCCGCGGCGTTGAGCGGGGTGACCGCCATGGCGTAGGGGTCCACGTCGCTGGCCAGCACCCGGGTGGCCCCGGCCAGCGCGGCGGCGATGGCCACCAGGCCACTGCCGGACCCCAGGTCCAGCACCGTCTTCCCAGCGACCAGCTCCGAGGTGTCCAGCACATACCGGGCCAGGCCCTGGCCGCCCACCCAGGCGGCGGCCCAGAACGGCGAGGCCTCCCCCGGGCCCGACCCGCCGAGTTCGCGCTCGTCCTCCATCGCCTGCCAGAGGGCGGCGACGTCGTCGGCCAGGTGCAGTGCGACCTCGGGCACCAGGGCGGTGCGCACCAGTCGGGTGTGCCGGGCGAAGAAGCCCACGGGGACGGTCACGGCCGCCATCCTCCCGCGCCCGCGGGACCGCCCGGACGGTCAGCGGTGCCGGTAGCGTCGGCCCGGTGAGCACCCCTGGCGCCCCCGACCTCACCGGCCGCACGATCGTCATGTCCGGCGGCAGCCGCGGCATCGGGCTGGCCATCCTGGTGGCCGCCGCCCGCCGGGGCGCCAACAGCGTGTTGCTGGCCAAGACCGACCAGCCCGACCCGCGACTGCCCGGCACCGTGCACACCGCGGTCGAGGAGATCACCGTCGCCGGCCAGGAGACCGGGGCCCGCGCGGTCGCCGTCGTCGGGGACGTCCGCGAGGAGGCCGACGTCCAGCGCGCCGTCGCCACCGCGGTGGAGACCTTCGGCGGCGTCGACGTCGTGCTCAACAACGCCAGCGCGCTGAACCTGACCCCCACCGCGGAGTTGTCGGCCAAGCGGTTCGACCTGATGCAGCAGGTCAACAGCCGGGGCACCTGGCTGCTCACCAGGACCGCGCTGCCGCACCTGCTCGTCTCCCCCGACGCCCAGGTGGTCACGCTGTCCCCGCCGGTGGACCTGGCGCCGCAGTGGCTCGGCATGGCACCGGCCTACACGCTGAGCAAGTACGGCATGACCCTGCTGACCCTGGGCTTCGCCGCCGAGCTCGCCGAGCAGGGCGTGCGGGCCAACTGCCTGTGGCCGCGCACCACGATCGCCACCGCCGCGGTGGTCAACGTGATCGGTGGCGAGGAGCTGGCCGGCCGGTCGCGCAGCCCGGAGATCATGGGTGACGCAGCCGTCGCCCTGCTGACCGACCCGTCCCGCCCGACCGGCCGCACGTTCATCGACGACGACGTGCTGCGCGCCGCCGGGGTCACCGACCTGTCGGTCTACGGCGGCGGCCCGGACCCGCAGACCGACTGGTTCGTCGACCCCGCGTGACCCGGCCCAGCCCGTCTCGACCGGCGGGGCCCGGCCGAGCACTCAGCGGCGGCCCATCCGGCTGCGCATCGCGGTGTAGAGCGGGGTGAGCACGACGCCGTCACCGGCCAGCCGCTCGCGCAGCTTGCGGCGGTGCTTGAGCACCCCGACCAGACCGATCGCCCAGAACAGGTACTGCACGCTGAACGCGGCCTTGAACGCCGACAGGTCGTAGTCGGCCGAGGTACCGGGGGTCAGCACGTCCAGCACCGCGCCGACGGCGAGCACGGTCAGCAGCGAGGCGACGAACCCGCCGATGTTGACCACGCCGCTGGCGCTGCCCAGCCGCTGCACCGGGTTCCAGGTCCGGGCGTAGTCGAAGCCGATCATCGAGCCGGGCCCGTTGGTCGCCAGCACCACGACCAGCAGCACCAGCAGCCAGAGCGGCGCACGACCGGGCCACAGCAGCACGACGGTCCAGGCCGCCGTGGTCAGCCCGGCGATGCCGAACACCAGCGCCGAGCGACGCAGCGGCCAGCGCCCGCAGAGCTTGCCCAGCAGCGGGCCGATCATCATCCCGACGACGACCAGCAGGGTGAGCAGCCCGGCTGCGGTGCCGGCGGTGAGCCCCTGGCCGAGCACCAGGAACGGGTAGCCCCAGAGCAGCGCGAAGACCGTGCCGGAGAACTGGGTGACCAGGTGGGTGTACAGCCCGATCCGGGTGCCGGACTCGTGCCAGGCGCCGGCGACGTTGCTCCGGATCTCGGCCCAGCCGGCCACCGGGGCGACCGGCGTCCCCGGCGGGGCGTCGGCCAGCGCGGCGATCACGAGCACAGCCATCAGCACGCTGATCGCGGCGGCGCCCAGGAACGTCGTCGTCCAGCTGGTGCGGTGCAGGGCGAGCACCAGCGGGTAGGCGGCGGCGATCTGGCCGAGCTGGCCGAGGATGCCGGTGAGCTGGGTGATCACCGGCACGGTGGGCCCGGAGAACCACAGCGTGACCACCCGCAGCACGCTGATGAAGGTCATCGCGTCCCCGGCGCCGACCAGCACCCGGGCGGCGATCGCGGTCGGCACGTCGGTGGCCAGCGCCAGCAGCAGCTGCCCGGCGGCCATGGTCACCGCGCCGGCCGCGATCAGCGCCTTGGAGCCGAACCGGTCCAGCAGCACGCCCACCGGGACCTGCAGGGCCGCGTAGACCATCAGCTGCAACACCAGGAACAGGCTGACCGCCGACGCCCCGGCGTCGAACCGCTGCTGCGCGTCGACGGCCGCCACCCCGAGGGAGGCCCGCTGGAAGACCGCGACCACGTAGGCGGCCAGCCCGACCGCCCAGACGACGTGGGCGCGGCGATGAGTCACGGATGAGGTCTACACCCGAGAGCCCCCACAGACTGCCCGACGCGGGCAGGATCACGTCCGTGCACGAGGAACTCGGCCGGGTCCACGGGCCGCACGGCGAGGTGGCGCTCTGGCGGCGGACCACGGCGGACGGCCACGTCGTCACCGAGCTCGTGGTGGACGGCGTCTTCGCGATGGACGACGTCGACACCTCGACCGAGCGCACCCTGGCCACCGAGGCGCTGGCCCGGCTGGACGGCGCCGAGCTGTCGGTGCTGGTCGGCGGGCTCGGCCTCGGCTGGACCACGGCGGCCGTGCTGTCGATGCCCGGGGTGGCCGAGGTGGTGGTCGTCGAGCTCGAAGAGGCACTGATCGACTGGGCTGCGCAGGGCCTGCTGCCGGGGCTCCGCCGGGTCGGGGATCCCCGGCTGGACCTCGTCGCCGGGGACGTCGCCGCGGCGCTCACCCCGGGCAGGTACGACGTGGTGCTCCTGGACGTCGACAACGGCCCGAACTTCCTGGTGCACGCCTCGAACGCCGCGCTGTACTCCACGGCCGGGCTGGCGACCGCGCTGGCCGCCCTGCGCCCGGGCGGGGTGCTGGCGATCTGGTCGGCCGCCCCCTCCCCCGCACTGCTCGACCGGCTGGCCGCAGTGCCGGGCTCGGTCGACACCGAGCAGCTCGTGCTGCCCGTCGAGCGGGACGGGCGGGTCTTCGAGTACGCGATCATCCTCACTCGACGATCCGCGTAAACGACGTTTCACATCGAGGATCCCGGTCACCCCTGGGACATGACCTCCCCCACGGACACCACTGAGACCCGCTCCTTCGCCGACCTGGGCAAGGAGATGTGGTCCTACCTCACCGGCAAGGGCGCCGCGATCAACTACGAGTTCGTCGACATGACCGTCGAGGTGCCCCGCGAGATCGGCGCCGACGCCCCCCGGGCGACCTGGAAGCTCAACGGCACGCTGCGGATCACCACCGCGGAGGGCGTCTCGCAGGGATGAGCGTCCCTGCCCGGCTCGAGGTGACCGCCGACCTCGCCCTGACGGTCGACGGCCACCAGGCCCGGCTCACCGGCAGCGGCACCGACCTGCGGCTCACCGCCTCGGACCCGGTCGCGTTGTGGCGCTCGGCGGCCGGCGTCCCCTGGCCGGTCGGGGTCACCGTCGGCAGCGGGCCCCGGGCGCTCGGTGGCCTGGCCAGCGCCCTGACCGACGCCGGGCTGCACCTGGACGTCACCGGACCGCGGGGCCGGGTTGCCGAACTCGGCCGCGGCGTCGACTCCGGTCTGGGCCGCGGGTTGACCGGCTCCCGCTCGGTCCGGTTCGGCTCGCCGCGCACGCTGGCCGCCACCGTGCGCCGGGAGCCGTTGCCGTGGCGGTCGGTCGCCGTCGGGGCGCTGGTCGTGCTGCTGGCCCGCTGGGCCCTCCGGCGCCGCTGAGCCGGCCTGTGAGCGGCGGCCGCAGGCAGCATCCTGCGGCCGCTACTCGCTGGCCTCCAGTTCGCTGACCCACGCCCGGGCCGCGACCGCCAGTTCGACCGCGGTGACGTCCAACGGCACGCCCCCGCCCAGCAGCACCCCGCTGTCCGGGTCGGCCCAGGCGGCCGCGCCGGCCAGGTGGGTGCGGAACAGCCGCCGGTCCTCGCGGGCCGCATCCAGAACGAAGGACAGGGCCGGCTCCCGGAACACCAGGCCCTCCCCCACCAGCTCCTCGGGCGCCCGGCCCACGGCGCGCAGCCAGGACCCCAGGCGCTGGGCCTCCCACGGGGTCAGGCAGGGCTCTCGGAAGACCCAGTGCCGCCCGTCGGCGGTGCGGACCTCGCCGCGGACCAGCACCCAGCTCTCCGACCAGTCGGGCCGGCCCAGTTCTACCGAACGCTGCTCCACGGTCTGCCGCCGGAGCACGCGCAGGTCCAGCCACGCGCCGTCCAACGAGGTCAGCCTCACCGGTCGTGCTGATCCAGCACGGCGGTCATCGCGGTCAGTCCGAAGAACTCCGCGGTGGCCCGCGCGTCCGGCTGACCGTGACCGGGGTCTGCGCCGGCGTCCAGCAGGTGCTCGACGGTCTCCGCCGACTGCCGGAAGACCGCGGCGGCCAGGGCCGTCTGCCCCCGGTCGTTGACCCGGTCGTGCTCGGCACCCCGGGACAGCAACAGGGCGACCGCCTCGGCCCGGCCCCGGTAGGCGGCCAGGATCAGCAGGGTGTCGCCCTTGTCGTTCGTCAGGTTCGCCGGTACCCCCGCCTCGAGATGGGCCGCGAGGTCCTCCGTATGGCCCTCGCGGGCCAGGTCGAAGACGCGTCCGGCGAGTTCGACGACGTCGGGGTCGACCGGCGGCGCAGCGGCCGCCCCGGTGTTCTGCTCGCTCACCCCGCCGAGCCTAGGCAGCCGGCGCCCAGTGCGCGGGGTGGAGCAGCGCTCCGTCCAACCGGGTGGTCGCGTCCCCGCGGGCGGCGTCCAGCTGGGCCTGGGTGAGGAACAGCGCGCCGCGCAGGTCGGCGCCGGTCAGCTGGGCGCCCCGGACATCGGCGCCGGTGACGTCGGCCAACCGCAGGTCCGCCCCGCGCAGGTCGGCGCCCAGCAGCGCCGCCCCGCGCAGGCTCGCACCCCGCAGGTCCGCACCGGCCAGCCCGGCGCCCACCAGGTCGGCTCCGCGCAGGTCCCGTGACCGGCGCACCGACCGCCGGGCGTGCTCGCTGGCCCGGGTCAGCAACGGGTTCACCCGCGCCCGGACGACGTCGACAGACACCGCCCGCAGCTGCTCGGGGGTCCCCTCGACCCGCCGGACCAGCTCGTCGTCAACCTCGGCCAGCTCGTCGGTCAGCGCTCTGGGCAGATCCAGGGCGCGGGCCTCCCGGACCAGCCACCGCAGCTCCTGCAGCGCGCGGACGACGAGGAACACCGTGGCCACCTGGTGCAGCTCCACCCGGTCGTGTCGGTCCAGGCCGGGGAACACGGTCTGCGTGACGTGCTGGCCGGCACCGAAGCAGTCGTAGACCGTGCAGCCGGGGAACCCGCGGTCGCGCAGGACCGGGTGGATGCCACAGCGGTCGTCGGCCTGCAGCTTCGGACACGCGGTCTCGGCCGGCTTGTCCAGGGCGAAGTCGGCGCCCCGAGCGAAGGCCGGCACCACGCAGCACAGCGCCGCGCAGGAGCCGCAGTCGGCGTGCAGCGGGTCGGTCACCACTCGATCCTGCACCGGCCGACCCGCTCCCACCGCTCCGGGTCACGATCCCGGTCGACCGGTCCCGGGTCGGCGATCCCGGGTCAGCGGTCCTGGGGCAACCGTGCCGGGTAAACCATCCCGGGTCAGCGCGCCCGGGTCAGCCCGCGGCCACCCGGTCGGCCAGGCCCAGCACGTGCTCCCAGGCGTCGTCGCAGGCCGCGGCCCACTCGCCGAACGCCCGGTCGAAGAATGAGTGCGGGGCGCCGTCGTAGACCACCGCGTCGACGTCGGCCCCGGCGGCGCGCATCCGCTGGGCCAGCGCCTGCTGGTCCTCGACCGGGGTGGCCGAGTCCGCCCCGGCGATCAGCATCACGACCGGCTTGGTGGCCCGGTCCGCGGCGTCCCCGACCATCGACGGTCGGCCGTAGAACCCGGCGGCGCCCGCGAGGTCCAGGTCCCCGCCGGACTGCCGCCAGGAGTGGCTGCCGCCGAAGCAGAAGCCCACGGTGATCACCGGTAGGTCCGGCGTCGTCCGGCTGCGCAGGTACTCGATGCCCGCCGTGACGTCGGCGTCCACCCCGGCCTCGGTGGTCTGCGGGATGTGCGCCCCCCAGTCGAAGTCCTCCTCGCGGGTGCCGGTGGCCGCCAGGCCCGCCGTCCGGCCGAAGTAGTCGATCGCGACCGCCGGCAGCCCGGCCTCGGCGAACCGTTCGGCCAGTGCCACGTAGTAGGGGTGCAGGCCGCGGATGTCGGGCAGCACCACGACGCCCGCCCGCGGGGTGCCGGCCGGGGCCGCGTAGGCCGCGGACAGCTCGGTGCCGTCGGCGGCGGTCAGCGTGAGCGTGCCCCGCTCGGCGACGTCACCGGTGCGCGGCGGGGCGGGCGGGCGGCTGTCGTGGTCGTGGCACATGCCTGCTTCCTACTCCGCGGGTCCGACACCGGCGCCGCAGGAGGGCCCGCTCAGGTCGCAGAGCTGTCGTCGGCGGACTCGGCCCGACCGCCGAACACCTCGGCGGCGACCTGCCGCCGGGTCTCGGCCAGCCAGCGGTGCTGCCGGTCGGCCTGCCGGATCAGCTCGTCCAGCAGCACCCGGTCCAGCCGGGGGTCGACGGCGGCCAGGCCCAGCAGGCTCTCGAAGCCGGCCCGCTTGGCCAGCACCGCCGCGGTGAGGAACTCGTACTCCATGACGGTGCTCAGCGGGGAGCGCCGCAGCAGCCGGCCGTTCGGCTTGACCCGGGCGAGCTTCTCAGCGACCCAGACGGCAGCCTGCTTGTAGCCGCGGACCGGCAGGCCGAGCGAGCGGACCAGCCGTTCGAGCCCGGCCCGCTCCTCCCGCAGTTCGGCGTGCAGGGTGCGCAGATCCGGCTCGTGGGCCGTGCCGGCGTGCACGCCGAGCATTCGCTCGACCAGCTCCATCCCGCCGACCGCGGCGGCCAGGTGGTCGTTGCAGTAGACGCTGAGCAGGTCGGGGTTGCGGAGCGGGCGGGGCTCGGACATGTGACCT
>JBBSVA010000128.1:0-9114 GCA_038233915.1 Mycobacteriales bacterium | reverse complement strand
CAGCTCGCCGCGCTGTTGGTCATCGGCCAGCAGGCCCGGGCCGGTGTCGAGCGGGTGCTCGAGGTCGTCGACACCGAGCCGGTGCTGGTGCCCGGGAAGCTGCCGGTGCCTGCCGGGCCGCTGGCGGTCGAG
The DNA here is from genome assembly GCA_038233915.1 of Mycobacteriales bacterium. GTDB lineage: Bacteria > Actinomycetota > Actinomycetes > Mycobacteriales > Geodermatophilaceae > Klenkia. Next base: position 8,982 of record JBBSVA010000128.1, on the reverse strand, counting down.
CTGGACGACGTGACGTTCGCCTTCGACGGCGGGGCGCCGGTGCTGTCCGGGGTCTCGCTGCGGGTGCGGCCGGGGGAGACCCTGGCGCTGATCGGCACGTCGGGGTCGGGCAAGTCCAGCGTGGTGACCCTGCTGCCGCGGTTCTACGACGTCACCGGTGGTGCGGTGCGGATCGGCGGGGTCGACGTCCGGGAGCTGGACACCGATGCCCTGCGCGGCGCGCTCGGCGTGGTCTTCGAGGACAGCTTCCTGTTCTCCGACACGGTGCGCGCCAACATCGCCTTCGGCCGGCCCGACGCCACCGATGACGAGGTCCGGGCCGCTGCGCGGGCCGCCCAGGCCGACGGCTTCATCGCCGAGCTGGCCGAGGGCTACGACAGCGTCGTCGGCGAGCAGGGACTGACCCTGTCCGGGGGGCAGCGACAGCGGGTCGCGCTGGCCCGGGCGCTGCTCACCGACCCCCGGGTGCTGGTGCTCGATGACGCCACCTCGGCTGTCGACGCCGCGGTCGAAGCCCGGATCCACGCCGCGCTGCGGACCGGTGCGCACGGCGCGGCGAGCCGGACGACGCTGCTGGTCGCTCATCGCGGTTCCACGCTGGCCCTCGCCGACCGGGTGGCCGTGCTGGACGCCGGCCGGGTGGTCGACATCGGCACCGCTGCCGAGCTGGAGGAGCGCTCCCCGCTCTACCGGCTGCTGCTGTCCGGTGTGGACGAGTCCGTGCGGGAGGTGCCCCCGGCGCCCGTGTCCGGCGGCACCGACCCGGCCGCCTGGCCCGAGGTCGCCGCCTCCGAGCACCGTGACGACGGCCCGGGCCGGGCTGCCGTGACCTCCATCGGCGGCCCCGGCGCTGCCAGTGCGAACGCCGCGCCCACCCCGGGGCTGCGGAAGCTGGTCGCCGCGCTGCCGCCCACGAACGACGAGCCCGACGTGCCCCCGGCCCGGGCCCGCGCCGCCGACCCCGGGTTCACCCTGGTCGGCCTGCTGCGGCCCTTCCGGTGGGCCCTGGCGCTCGCGCTGGTGCTCACCGCGGCCGACGCGGGCGCCCAGATCGCGGTGCCGGCGCTGGTCCGCAGCGGCATCGACAGTGGGGTGTCGGCCGGCTCGCTGGCCGCGCTGCTGGGCATCACCGCCGTCGCGCTGGTCGTCGTGCTGGCGGACTGGGCGGTCACCATCGGGTCGACCTGGCTGACCGGCAAGACCGGCGAGCGGCTGCTCTACACGCTGCGGGTGAAGACCTTCGCCCAGCTCCAGCGACTGGGTCTGGACTACTACGAGCGCGAGCTCGGCGGTCGGATCATGACCCGGATGACCACCGACGTCGACGCGCTGTCGGCGTTCCTGCAGACCGGTCTGACGACCGCCGTGGTCAGCGTGCTCACCCTGGTCGGGGTGCTCGTCGCGCTGCTGCTGCTCGACGCCGAGCTGGCGCTGGTCCTGGTGGCCACGCTGCCGGTGCTGGTGGTCGTCACCGTGTGGTTCCGGGCGCGCTCGGTGCCGGCGTACACCGAGGCCCGCGAGCGGGTCAGTGCGGTCAACGCTCGGCTGCAGGAGGACGTCGCCGGGGTGCGGGTCACCCAGGCCGCCGTCCGCACCGACCTGTCGCTGCGGGTGTTCCGGGAGCGGGCCCGCGCCTACCGGGACGTCCGGCTGCGGGCCCAGCGCTACATCGCCACCTACTTCCCGTTCGTGGAGTTCCTGTCCGAGGTCGCCGTGGCCGCGGTGCTGCTGGTCGGCGCCGCCCGGCTGAGCGCCGGGACGATCACCGTCGGTGTGCTGGTCGCCTTCCTGCTCTACGTGGGCACCTTCTTCTCCCCCGTGCAGTCGCTGTCCCAGGTCTTCGACAGCTACCAGCAGGCCGCGGTCGGCCTGCGGCGCTTGCGCGACCTGCTGCGCACCCCCACCTCGACACCGGCCGCCGCGGCGCCCCGCCCGGTCGGCCCGCTGCGCGGGGAGGTCGTGCTGGACCACGTGACGTTCGCCTACGCCGGCGCGCAGACCCCGGCCCTACGGGACGTCTCGCTGACCATCGCGCCGGGGGAGACGGTGGCCCTGGTCGGGGAGACCGGCGCCGGGAAGTCGACGGTGGTGAAGCTGATGGCCCGGTTCTACGACCCCACGTCCGGTGCCGTCCGGGTCGACGGCGACGACCTGCGGGAGCTGGACCTGCTGGGGTACCGGGCCCGGCTGGGCGTGGTGCCCCAGGAGGCCTACCTGTTCGAGGGCAGCGTGCGCGACGCCGTCGCCTACGGCCGGCCCGACGCCACCGACGCCGAGGTCGAGGCCGCCGCCCGGGCGGTCGGCGCGCACGCGATGGTGGCCGGGCTGCCCGAGGGCTACCGGACCCGGGTGGGGGAGCGCGGCCGGTCGCTGTCGGCCGGGCAGCGGCAGCTGCTCGCGCTGGCCCGCGCCGAGCTGGTCGACCCCGACGTGCTGCTCTTCGACGAGGCCACCGCGAGCCTGGACCTGGCCACCGAGGCCGCCGTCGACCGGGCCGCTGACGCCCTGACGCACCGGCGGACCACGATCGTCGTGGCGCACCGGCTGACCACCGCCGCCCGGGCCGACCGGGTCGTGGTGCTCGACCGCGGCCGGGTGGTGCAGACCGGCACGCACGACGAGCTGACCGGCGTCGAGGGCCCGTACGCGGTGCTCTGGGCCGCCTTCACCGCCAGTGAGGACGCCGACCCGCTGATGGACTGACCGCCCGCCCAGCCCCGGGACGGTGCGCCGGACGGCTCCGATCCGGTAGACACGCACAGCCTGCACACCGACCAGGGCCCGCCGGGCCCGCCGCGAGGGAGACGCCATGACCACGGCCGAGCAGGTCGACCCGGGGTCGCCCGCACGGCACGCCGCCGACAGCCACGACCTGATCCGGGTCCTCGGCGCGCGGGAGAACAACCTCAAGAACGTCAGCCTGGACATCCCCAAGCGCCGGCTGACGGTCTTCACCGGGGTGTCCGGGTCGGGCAAGAGCTCGCTGGTCTTCGCCACGATCGCCGCGGAGTCCCAGCGGCTGATCAACGAGACGTACCCGGCGTTCCTGCAGGGCTTCATGCCGCACCAGGCCCGGCCCGAGGTCGACGTGCTCGAGGGGCTGACGACGGCGATCATCGTGGACCAGGAGCGGATGGGCGCCAACCCGCGCTCCACCCTGGGCACCGCCACCGACGTGCACGCGCTGCTGCGCATCCTGTTCAGCCGGCTGGGCACGCCGCACATCGGCTCACCCCAGGCGTTCTCGTTCAACACCGCCACGGTGTCCGGCAAGGGCGGGCTCACCGTGGAGAAGGGCGACCCGGCCGCGGGGCGGACAGTCGAGCGCAAGGAGTTCCGGGTCCAGGGCGGCATGTGCGCCCGGTGCGAGGGCCGCGGCGCAGTCACCGACTTCGACCGGACGGCGCTCTACGACGCCGACAAGACGATCAACGAGGGTGCGCTGACCATCCCCGGCTGGTCGATGGACGGCTGGCAGGGCCGGATCCTGCGCGGCTGCGGGTTCTTCGACTGCGACAAGCCGATCCGGGACTTCTCCGACCGCGAACTACGGGACCTGCTCTACAAGGACGCCACCAAGATCAAGGTCGAGGGCATCAACCTGACCTTCCTGGGGATCATCCCTCAGGTCCAGAAGACCTTCCTGGCCAAGGACGTCGACGCGATGCAGCCGCACATCCGGGCCTTCGTGGAGCGCGCCGTCACCTTCACCGCCTGCCCGGACTGCGACGGCACCCGGCTCAACGACACTGCCCGCTCCTCCCGGGTCGCCGGGATGAACATCGCCGAGCTCTGCACGATGCAGGTCAGCGACCTCGCCGCCTGGGTGCGCGAGCTGGACGAGCCCTCGATCGCCCCGCTGCTGGAGTCGCTGCGCCAGACCCTGGACGCGTTCACCGACATCGGTCTGGGCTACCTCTCCCTGGACCGGCCGGCCGGCACGCTGTCCGGCGGTGAGGCCCAGCGGACCAAGCTCATCCGGCACCTGGGGTCCTCGCTCACCGACGTCACCTACGTCTTCGACGAGCCCACCATCGGGCTGCACCCGCACGACATCGACCGGATGAACGCCCTGCTGCTGCAGTTGCGCGACAAGGGCAACACCGTGCTCGTCGTTGAGCACAAGCCGGAGACCATGGCCATCGCCGACCACGTCGTGGACCTCGGCCCGCGCGCGGGCACCGCCGGTGGGGAAATCGTCTACCAGGGCTCGCTGGCCGGACTCCGGTCCAGCGGCACGCTCACCGGTGCGCACCTGGACGACCGGTCCTCGCTGAAGACCGATGTCCGGACGCCGACCGGGGTGCTCGAGATCCGCGGCGCGACCGCGCACAACCTGCGTGACGTCGACGTCGACGTGCCCCTCGGCGTGCTCACCGTGGTGACCGGGGTCGCCGGGTCCGGGAAGAGCTCGCTGATCCACGGCTCGGTCGCCGGCCGGGAGGGCGTGGTCAGCGTCGACCAGGGGGCCATCAAGGGCTCCCGGCGGAGCAACCCGGCGACCTACACCGGCCTGCTCGAGCCGGTCCGCAAGGCCTTTGCCAAGGCCAACGGGGTCAAGCCCGCACTGTTCAGCGCCAACTCCGAGGGCGCCTGCCCGACCTGCAACGGGGCCGGCGTCGTCTACACCGACATCCCGAGCATGGGCAGCGTCTCCACGCCCTGCGAGGAGTGCGAGGGCCGGCGCTTCCAGGCCGCGGTGCTCGAGTACACCCTCGGCGGCAAGGACATCAGCCAGGTGCTGGCGCTGCCGGTGACCGAGGCGCTGGACTACGTCGCGGCCGGGGAGGCGGCGACTCCCGCGGCGCACAAGATCCTCGAGCGGCTCGCTGACGTGGGCCTGGGCTACCTGACCCTCGGGCAACCGCTGACCACGCTGTCCGGCGGCGAGCGCCAGCGGCTCAAGCTGGCCACCAGGATGATCGAGGGCGGTGGGGTCTACGTGCTCGACGAGCCCACCACCGGCCTGCACCTGGCCGACGTCGACCAGCGGCTGGGCCTGCTCGACCGGCTGGTCGACGGCGGCAAGTCCGTGATCGTCATCGAGCACCACCAGGCGGTGATGGCGCACGCCGACTGGATCATCGACCTGGGTCCCGGCGCCGGCCACGACGGCGGTCGGGTGGTCTTCGAGGGCACCCCGGCCGACCTGGTCGCCTCCCGATCCACGCTGACCGGCGAGCACCTGGCCGCCTACGTCGGGGCTTGAGGAGCCTCCGGACCCGGGCCGTAGGCGAACCGGGGCCGGTCCGTCCCGAGGAGCGGCTCGACGGCGACATCCGTCGTCGTTCGTGGTGGTGAGACGTACCACAGGCCAGGACTCCGGCGCGGACCCGTCCAGAAGGCGTCCGGCGTACGAACTCCGGGAGATGAGCACTGCGGCCCGTGAACCGGATCACCCGACCCCTGCCCCTGTCGAGGCAGGGTTCCTCCGCATGACAGGCCGACGCCAGGAAGCTCACCTACAGTCCGGTCCTGTGGCACTCCTGGCGCACGAAGGTGCGATCGACGACCCGTTGGCGACGGTCCGGGAGCTCCCGCTGCCCGGCGCCCCGCTGACCGAGGTCGTCGCGGCCTTGGAGGCGCGGTACGACCCGGCCCTGGCCGAGGACTGGGACGCCATCGGTCTGGTGTGCGGCGACCCCGCCGAGGCGGTCCGGTCCGTGCTGTTCGCCGTCGACCCCACCTCCGCGGTGGTGGACGAGGCGATCGAGAGCGGCGTCGACCTGATCGTCACCCACCACCCGCTGCTGCTGACCCCCGTGCACGGCGTGTCGGCCGACGACCCCAAGGGGCGAATCGTGCACCGCCTCATCCGGGCCGGCATCGGCCTGTTCGTGGCGCACACCAACGCCGACCGGGCCGCCGACCACGGGGTCAACGACGCCCTGGCCGCGGCGCTGGGCATGCGGGACACGCTGCCGCTGGAGTCGGTCTCCGCGCCGCTCACCGACACCCTCGTGGTCTTCTCACCCGTGCACGACAGCGACCGGCTGGTCGACGCGTTGTCCGCCGCCGGTGCCGGCGTCATCGGGGACTACACCCGCTGTGCGTGGCAGACCACCGGCACCGGCACGTTCATCCCGGGCGACGAGACCAACCCGGCCATCGGCTCGCACGGGACGTTGGAGCGGGTCCCCGAGACCCGGCTGGAGATGGTCGTCCCCCGATCCCAGCGGGAGGACGTCGTCCGGGCGCTGCGCGAGTGGCACCCCTACGAGGACCCGGGCTACGCGTTCTTCGAGAACTCCTCCACCCCGACCAGGGCCGGCCTGGGCCGCCTCGGCGAGTTGACCCACCCCATCACGCTGCGCGAGTTCGCCGAGCGGGCCGCCGCCGTGCTGCCGGCGACCGCGGGTGGTGTGCGGGTGGCCGGCGACCCGGAACGGCTGGTTCGAACCGTCGCGGTCTGCGGCGGCAGCGGCGGCGCGCTGATCGGTGCAGCGACCGCGGCGGGGGCCGACGTGTTCCTGACCAGCGATCTCAAGCACCACCCGGTGTCCGAGGCCCAGGAGGTGCCTGGGCCCGCGCTGTGCGAGGTGGCACACTTCGCCTCCGAGTGGCCCTGGCTCCCGGTGGCCGCGGACGTGCTGCACCGCGACCTCGGGGCCCGGGTGGACGTCGCCGTCAGCCGGCGACGGACCGATCCCTGGACGTGGCACGTGTCCCAGCACACGGACGACGACCTGGGGGTCGACGCCACTCGCACCGTCCGTCGGACCGACTCCTCGGCCGACTGAGCCCGGGGGTCCCCCCCCGGGGAGGGGGGACCTCGTGAGCAGTCCAGCCAACCCGGGCGGGGAGCCCGGCCCCGGCGTCCGTCGCCGGGCCGAGGACCTCGCGCCGCGGCGCAGCGACAAGAGCCCGTGGAACTGGCTCCTGCTGCTGCCGATCGCGCTGCCGCTGCTGGTCCCGCTGTACAACCGGGCCGAGCCCGAACTCTTCGGTTGGCCGTTCTTCTACTGGGTGCAGCTGACCTTCGTCCTCGTCGGCGTCCTCACCACGTCGCTGGTCTTTCGCGCGCACCAGCGCGGGAAGAAGGGCTGAGTCGTGGAGGGCATCAACACCGTCGAGCTCGCGGTCTTCACCGCATTCTTCGTCATCGTCACCGCGCTCGGTTTCGGCGCCGCGCGCTGGCGGCGGGCCGACAACCTCATGCACCTGGACGAGTGGGGCCTGGGTGGGCGCAGCTTCGGCACCTGGATCACCTGGTTCCTCATCGGCGGGGACATCTACACCGCCTACACGTTCGTCGCCGTCCCGGCGTTGGTGTTCGGGGCCGGCGCGGCCGGGTTCTTCGCCGTGCCGTACACCGTGGTGGTCTACCCGCTGATCTTCCTGGTGGTGATCCGGCTGTGGTCGGTGAGCCACGTGCGCGGGTTCGTGACCCCGGCGGACTTCGTCCGGTCCCGGTTCGACAGCCCGACGCTGGCCCTGCTGGTCGCGATCACCGGGATCGTCGCGACGATGCCGTACATCGCGCTCCAGCTGGTCGGCATCGAGGCCGTGCTGAAGACCATGGGCGTGACCGGTGAGCTGCCGATCATCGTGGCGTTCCTGATCCTGGCCGTCTACACCTACAGCTCGGGTCTCCGCGCACCGGCGCTCATCGCCTTCGTCAAGGACATCCTGATCTACCTGACGATCATCGTCGCGGTCATCGTCATCCCCACCAAGCTCGGGGGTTGGGATGTCATCTTCGGGGCCGCGGAGGAGAAGTTCGACCTGGCCGGCACCGGCGGGCTGCTGCTGCCGGGAACCGGGCAGGTCCAGTACGCGACCCTCGCGCTGGGCTCGGCGCTCGCGCTCTTCCTGTACCCGCACTCGATCACCGGGGTGCTGGCCGCCAAGGGCCGCGGCACGCTGCAGAAGAACATGAGCCTGCTGCCGATCTACAGCCTGGCGCTGGGGTTCATCGCACTGCTGGGCTACATGGCGATCGCCGCCGGCACCCAGCCGGTGGACGGCGACGGCAACACGATCGTCCCCGCGCTGTTCCAGCAGATGTTCCCGAGCTGGTTCGCCGGCGTCGCGTTCGCCGCAGTCGGCATCGGGGCGCTGGTGCCCGCGGCGATCATGAGCATCGCGGCGGCGAACCTGTTCACCCGCAACATCTACAAGGAGTACCTGCGCAAGGACGCCACCCCGACCCAGGAGGCCAAGGTCGCCAAGCTGGCGTCGCTGGCGGTCAAGGTCGGGGCGGTGGCGGCAATCATCTTCATCGACCCGCAGTTCTCCATCGACCTGCAGCTCATCGGCGGGGCGATCATCCTGCAGACGCTGCCCTCGGTCGGGATCGGGCTGTACACCCGATGGATGCACCGCGGCGCGCTGATCGCCGGCTGGACCGCGGGCATGCTCACCGCCCTGTGGGCGCTGTACTCGGTCCAGCGGGTCGGGCCCGGGGGCGTCGTCGTCCGTGAGCACTTCGGGGGCTCGGCGTTCTCCCTCGGGAAGCTCGGCTTCGACACGACGACGACTGTCTATGCCGGCTTCGTGGCGCTGCTGGTCAACCTGCTGGTGACCGTCGTGGCGACGTTCGTGTTGCGGGCCATGAAGGTCGACGACGGCGTCGACGGCACCGCGGACACCGACTACACCGCCGAGCGGGAGGACCCGTCGGTGCGTGACCTGCCCGACCCGCTGGCCTCGGCGCCGGGGCGGACCGCGGCGTCGGTCGGGGAGGAGCCCGAGCGCGGGTAGGTTGGACGGGTGCAGGCCGACCACTTCGACCAGCAGAGACTGCTGGCACTCGCCGCGGAGGACGTCGCGCTCGCGCAACTCGCCCACCGTCGGCGCACCCTTCCCGAGAACGCCGCCGTCACGTCGGCGGAGGAGGCCCAGCGGGCCTTCTCCGCCGACGTGGTGCGCGCGCAGACCGAGGTCCGCGACCTCGACCGTGAGCAGAAGCGGTTGGAGGCGGACGTCGACACCGTCCGGGCCCGCTCGACCCGCGACCAGCAGAAGCTGGACTCCGGGGCT
>JBBSVA010000127.1:0-9130 GCA_038233915.1 Mycobacteriales bacterium | reverse complement strand
GCGGGCGCGCCGGGTCAGGTGAGGGGGGCGCCGTCCACCCGCTCACCGGATCGTTCGTGCCACAACTTGTCGGTGTCGTTGAGACTGCGCTCGATCCCGGTCAGCGCGACGTGCACCGGGATCCCCGGCCGGCCGCCCACCTTGACCAGGAAGTTGCCCCGACCGGGCGGGGTCAGAGGCACCCCCGGTACGGGGTCCCACGCTGGTGGGTCCTGCCATCCCACGAGCAGCTGTTGCTCGGCCTGGGACAGCGAGACGGCCTGACCCAGCAGCGTCATCTCGGCCGAGGGCAGTCCGCCGCAGATCACCATCCCGGCACGTTCGACGAAGCCACGCGCCTTCATCCGGTCGGACTCGTTGCCCAGTGCGAGCAGGTCGCTCATCGAGTGGCTGACCATCGCGACGCCGACACCGCGCTGCCGGTTGAGCCGGGTCAGTGCGTCGACCCGGTCCACCATCCCCCGGCCGGCCCGCAGCACCCGCCACAGCTCGTCGAGGACGACGAAGTGGTGCCGACGCGGTTCCAACCCGGCGTCGGCGAGGGCGTGCGCCACGGTCACCGCGCCGAAGCCGTGACTCCAGCAGGCCAGCAGCACCGCGGCCTGCAGCTCGGACTGCGCGTCGTCGATCCCGGACACGTCGAAGACCACCGGTGCATCGCGCCGCATCGGGGTGGACGTCTGCTCGCCGAACACCCGGCCCAACCGGCCGCCGTCGACCAGCCCGACCAGCGTGGCCTCCAGGTCCTCGGTCAACTGGTCGTACCGGTCCCGGTCACCCCGGTCCAACGCAGCTGCCCGGACGTCGGCCGGTGCGGCGCGCAGCACCTGCAACAGCTGCCGCAACGTGGGTGGACCATGCCGATCGCTGTCGTGGACGTCGTCGAGCACCAGGAGCGCGCGGTCCAGCACGGTCTCCTCCCGGTCGCTGGGCGGAGACCCGCGCATGACGGTCATCAACGCAGCGACCGTGGTGTGGCGTCGGGCGTGCGCCTCCCCCAGGAGGCGGGTGCGGGCCTCCCCGGTGAGCCGCTGTGCAGCTGCCCGGGTCTCCCCGGGGTCGAGCACGTTCAGATGCCCCCTCCCCGGGCCCAGGGCGATCACCTGCCCCCCGATGGCCTGCACCAGGTCGACGTAGTCGGGCTTCAGGTCACCCAGCACGAGCGGCAGGACGCCGTACCCGGCCAGACCGAGGGCCATCCGCCGGACGACGGTGGACTTCCCCAGCCCGGGCCGCCCTAGCACGAACGCGGAGGGGTTGCTGATCAGCTTGGCCCGCTGGAACCAACTCACCGGATCGCAGCACAGCGTGGCCCCGGTACGCAGGTCACGGCCCAGGGGCACTCCGGTCATCGGCGTCCCGGTCCCGGCGGCGAACGGCCACAACCCGCAGGCCTGCACCGTCGTCGCCCGCCACTCGTCCGCTGCCTCCACCTGGACCGCGGCGCCCCGGTACCGCCCGGTCCAGCCCCGCGGCCCCGGACTCGGTCCGGTGGTCCGTGGCGTCTCCACCGCGGCCTGTCGGCGCGTCACATCGCACCCCGGAACTCGGCCGGGACGCTGAGGTGGGCGGGCAGCACGATCCCCAGCGGGAGCGCGGCGGCGAAAGCCGAGTCCTGCGACCCGTAGACCGGACGCAACTGCACCCGGGCGGTCGCCGACAACGTGTCGATGGCGGCCCGTGCCGCGTCGAGGGCCATCCCCGCGCCCGAGGCCGCTTCGCCGTCCACCCCGATCGGGTCGAGCACCGTGGCCGTGACCAGCATGCCCAGGTCGACGAGTCCAGCGCCGCGCGCCTCCTCCTCCGCGGTGCGGATCGCCGCCCGCTGCTCGGCGAGCACCCGCGCCGTCGGTCTGGACGACGAGCCCACCCGGAAGTCGGCATTGCGACGGTCGTGCTCCACCACGCGGGCGGCACGGCCGGCATCCAGGGGGCGGTAGAGCATGGTGACCCGTTTCCGGTCCACGTCGGGGTGCGGGGACAGCAGGTCGGTCAGCACCGAGGAGAACACCTCACCGCGCGGCGCCCCGGTCATCGACCAGGTCACCGACCACGCGCCGTCGTGGCGGTACTCCCCCCAGCCGGCCTGCGCCGCCATCGGCCCGACGTCCGTCCACCGCAGACGGGGATCCTGGCCGTCGCTGTGCACCTCGTCGAGCACCCGCGCGATGGTCGGGTCGTAGGCCGTGCGGATCACCTCGCAGAGCTGCTGCGCGGTCACCGGCCGCACAGCTCCCGCCCCGGTGGCCGCCAGTCGCTGGGTGAGTCCGGGCAGCCTGGTCGCCAGGTCGCGGGCAACGGCGTCGACCCCCCGCCGCCCCCCGGACCGCCCGCTGCCGGACAACGTGAGCGCCACGTAGGCGGTGATCGTCGCCGACCCGACCGGGTAGTCCCGGACCACCTCGGCGAGCATGGCCCGCGCCACCGGAGGGGCTCCGGCCACCGTGGCGGACTCGACCTCCCGGCGCAGGCGGGCGCCGGAATCCGGTGCGGTCTCCACGGTCACCGACGCCGCGACCACGCCGGGCTCGGTGCCCAACCCGGCCAGCCAGGCACCCCAGTGCGCCACCCAGGTGTCCACCTGGTCCACATCGACCAGCGACGCGCCGTCGGGCTCGGTGGCGAAGACTACGGTGTGGTGCCGGGTCGCGGGCAGGGTCACCAGCGCGAAGCGCCGGCCGTAGGAGTCCTGCCACTCGCTGAGCTGGGACCCGGCCGCGAGTCCCGGCAGCTGGCTCGTCCCCCAGGGCAGCAGCCCCAGGGGCCCCGAACGGTAGACGTGCGCCCTCCGCCGCCGGGTCCGGGCCCAGCCGACCCGCGCGGCGACCCGGTCCAGCCCGGAGCGGTGATGCCGGTCCCGGACGACGAGCAGGGCCAACAACAGGCCGCTGCCCCCCGCGACCGCAATGGCCCAGACGAGCCCACCGAGGGCCAGCGCCCCGATGACCGCGATGGCGGACAGGAGCAGCAGTCCTGTCCCGAGTGTCCCCAAGGCCCCCAGCCCCGCGCCGGCAGGTCGCCGCCAGTTGCCGTAGGTCCGGGCCGCGGTCACCGGGCTCTGCACGCTCACCGTCGGGCCGCCTCTGCCCGGAACCCGGGTCGCCGGGTGCTCAGGTCGGCGCCGGATCCGGCCATGCGTCCCGACACCGGACTCACCACGACCGGGAGGAGCCGGGGCGGCGCCACGGGAGTGGTAGCGGATCCACCAGGATCCATCGAGGCCCGCGGGACGACCACCGTGGCCGACCCGACCACGATCGCGCCGGCGGGCAGAGGTCGGGCACCGCTGGGTGCGACCTCGCGATCGGTGCCGTGGTCCTCGCCCCCGCGGGCGAGCACGGTGGCGACGGCTGGACCCAGGAGCCGGAGGAGCACGGGGAGGCAGGCCACCACCATGACCAGCAGCGCGGTACCGGTCAGGCTGCGCACCAACGGGTCCTCGGCGCCCGGTGCGGTCGGAGCCACCCGGAACGACACGGCGAGGACGAGTGCGGCCGCGGGCTGGAAGAGGACCAGGGCCACCAACCAGGAGGTCGCCCTGGTGAACGCGCGCCGTCCGGTCTCGGTGTTCAGCGCCGCCGCCGTCAGGGGCAAGGCCCCGGTCAGCAGCACCAGCGCGGCCAGCCGCGCGACCAGCAGCAGGATCTGGACGGTGACGGCCACGACGGCGCTGCTGTCCACCAGCACGCCCAGCACCGGGGTCAGCCCGGTGGTCCCGTCGGCGGCCAGCAGTCCGTCGAAGCTGGTGGCGAGGTCGTCGGTCGCCCCGGCCAGCACCCACCGGGCGAAACCGTCCGCCGCCGTCACGGCGAGGCCCACCGCAGCCAGGGCGGCGCCGGACACCAGCACCAGCGTGCCCAGCCCACGAACCAGCTGAGCACCCGGCTGCCCGCGGCGCTGCCAGGCCATCCTGCCCCCGGCCACCAGGACCGATGCCACGGCCGCCGCACCCAGGTACCAGGTGAGCGGACCGGAGACGACGTCCACAGCCCCCTCGTCCACCTCTCCCGACGATCCGGTCCACACCCGGGTGAGGGCTGCGAGGGCATCACCGACCGCTCGGTGCACACCATCGGCCAGTGCGGTCAGCGGGTCGCTGACGCCCGTCTCGGGCACGCCGGTCCCGGGCGGCGGCAGGCTGGGGTCGGGGAAGACCTGCGCCGGATCGGTCGTCCCGGCGGGGAGCAGGGCGCCCGATGACGAGTCCGTCGGGACCGACTGGTCCACCGGCACGGCGGCCGGGTCGAAGGCCGGCCCGACCGGCGGGTCGTCGGAGGCGACGTCGGAGGGATCGGGAGCCACGACGGCTCAGACCAGGGCCGCGACGAGTGCGGAGGCCGACCCCACCAGGACAGCCCCGCCCAGCACGTAGGCCAGGTCGGTCGCGTACTGGCTGCCCTGACCCCCGCGTCGGTGGGCCACCGCCATGCTCCCCCCGACCACGAGCACCCCGACGACGCAGAGCGCCAGCACCACCCAGGCGACCCACTGCACGATCGTGACGATCCCCTCCGACCCGGGTGGTGCGATGCCCTGACCGGGATCGAGGACGGCCACCACGACGGGACCGGCCAGCGTGCCGGTCATCTCGGCCCACCCACCACGACTGCCGTCGGCCCGGTCTCACGGGTCACCGGGGCAGCCGGACCGTCGGGCTGGGCCCCTCCAGCAGACACCGACGTGCCGCCCACCAGGACACGGCACAACCGGCGGTACGCAGCCGGGGCATCCTCGAGGACCGGGGGGCTCCCTCGGCGCCACTCCTCGACCCAGGGGAGCTCCCAGCACTGCGGAGCCCCTCCGCCGACGAGTCGACGGAGCTGGCGCAGCGGTCGCGGCAGCCGGCCCGGGGCGTCGGCGACGACGACCAGCGCGAGCAGCCGAACCCCGTCGACGGACCCCGAGGCCCATTCGACGACCGCTCGTTGGGCAGCGAGCAGACCGTTGGCATCACTGCGGGCGACCAGCACCACGGTCACGGGTGGACCTGACGCATCCGCCGCCCGGGGCCACGCGAGTCCCACCGAGGTACTGCCCGGGACGAGGGCAGCGAGCGTGCTGGCCCCCGATCCGCCGTGGGCTCCCACCCAGCACAGGCCGGTCGTCGAAGGCACCGCGACGCGGGGCAGCCGGTCCGCGTCGCGGAGGAGGGGCACCCCCGGCTGCGGCATCGATGGTCCCGACTGCACGGCCTGCCCGTGTTCCACCGCCCTGGAGCTCGGCGTCGTCGCACGGCCCCGCCTCAGGCCCGGCCCCGCTCCGAGCAGGCGGGCGCGAGCCGGCGGCAGGTCCGGCTCGAACAGCATCCCGGCCGGTTGCACCGTTCGATCGGTCGAGACCACGGTCGACTCCCCTCGTCCCGGCGGGAAGCCCTCGCCCCACACACCGCTGGCCCTACGGTCGCGGGAGGTCCCGAGGACGACAACGCCCGACATTGGGGGTCCCCGCCCCCTGCGGCACCCCCTTTACTCGCAGGGGAGAACGCCCCCGTGGGCACGGACCGGGAGGACCCCAGTGATCCAGACCCGATGCGACGGACGCCGCGGTCCGGGGGGGCCGCTGGTGGTCGTCAGGGACCTGTCACGTCACTCGCTGTCGGTGGTCGTCGTGGTCGTGGCTGCGGTGTCCGCGCTGTCCGGCTGCAGTGGACCAGGATCAGCGACGGTCTCGATCGCCACAGGTCCGGCGGCTGCGCAGCCCGACGTCCCGGGCGAGGGATCCACGGTGCCCCGCGACAGCGGTCTGCCCACCGAGCTCCCGGCTCCGGTCACCGGGCCAGCGGCCACCTCGGCCGCACTGACCACGGCCGCGGCCGCCGTCACCGCCTTCACCCGCCACGACCCCGACCCCGCGTCCTGGTGGTCCACGGTCCTGCCCTTCCTGTCGCCGACCGCGGCGCAGGCCTACCTCGGCACGGACCCCGAGCTCGTCCCGGCCGAGGCGGTGGTCGGCGAGCCCGAGCTCCTGCCAGGACCCACCGAATTGCTCGCCGTGGTGGCCGTACCCACCGATACCGGTACGTGCTCGGTGCTGCTCACCCGGACCGATGACGGCACCGCCTGGCTCGTGGCGCGGTTCGCCTGGGACCAGGGCGAGATCGCATGAGGACCCGGTCCCGGTGGCCGTGGCTGGCCGCGCTCGTCCCCCTGCTGCTCGCCGTCGGCCTCACCGGGGCGGTGGTGCTGCTGACCCCGGCGCCACCGGTCTCCGGCGCGGGCTGCGCCGCTCCTGCGGTGGAGGTCGCGGCAGCACCGGTAGCCGCCGTCGCGGTGCCGGGCTGGACCGCTGAGCAACTGGACAACGCTGCAGCGGTGGTGGCTGCCGGGCGGACCCTGGGCGTCTCCTCGCGCGGGCTGGTCATCGGGGTGATGACTGCCATGGGCGAGTCCTCGCTCCTGGTAGTCGACCACGGCGACGCGGTCGGACCTGATTCGCGAGGGCTGTTCCAACAGCGGGCGAACGGCGCCTGGGGCAGCTACGCCGACCGGATGGACCCCACCGCGTCGTCCACCTCGTTCTTCCGTGCCCTCGTGCAGGTACCAGGGTGGGAGCAGCTACCGCCGACGATCGCGGCGCACCGGACTCAACGCAACGCCGACCCGTGGCACTACGCACGCTGGTGGGACGCCGCACTCACCGTGTTCACGGCCGTCACCGGCACATCCCCGGTGGGGGCCACCCCGGGGACGGGCTCGGTGAGCTGCACGGCGGCCAGCCCGATCATCCGGTCGGTGCCGGGAGGGGGGTGGACGAGGCCCGCCGACGGTCCGGTGAGCAGCGGGTTCGGCCTGCGGGCCGATCCCACCGGGAGCGGGACGCGAGAGCACGCCGGGATCGACCTGGCCCCAGGGTGTGGTGCCCCGATCCTGTCCGCTGCGCCCGGCACGGTGGTCCGGGCCGGGCCGGCGCAGGGGTACGGCAACCTCGTCGTCGTCGACCACGGCGGCGGGTTGGTCACCCGCTACGGGCACATGACCGAGGACGGCATCCTGGTCGTCGTCGGTCAGCAGGTGCTGGCCGGCCAGCAGCTCGCCCGGGTCGGCAGCGCCGGTGACTCCACCGGCTGCCACCTCCATTTCGAGGTGGTGGCCTCCGGTGCACACGTCGACCCGGAGCCCTTCCTTGCCGGTCGGGGTGTCAGCTGGGCCGGCTGAGAGGGCACCGCGGTCCGAGCGGGCCCCCACCCGTGAGCTGCACCCCGGCGCTGTCCCCTGGAGCCTCGACCTGGCCACTGCCTCCGGATCGGGGTCCGCGGTCGCGCCCACCCAGATGAGGGGGTACCTGTCGTCGATCCACCTCCCCGACCATGGCGGCGCAGGCCAGCAGACACGGAGGACGGTCATGGACGATCCCGACGGCACCAGCGGCCAGCCATCGGCCGGTATGCGCACCCTCACCAGACGAGGTCTGCTCCGCGGGACGGCTGTGGGGGTAGTGGCCACGCCGCTCGTCGCGTTGACCGGCACCGGCAACGCTGCGCCCGGCACCACCACGCCGACCTGGGAGCACGCTGTCGGTGCTCCTCGAGGTGCCGACATCGCCACGACGGTCGGCCGGCAGCAGGAGGGCCGGTTCGGCCTGATGTTCAAGAAGCTGCCGGCCTTCTCCCCGCCCGACGCGTTGTCGGGCCAGCTGGCGCGGAGCATGGCCGACCCTCGCGCGATGGGCCAGGACCCCAGTGACGGTGACTCGGGGGACAACCACGCAGTGACCGGGGGTTACACGTTCCTGGGTCAGTTCTTCGACCACGACATCACCCGGGACGCGACCTCGATCGGGGACCAGCAGGTCGATCCCAAGGCACTGCGGAACTTCGACACGGCGGCGTTCGACCTGGGGTCGGTCTACGGCCGCGGGGCGGAGACCGATCCGCAGCTCTACGACCCCGCACGTCCCGGGTGGCTGGCGGTCGGAGACCACGACGGAGTCCCCGACCTGCCCAGAGCGGCCGACGGCTCGGCTCACCTGGGGGACCCGCGCAACGACGAGAACCTGATCATCGCGCAGCTGCACGCCGGGTTCCTGCACTTCCACAACACGTTGATGGCCGAAGGACGGACGTTCATCGAGGCCCGCCGGCTGACGCAGTGGCACTACCAGTGGCTGCTGGTGCACGAGTTCCTGCCGCGCATCGTCGGCCAGCCGCTCACTGACACCCTGTCCGCACTCGGCACCAAGATCAAGTTCTTCAAGCCCAAGAACCCGAACCGGCCGATGATCCCGCTGGAGTTCTCGGTCGCCGCCTACCGCTTCGGGCACAGCATGATCCGTCCCGAGTACGAGATGAACGACGCACACACCGGTCCGGTGTTCCCGCACCCGGCCGACGGGCGGGACAGCCTCGCCGGTGGGCGACCGGTCCCGCCGACGTACCGCGCGGACTGGACCTACTTCTTCGACGTGCCCGGGCGTCCGCGCCCCGAGGGTCTGAACTTCTCCCGGCGCATGGACACCCAGCTCGCAGCGCCGCTGCACGACCTCCCGAACAGCGTGGTGTCCCGGGCGAGCGTGCCGCTGTACACCGACCTGGCTGAGCGCAACCTCCTCCGCGGGGCCCGACTGGGGCTGCCGGCCGGTCAGGACGTCGCCGTGGAGTTGGGCGCGCGCGCTCTCACCAACGCCGAGCTGGGCCTGACCGACCCGGGCTGGGGCGGCAAGGCCCCGCTGTGGTTCTACGTGCTGAAGGAGGCCGAGCTCCTCCACCAGGGCAGCCACCTGGGGCCGGTCGGCGGATCGATCGTGGCCGGCACCATGTTGACGCTGCTCGCACTGGACCGGACCAGCTATGTCAACGCGGGTCGAGGATGGCGTCCCCAGCCGACCCCCTTCACGGTCGGGCACTTCCTGCAGCGGGCTGGGGTGGTCTGAGCACTTGGGGTGGTCCGAGCACTGGGGTGGTCCGAGAAGGGGTGTCTGGCCGCGAATCGCCAGGCAGCCCGAGGACCGCGAGGGCCGGGACGACCGCCGGCCTCGGGGGTACGGGACCCTCACCCGCGCGGAATCCCGGTCACGCTGTCGGTGCCGCACACCGGGGCCGTAGCGTCTCCCCCATGAGCCGCACGCACCCCGAGCTGAAGACCCCGCCGGCACTGGCCGAGGGAGGCCTCCGCATCGTGGCGCTGGGCGGGCT
>JBBSVA010000126.1:0-9348 GCA_038233915.1 Mycobacteriales bacterium | reverse complement strand
CGCACGCCGCCGCCGGTGACCCGCTGCTCTTGGGGGTCTTGGTCGCCGTCGCCCGGCCCCGCCACCCCCACGCCGCCCCCGGCACCCCGATGCTCGCCCCGGAGTCCCGGGACTGCGTGCGTGCGGCCACCGACCTGTACGGCGGCATCCTCGGGGCGATCGAGCGCGCGGACTACCGGGTGCTGGACGGCCGGGTGTCGGTGTCCAAGCCGCGCCGTCTGGCCGTGTTCGCCCGCCGGTTGACCGCCGCCCAGCTGGCCAGGGTCAGGGTCACCATGGCCCAGCCGAAGAGCAGGTCCTCCACCGGGGCGTAGGCGATCCGCGGACCCCAGATGGCGCCCGGGTCGTAGGTGACCACGCCCAGGCCGGTGAGCACGCCGTTCATCAGCAGCTGGAAGAACACGATGATCGCGTAGGCGGTCCAGTAGGACTTCCGGGTCACCATCCGGGTCCGGTAGACGGCCAGGTCCACCACCAGGACGGCGAGGACGGCGACCACCGCCAGCGCGCTGTAGCTCACCGGTCAGCCTCCTCGGCCGGGTACCCGGCGTTCCACCCGGTCACCCGGCGCACCGCCTCCAGCGCCAGCACCGAGGCCAGTGGGACGACGAGGAAGAACAGCACCTCCTCGACCGGGATGCCGCCGGGCAGCCGGACACCGAGGGTGTAGACGTCGCTGTAGTCCCAGTGGCCCTGCGCGATCGCGTAGAGCACCCAGACCACGAAGACGGTGAACTCGGGCAGCACCGCGACCAGCAACCGGCGCCACCGCGGGTAGACCCGCACGTGCAGCACCAACTCCAGCGGCGCGGTCACCACCAGCACACCGACCAGCAGCGCGAGGTAGGTCAGCTGGCCCACGGTGCACTCCCGTGGAGTCGGAGGGACCACGCGTCGGTGCACATCCAGATGCGTGCGCCGTGGGACTCCATCAGGTCAGAACGCGGATGCCTGCGCTCGGCGGAGGACCTCGGTGTGCCGGTCGTCGCGCAGCGCCTGGACGGGGGTGCCCGGCAGCGACTCGTCCTCCCGGAAGAGCCACTCGAAGAGCTCGTCGTGGGTGTAGCCGGCGTCCGAGAGCACCGTGATGAGGCCGGGCAGGTGACGGAGGACCTCGCCGTCCAGGATGAAGTCCTGGGGGATCTTGCCGCGCCCGCTGCCCGGCACCGCCATGAGCTTGTCGTCGTTGATCAGCTGCCGGACCCGGTTCGCCGACACGCCGATCAGCTGCGCGACCTCCTGGGGGGTGTACGTCTCCACACCCGTGAGCTTAGGTCGGTGTCGTGAGCACCCTGACCCAGCGTCGCCGTGACCCCGGCGAGGAGCCCTTGCCGGACGACCCGGACCGCGAGCCGCCGTTCCTGGACCTGACCCGCCTGGAGGCCCAGGCGCGCGCCGTCCTGGAGCCCTCGGTCTACGACTACTACGCCGGCGGGGCAGAGACCGAGATCACCGTGGCGGAGGCCCCGCTGGCCTGGCGGTCGTGGCGGCTGCGGCCGCGGGTGCTGCGCGGAGTGGGCGACGTCGACCTGTCGACGACGCTGCTCGGCAGCCGCGTGGCCACCCCGGTCGGGGTCGCACCGTGGGCCTACCAGGCGATGGCGCACCCCGAGGGCGAGCTGGCCACCGCCCGCGGGGCCGCCGCGACCGGGTCGCTGATGTGTGTGTCGACCAGCGCTAACCACACGGTCGAAGAGGTCGTCGCGGTCGAGCCCGAGAGCCCGAAGTGGTACCAGCTCTACCGGCTGCACTCCGCCGGGCACACCGCCGACCTGGCCCGCCGCGCCGGGCAGGCCGGCTACCGGGCCCTGGTGCTCACCGTGGACCTGCCGATGCTCGGACGGCGTCGACGGGACCTGGTCAACGACTTCGCGCTGCCCGCCGGGCTGCGGATGGCCAACCACCCGGCCGCCGACGACCGACCCGCGCTGTCCGCCAACGCCACCGCGACCTGGACCTTCGACGACATCGGCCGCTACGCCGAGCTCTCCGGACTGCCGGTGGTGGTCAAGGGCGTCCTGCGTGGGGACGACGCCGCCCGCTGCGTGCAGGCCGGGGCCTCGGCCGTGTGGGTCTCCACCCACGGCGGCCGGCAGGTGGACCCGGCGGTCGCCAGCGCGCACGCGCTGCCCGAGGTCGTCGAGGCCGTCCGCGGGGAGACCGCGCCGGACGGGGCGGACGTCGAGGTCTACGCCGACGGCGGCGTCCGCACCGGCTCCGACGTGCTCACCGCGCTGGCCCTGGGCGCCCGGGCGGTCTTCCTCGGCCGGCCGACCACCTGGGGCCTGGCCACCGGCGGGGCGGCCGGGGTGACCCGGGTGCTGGCCGGGCTCACCGAGGAGCTGGCCCACACGATGGCGCTGTGCGGCCTGGCGAGCCTGGCCGAGGTGACCCCCGACACCGTCGTCCGCACCGGGTGAGCGGGGATCCTGCGCGTGACCTGCACCCTCGCGTCGTTCGGGCTCCCGGCCAGGGTCCGCTCGTAGACTCACCGCCGTGGACACCGCCGTGACCGACCCCGTGGTCGGGTTGGTCCTCGAGGGGCGCTACCGCCTCGAGGAGCGGATCGCACGTGGCGGCATGTCCACCGTCTACGCCGCCACCGACCTGCGGCTGCACAGGGTCGTGGCCGTCAAGGTCATGGTCGAGCACCTGGCTCGGGACCCCGCGTTCGTCGACCGGTTCACCCGGGAGGCCCGCGCCGCGGCCATGCTCAGCCACCCCAACGTGGTCAGCGTCAGCGACCAGGGCACCGACCAGGGCCTGGTCTTCCTGGTCATGGAGCTGGTCCGCGGGCGCACCCTGCGCGACCTGCTGCAGGCCCGGGGCCGGCTGACGGTCGGCGAGGCCTTCGCCGTCCTGGAGCCGGTGCTGGCCGGGCTCACCGCCGCGCACCGGGCCGGCATCGTGCACCGCGACGTCAAGCCCGAGAACGTGCTGATCTCCATCGACGGCCAGGTCAAGGTCGCCGACTTCGGCCTGGCCCGGGCCGTGGCCGGGACCGGGCACACCAGCCACACCGGCGGCGTGCTGATCGGCACCGTCGCCTACCTGTCCCCCGAGCAGCTCGAGCGCGGGCGCTCCGATGCCCGCAGCGACGTCTACGCCGCCGGGGTCGTGCTCTACGAGCTGCTGACCGGTCACCCGCCCTACGCCGGGGACACCCCGCTGGCGGTGGCCTACCAGCACGTGCACCACGACGTGCCGGCCCCGTCGCTGGAGACGCCGAGCGTGCCGTGGCAGGTCGATGAGCTCGTCGCCCGCGCCACCCGGCGCGACCCCGGCGTCCGGCCGCTGGACGCCGGCGCCTTCCTGGCCGAGATCGACCAGCTGCGCCGGGACCTCGGCCTGGGCCGCACCCCGGTGCCCACCGGCCGGACAACGGTCAACCCCGCGACGCTGCGGCCCACGAACCGGCCCACCCAGCCCCGGCCGGGCAGCGCGGACCCGCGCACCGAGGTGCTGAGCGCCCAGCGGGCCAGCGGGCGGACCGCGATGGTCCCGCTCGCCCCGACCGGGGCTGTGGGCTCCCGGCGTCCCCCGCTGGACCGCCCGCCGCACCAGACAGCGCCGCGTCCGCCGTCGGCCCGGCCTGGCGTCTCGCAGCACATCCGTCGTCGCCGGGCCCGGTTCGCGATCACCATCGTGCTGCTGCTCGCCGTCACGATCGGGGCGATCGGCTGGTGGTTGGGGTCCGGCCGCTGGACCGACGTGCCCTCGGTGGTCGGCCAGGGCCAGCAGCAGGCCATCGGCTTCCTGCAGGAGGCCGACCTGGACCCGGTGCTCGGTGACGAGCAGTTCAGCGAGGACGTGCCCGCCGGCGTCGTCATCTCCGCCGACCCCGAGGGAGGCGCTTCGGCGATCCGGGGCAGCGACGTCCAGCTGGTGGTCTCCCGGGGGCCGGAGCGTTTCACCGTCGACCCCGCCCTGGTGGGCCAGCCCGCCGACGCCGTACAGGCCGCGATCGAGGCCCTGGGGGGCGAGCTCGTCGTCACCACCGTCGGGGAGCGCAGCGACGCCGTCGGCGCGGGCGGGGTGGTCTCCATCGACCCCGCCCCCGGCGCCGAGCTCCCCCGAGGGTCCGGCGTCACGCTGACCGTGTCCCAGGGGCCGGCGACGGCGGACGTCCCCGAGCTGGTCGGGATGGACCCCGACGCCGCCCAGTCGGCACTGGAGGACCTGGACTTCGAGGTGGAACGGACGGCGGGGCGCAGCGACGCGGTGGCCGTCGGCCAGGTGATGGCCGTCTCCCCCACCGGCAACCAGCCCTACGGCAGCACCATCACGCTGCAGGTGTCCGAGGGGCCGGTCCAGGTGACCGTGCCCAACGTCGTCGGGCAGAGCAAGGACGCGGCCACCGCCGCGCTGCAGGCCGTGGGCCTGACCGTCGACGTCACCCAGTTCTTCGGCGACACCGTCCTCCGTCAGACGCCGGGCGCCGGGTCCGTGGTCGACCCGGGCACCGCGGTGACGATCCTGGTGACGTTCGGCTGAGCTGCCTCGTCCGCACGGCGCGAGGCTCTCACCGGTCGAGCAGGGCGCCGATCACGGTGGCGGCGCGGTCCACCGCGGCGTCGTCGACGTCGAGGTGGGTGAGCAGCCGCACCCGGGTCGGGCTCACCTGGCCGACCAGCACGCCCTGGGCCTTCGCGGCTTCCGCGACCAGCGGTGCCTCGACGCCGTCCAGCACGACCATGTTGGTGTGCACGGTGGCCGGGTCGACGCCGAGCCGGTCGGCCAGCACCCGGGCCCGGGCGTGGTCGTCGGCCAGGCGCGGCAGGTGGTGGTCCAGCGCGTAGAGCCCGGCCGCGGCGAGGACCCCGACCTGCCGCATCCCGCCACCCAGCCGCTTGCGCCACAACCGGCCCTCGCTGATCCGGGCGGCGGAGGACACCAGCACCGAGCCGACCGGGGCGCCCAGGCCCTTGGACAGGCAGACCGAGGCGGTGTCGGCGAGCCGGCCGTAGGTCTCCAGCGAGACCCCGGAGGCGGCCGCGGCGTTCCAGATCCGGGCGCCGTCCAGGTGCACGGCGACATCGGCGGTGCGCGACCAGGCGAACAGCCGTTCCAGCTCGGCGAGGGGCTGGACCCGGCCGCCACCGCGGTTGTGCGTGTTCTCCACCGCCACCGCGGCGGTGGCGGTCAGGTGCCAGTCGCCCCGGGGGCGGACCTGGGCGATGAGCTGGTCGGCGTCCAGCAGCCCGCCGGGCCCGACGACGGTGCGGGTCGACAGCCCGAAGACGGCGGCCGCGGCACCCATCTCGTAGGTGACGACGTGCGCGTCGGCGTCCCCCAGCACCTCCTGACCGGGCTGGCAGACCAGCCGCATGCCGATCTGGTTGCCCATCGTCCCGGACGGCACGAACAGCGCCGCCTCGTGCCCGAACATCTCTGCCACCCGGGCTTCCAGGGCGTTGACCAGCGGGTCCTCGCCGTAGACGTCGTCCCCGACCTCGGCGTCGGCCATCGCCGCGCGCATGCCCGGTGTGGGCCGGGTGACGGTGTCGCTGCGGAGGTCGACCAGGAGATCTGTCATTCCGTCATGCCTCTCGGCTCCGCTGTAGGGGCCCGACGCGAGCCTGCGAGTGGTGGGGGCAGCGGGGTCCTCTTTCAGCCACGCAGCATCTCCGCGACGAGGAACGCCAGTTCCAGGGACTGCCCGGTGTTCAGCCGGGGGTCGCAGGCCGTCTCGTACCGGCTGTTGAGGTCCTCGTCGCTGATCTCCTGGGCGCCGCCCAGGCACTCGGTGACGTCCTCGCCGGTGAGCTCGACGTGGATGCCGCCGGGCCAGGTGCCCAGCCCACGGTGCACCTCGAAGAAGCCGAGCACCTCGTCGACGACCCGGTCGAAGTGCCGGGTCTTGTAGCCCGACGTCGACTCGTGGGTGTTGCCGTGCATCGGGTCGCACTGCCAGACGACCTGGTGCCCGCTGGCGGTGACCTTCTCCACGATCGCCGGCAGGACGTCGCGGATCTTCCCGTTGCCCATCCGGCTGATCAGCGTGAGCTTGCCGGGCAGCCCCTCGGGGTCCAGCCGCTCGACCAGCTCGGTGGCCTGATCCGGTGTCGTCGTCGGGCCGATCTTGACCCCGACCGGGTTGGCCAGCTTCGAGGCGAACTCGATGTGCGCGCCGTCCATCTGCCGGGTGCGCTCGCCGACCCACACGAAGTGCGCGCTCAGCGCGTACGGCCGGCCCTCGTGCATCCGCAGCAGGGCCCGCTCGTAGTCCAGGATCAACGCCTCGTGGCTGTTGAACAGCTCGACGCTGCGCAGCGCGCTGTGGTCGATGCCGCAGGCGCGCATGAACGCCAGCGCCCGGTCGATCTCGCGGGCGATGACCTCGTACCGGACCCCGGCGGGGCTGTTGGCGACGAAGTCCTGGTTCCAGTGGTGCACGGCGTTGAGGTCGGCGAGCCCGCCCCGCGCGTAGGCCCGGATCATGTTCATCGCGGCCGCGGAGTTGGCGTAGGCGCGCAGCAGCCGGTTGGGGTCCGGGATGCGGTCGGCGAGCACCGGGTTCAGCGAGTTGACCATGTCGCCGCGGTAGGAGGGCAGGCCCAGCGCGTCGGTGTTCGAGCTCCGCGGCTTGGCGTACTGCCCGGCGACCCGGCCGACCTTGACCACCGGCACGCTCGCGCCGTAGGTCAGCACGACGGCCATCTGCAGCAACGTGCGGGTGGTGGCCTGCAGGTGCGGCTCGGTGTTGAGGTCGAAGGTCTCGGCGCAGTCGCCGCCCTGCAGCAGGAAGGCCTTGCCCTGCGCGACGTCGGCCAGCTGCTCGCGCAGCGCGTCGACCTCGGTGGGGGCCACGATCGGGGGGACTGTCGCCATGGTGGACAGCACGGCGTCCAGGGCGCCCCGGTCGGGCCACTCCGGCTGCTGGGCGATGGGCAGGTCACGCCACCGGTCGAGGCCGGGGACCAGCTCAGCGGGTTCGGTCAGACTCACGGCACGAGGGTACGGGGCCTGGACGTGCGGGAAGTCCACGGTGGTCGGCGCGGTTGCTGGCCACGACCCCGGCACCCCGAGCACAGGAGAACCCCATGACCCGCCTGATCGCCGTCACCGGAGCCACCGGAGCCCTCGGCGGCCGCGTCGCCCGACTGCTGGCCGACGCCCCCGAGGACCACGACGTGGCGCTGCGCCTGGTGGTCCGGGACCCCGCCCGGGCTCCCGAGCTGCCCGGCACCGAGGTCGTGGGGAACCCTGGCGGCTACTCCGACGAGGTCGGGCTCGCCGCCGCGCTGGAGGGCGTGCACACCCTCTTCCTGGTCAGTGCCGCCGAGGCCGAGGACCGGACCGAGCAACACCTGGCCGCCGTCCGGGCCGCCGTCGCCGCGGGCGTGGAACGCGTCGTCTACACGTCGTTCCTGGGCGCCGAGCCCGGCGCGACGTTCACGCTGACCGCCACGCACGCGGCCACCGAGGCTGCGCTGGGCGACAGTGGGCTGCGGACAACGGTGCTGCGCAACGCCATGTACGCCGACTTCGTGCCCTTCTTCGCCAGCCTCGTCGACGACGGCACCGCGCAGATCGCCGCACCCGCCGGTGACGGCGCGGCCTCCTTCGTGTCCCGGGACGACATCGCCGAGGTCGCGGCCGCGGTGCTGCTCAGCGAGCATCCGACCACCGACGGCCGGGTGCTGGACGTGACCGGCCCGGAGGCGCTGACCTTGACCCAGGCCGCCGCAGTGCTGGCCGAGGTCACCGGCCGGACGGTCACCTACGCGGACCAGACGATCGAGCAGGCGTGGGAGACCCGGCGCCCCTCGGGCGCCCCGGACTGGGAGGTCGAGGGCTGGGTGACCAGCTACACCGCGATCGCTTCCGGTGAGATGTCGGTGGTCAGCGATGTCGTCGAGGCGTTCACCGGGCACCCGCCGCTGACCGTCGCCGAGCACCTGCACCGACACCCCGAGGACTGGGCGTCGCTGGCCCGCTGAGTCAGCGGGTCGCCTGCACCGCCTGCCAGACGGCCAGGCCGTGCCGCGCGTCGACCAGCGCGTCGTGCGCGTCCGGGGACTTGGCAGGCAGCGGCGGTGAGCCGGCGGCCTCCCACAGCTGCTTGAGCTCGTGGGTGAACCTCGGTACCGGTCGGGGCAGCGCGGGCATCGCGCCCCACAGCTGGCACAGCACGACGTGGTCGTAGGCCGCGATCCAGGCCCAGAGCTGAACCTCCTCGCCCGGGGCGGTCAGGAAGTCCAGCAGCGAGGTCCTGATCTGCTGCCGGGTTCGCCACGCCTTGTCAGCAGGCGAGGGCAGCTTGTCCAGCACGTTGCGCCGGACCCAAGGGATCGCCCGGGCGGGGTCGAACTCGGTGGAGACGGCGTAGAACTCCCGGCCGGTCTCGTCGACGACGCCGATCGACACCAGGTCGATGGTCGTGCCGTCCTCGATGAACTCGGTGTCGTAGAAGTAGCGCCGCACCCGCAGCACGGTAGGCGCTGACCGCCGGAGGCCTCTGGCCCCCTTAGCTCCGCGCGCGGCCGCGCTCGACGGAGTTCGCGCCGAACTCCTCGCCGTTCAGCGCCGCGATCTCACGCTCCAGCTGGGGGACGGCGGTCGCGGCCCGCTGCAGCACGAGCTTCTCCCCCACCGCGCCGATGACGACCTGGCGCCAGGCGGCGAAGAAGCTCACCGAGCGGGGCACGGAGACCCGGCGGCCGCGGCTCTCCAGGTTGCGCAGCAGCGCGTCGGCGCAGGCCGAGACCGAGGTGTAGCTGCCCAACGGGCCGGGGAGCCGGTCCAGGGTGGCCGCGAACGTCGACAGTGCGGCCTTGGTGTCGCGGACCATGTCGGTGTCGATCCAGACCGGGTGCGCGCTGGCCACGGTGACCCCGCGGTGCGCCACCTCCAGCCGCAGCACGTCGCCGAACCGTTCCAGGCCGGCCTTGGCCGCGCAGTACGCGGACAGCCCGGGGAGCAGCCAGAACGCCGCCGCAGAAGACACCAGCAGCACGTGCCCGCGGCGCTTGCTGATCTCGGGCAGCGCGGCGTGCACGGTGAGCATCGCGCCGGTCAGGTTGACCTCGACGGTGCGGGCCAGCGCCCGGGCGGACGCCGTCGCGACGGTGTTCATCGGTGCGATGCCGGCGTTGGCCACGACGACGTCGATGCCGCCGAAGACGTCGACGGTCCGCTGCACGGCGTCGGCGAGGGCGCCGGCGTCGGTGACGTCGGCCTCCACCCACAGGTGCTCCGGGCCGAGCTCGGTGGCCACGGTCGCGAGCAGCGCGGGCTCCAGGCCGACCAGCGCGACGCGGGCCCCCCGGCCGGCGACCTGGCGGGCGAGCTCGGCGCCGATGCCCCGGGCGGCTCCGGTGATCAGCACGACCTGACCGGCCAGGG
>JBBSVA010000125.1:0-9355 GCA_038233915.1 Mycobacteriales bacterium | reverse complement strand
TGTCTCAGCACGACCAGTTCACCCACTGTCGACCCCTTCCGTTGCGGTCCGTGGACGGCCCCGGCGGACGGCCCGCCGGCGATCGCCATCACGGCGACGGCACCCAGGATGACGACCGTCGGCACGGTCCAGCCACCCGAGGCCTCCTGCGCGGCCCCGATGACCAGCGGCCCGGTGGCCGCAATCGCGTAGCCACCGCCCTGCACCATGGCCGAGGTCCGTCGGTTCTCCACCAGGTCCCGGCTGCGCGCCACGATCGCCACGAAGACGACGGTGATGCCGCCGCCCTGGGCGATCCCGGCCAGCGAGCACCACAGCGACCTTGCCCCGGGGGCCACCACGAGCCCGACCGGCGGCGCCACCAGGCCACGAGCGCCGGTGAGCAGGCCGATGGTCCCGGCGTCCACGTCGAGGTCCCGGCGGAGGTCGGTGACCACCGGGGCGACGGCGACCAGCGGCCCGCGCAGGTGGAGCGCCACGAGCAGCCCAGCGAGCCGGGCAGCGGGCTGATGGTCACCGGGACGGCGATCTGCCGGCCGCGTCGGTCGACCGTCGGCACACCGTGCCGTGGCGCAGCTCCTGGTCCTGGACGGCGGTGGCGACGGGCAGCGCCTCGGACGCCCTCAGGGCCTCGACTCCGCGGTAGGAGGCACCCATCACGACAGGGCCCGCGCAGCCACGACGCTCCCGGGTCTCCCACCCCGGACCATCCGCCCCGCCGGGCGCGGGCGGGAGCCGGTTGGCCGACCACACCGTCGGGGGGTCACGATGGCGGCGTGGACGCCGAGGACTTCGACCAGGTCAGGGATGCCGTGCGCCGGCTCGTGCGGGACGTCGTCGTCCCGCGGGAGGAGGAGATCGAGGAGACCGACCGGGTCCCCGACGAGCTCCGCCAGGCCGCCGCCGCGATGGGGTTGTTCGGATACGCATTGCCCGAGGAGTTCGGCGGGCTGGGCGTGACGATGAGCGAGGACGTGCAGCTGGCGATGGAGTTCGGCTACACCTCACCGGCCTTCCGCTCGCTGTTCGGCACCAACAACGGCATCGCCGGTCAGGTCATCGCCCGGTTCGGCAGCCAGGCGCAGAAGGAGGCGTGGCTGCCCGGGCTCGCGGCCGGGCAGCTCATCGGCTCCTTCGCGCTCACCGAGGCAGAGGCCGGCTCGGACCCCGCGGGGCTGCGCACCACCGCCCACCGGGACGGCGAGGAGTGGGTGCTCAACGGCGGGAAGCGGTACATCACCAACGCCCCGATCGCCGACCTGTTCGTGGTCTTCGCCCGATCCGAGCCCGAGCAGACCGGCGGCCGCGGCATCTCCTCCTTCGTCGTCCCGGCCTCGACGCCGGGGGTCACCGTGGGGCCACACGACCGGAAGACCGGGCAGTCCGGCGCGTGGACCGCCGAGGTCTTCCTGGACGACGTCCGGGTGCCGGCGGACGCGCTCGTGGGGGAGCAGGGGCGCGGCTACGCCAAGGCGTTGACCGTGCTGTCCCGGGGCCGACTGCACGTCGCGGCGCTGTGCGTCGGTATGGCACAGCGGGTGCTGGATGAGTCGGTGGCCTACGCGGCGACCGCGAAGCAGGGCGGGGCGCCGATCGGCCGCTTCCAGCTGGTCCAGGCCATGCTCGCCGACTCGCACGCCGAGCTCCTGGCGGCCCGGGCGATGGTGGTCGACGTCGCCGCCCGGTACGACACCGGTGCGGACACCTCGGTCGGGCCGTCGGCGGCCAAGTTGTTCTGCTCGGAAATGGTCGGCCGGGCCACCGACCGCGCCGTCCAGGTGCACGGCGGGCTGGGCTACCTGCGCAGCACCCCTGTCGAGCGGTTCTACCGGGACGCCCGGCTGTACCGGCTGTACGAGGGCACCAGCGAGGTGCAGAAGGTGATCATCGGCGGGGCGCTGCTGCGCGCGGCCGGGATGCGGCGTGGCTGAGCTGCTCACCGGCGCGGCGCGGGCGGACCGCCGGGAGGCCGTCGGCGACCTGGGGGCGGCGATGCGCGAGCTGGTCGACGCGGTGGTGCGGACCGAGGTCGACGCCGACGAGCTTGCCGCCGTGGGTGCGGCCGCCCGGGAGCTGGCCGCCCGGCTGCGGGTCGGTGGCCGGGGGCTGCTGGACATCGCAGCCGTCGACGACCCGCTGGCCGGTGAGCGCTGGTACTCCCCGGTCTACGGGCCGGGCAGCCCGGTCGCCCCGCCGCTGACCGTGGACTCCGAGGGCGGGGGTCGGGTGACCGCCCGGGTGACCCTGCCCAAGGCGCACGAGGGTCCGCCCGGGCTGACCCACGGCGGCACGATCGCCACGCTGCTGGACCACGTGCTCGCCCGGGCGTTGCGGTCGGCCGGTCGCGGCGGGCTGACCGCGACACTGACGGTCACCTACCGACGGCCGGTCCGGCTCGGGGTGGAGCACCTGCTGGTCGCCGAGGTGGGCGCCCTGGAGGGACGCCGGTCCACCGCGCACGCCCGGATCGTCACCGCCGCGGACCCGGACACCGTGCTGGCCGAGGGGGAGGGCCTGTTCGTGGCCCTCCGCCCGGAGACCGCCGCCGCGACCTTCGCCGGCGTCAGCCACGCCGTCGACGCCTGGACCTCCCGCCCCTGACCCCGCGTTCTTCGCGACTTCCGCCGGGTGGACGGCGGCGTTTTTCGCGACTTTCGCCGGCCTGGGGGCGGCGTTCTTCGCGACTTCCGCCGGCCTGGGGGCGGGGGTCAGGGGTGCAGGACCGGGCCCACGCCGCCGTCGCCGCGGCCCAGCGCGGCCACGAACTCCGCGAGCATCCGGTCGCCCCGGTGCGCAGGCTGCCAGTCCAGGACGGTCCGGGCGCGGGTGGCGTCCAGCGCCGGGATCTGCAGTGCGATGTCCAGCCAGCCGGGCTCGGTGGGCACCAGGCGGGCGTGGAACGCCGCGGACAGCCCGGCGCGCAGCACGGCGCCGGGGACGGGGACCCGCACGGTGCCCAGCGCGGTCGCGATCTGGTCGGCGTCCATCACCGGGTCCGCACTGAGGTTGAACGCGCCCCCCGCCCGGCGGTCGACGATCCGGGCCAGGGCGTCGGCGACGTCGTCAGCGTGCACCAGGCCCAGGTGCAGGGAGGACGGCAGCGGGAGCGGGAGCCTCGAAGCGACCGATTCGGGGACCGCCCGCGCCGCGCGCAGCAGCAGCGGACCCAGGAAGTAGCGGCCGATCGCGCCGGCGGCTGCGGACTGCAGCACCAGCGTCGGCCGCACGACGGTGACCGTGACGTCGGGGTGCGCGGCGGCGAAGTCGCGGACCAGCTGCTCGACGGCGACCTTGTCCCGGCTGTACTGCGCGCTGGGCACCCCGGTGGTCGGGAAGTCCTCGTCCACCCGGGAGGCCGGGTCGCCCGCGGCGTAGGCGCCCAGCGAGGACAGCACGACGACGTGGCCCACCCCGGCGACGCCGGCGGCATCGAGCACCCGCCGGGTCCCCTCGACGTTGACCTCGTGCAACAGGTCGGGCTCGCGTCCGGGCTGCAGGGCCCACGCGGTGTGCACCAGGACGCTGGCGCCGTCGAGGAAATCGGTGAGCACCGCGACGCTGTCGGCCGAGCCGAGGTCGGTGTGGTGCCAGGTGACGGTGTCGTAGGGCGCGGTGTCCGGCGGCTGGCGGCGGGACAGGCCGCGGACGCCGGCAATCGAGGTACGGGAGAGCTGACGCAGCAACGCCGTCCCCACGCTGCCGGTCGCGCCGGTGACGGCGACGGTCTGACCGTCGAGGTGGCCGGTGTCGGCGGGAGTGGTCATGTCCCGCCCCTACCCGGTCAGCCGGTGGTCACGCCGCCGAGCGCCAGACCGCGGGTCGCCGCCAGCCGCTCGGCCTCCTCCTGCACCCGGACCTGCACGGCGGCGAGGTCGCCCCACGGGGTCACCGTGACCGCCAGCTTCGTCCCGCTGGTCCGCGGCCGCCAGAGCCCGGCGACCTCGCCGTCGACCAGCACCGCGCCTGGCCGTCCCAGGGTGGGCCACAGCTCCTTGCGGTGGACGGCGTCGGGTACCAGCAGCTCCCGGTCCCGGGTCTGCAGAAACGGGTCGAACGGGTTGAGCAGCGCGACGACCCGCACCGGGTCGCCGCAGGGCCCGCCGGGCAGCGCCCAGCGGCGCTGGCCCTCCACCTCGACGTCCTCGGCCTCGTCGGGGCGGTGGGCGCGGACCTCGGCCACCGGAGCGTCCAGGTACGCGGCGACCTGCTGCGGCGTGGCCGGGCCGTGCAACCGCAGGTACGCCCGGACGACGTCCAGCTGCGGTGGGACGACGTCGGCGGGGACGAACCCGGGCAGCGGGCGGAGCACCGGTGGCGACGTCCCCGGCTCCAGCTCGAGCCCGGCCCGCAGGGCGGCCAGCCGGAACGGCTGCTCGAAGGTGTGCACCGCCTGGCAGGGTCCGCAGTGCCGCAGGTAGGGCGCGGGCAGCCGGGCGGTCAGCGCCGCGGACAGCTCGCCCTTCGCCGTGGGCGTGGTGACGACCTCCCGCATCGCGGCGGCGACCACGTCGAGGGCCTCGGTGACCGGGATGCCGGCCGCGGTGAGCGGCTTGGCGGCGTCGAAGACCCGCTTGGCGGCATCGGCGTCCGACCAGGGCGAGGTGGCCGCGGCCACGCCGGGCAGGTCGACCCGCCGGTAGACGTGCGGCGCCCCGCGCAGCGACCAGACGGTGGCCAGCTCTGCGCTGTCCGGATCGACGCCGCGGACGACCAGGGCCACCGCGCGCCGTCGGGGCCGGTGTCCTGCACCCCGAGGTCCAGCACGGCGGCGTCGGCGACCGTGGTGGCGGTGCGGTCCAGCTGCTGCGCCCGGACCCGCGCCGCCAGCACCTCGGCCCGCCTCATCCGTGCGCCTGCACGTGCGCGGCCACCAGCTCCCCGAGCCGGTCCGCGGCGGTCTCGGGCACCCAGTGCGTGACGCCCGGCAGCACCTCGAGCCGGTAGTCGCCGGTCACGTAGCCGGCGGTCGCCTCGGTGCCGGCCCGGCCGAGGAACCCGTCCCGGTCGCTCCACACGTGCAGCGTGGGCACCCGGACCCGGCCGACCGGGTCGCTCGCGCCCAGCGGCAGCGCCCGGTACCAGTTCAGCGCGGCGGTGAGCGCACCCGCCGGGCGGAGCCGGGCGACGGTCTCCTCGGCGTCCGGGCGGGGCATGCCGGCGCGCACCAGCAGATCGCGCAGCAGAGCACCGTTGCCGCGGGTCAGCAGCGCCTCGGGCACCCCGGGCAGCTGGAAGAAGGCCATGTATGCCGACTTCACGCCTTGGGAGCTGCTGAGGAAGGACCGGGTGAACGCAGCGGGGTGCGGGACCGAGACCGCGGTCAGGCTGGTCACCCGGTCGGGGTGCCAGGCGGCCAGCGCCCAGGCGACCATCGCGCCCCAGTCGTGTCCGACCACGTGCGCCCGCTCCAGCCCGGCGGCGTCCAGCAGCGCCCGGACATCGTCCACCAGCTCCCGGACGACGTAGGCCCGTCGCCCGTCGGGCCGGGCGGCGGGGGAGTAGCCCCGTTGATCGGGGGCCAGCGTGCGGAGCCCGGCGTCGTGCAGCACCGGGGCCACCCGGTCCCAGCTGCCGGCGTGCTGCGGGAAGCCGTGCAGCAGCACGACGGGTGGACCGTCGGGAGGTCCGGCGTCCCGGACGTCGAAGGTCAGACCGTCGCGGCTGAAGGTGTTCACCGGGACAGGATGCCGGGTGGGTCCGACAGGTGCGTTCCCACGCACCCGGTTGAGGTCCGCCGGATCGGGCACCCCCGACCTATGCCGATCACCACCAGCAACTACGCGCACGTCCGCCTGACCGTCACCGACATCGACAGGTCACGGAAGTTCTACGACGACGTCTTCGCGCTCCCGGTCGCGATCGACGGCCAGGCCGAGGGCGCCCCCGAGTGGGTCTTCGGCGGGGTCCTGTACGCCCTGGGCGAGTCGGTGCTGGGTCTGCGCCCGGTCGCCGATGACGAGTTCAACGAGGACCGGACCGGTCTGGACCACCTCGCCTTCGCGGTGGCCACCCGGGAGGCCCTGGACGAGGCCGCCGCCCACCTGGACTCCCTGGGCATCGCCCACGGGGGAGTCAAGGACATCGGCGTCGGCTTCATCCTGGAGTTCCGGGACCCCGACAACATCGCCCTCGAGCTGATGGCCCCGTCTGCCAGCTGACCTGGTGGAGGTGGGAGCGCGGGACGTGCGCTCCCACCCTCCGGTCAGGCGGCGGGCGGCCAGGTCTTGGCGACCATGGTCAACACGTCGTAGGTGGCCACCGGCGCACCCGCGGAGTTGACGACGACGGCATCCCAGCGGACCTCGCCGTGGTCGGCGCCCCCGCGCGGGGTGATCTGCTTGGCCGTCAGCGTCACCGTCACGCTGTCCCCGGGCTTGACCGGGGTCAGCAGGCGCAGCGAGTCCAGCCCGTAGTTGGCCAGCACCGGGCCCGGGTCGGGGTCGACGAACAGGCCCGCTGCCCAGCTCAGCACCAGGTACCCGTGCGCGACCCGGCCGCCGAAGAGCGGGTTTGCCGCCGCGGCCTCCTCGTCCATGTGGGCGTAGAACGTGTCGCCGGTGAACTCCGCGAAGTGCTCGACATCGGCCAGCGTGATCTCCCGCGGCCCCGCCGTCACCGAGTCCCCGATCCGCAGCTCCGCGAGCGACTTCCGGAACGGGTGCACGTCGTCGGAGTTGCGCTGCGCCCCGGCGACCCAGCGGTGGCCGACCCCGGTGAGCAGGTCTGGCGAGCCCTGGACGGCGGTGCGCTGCATGTGGTGCAGGACGCCGCGGATACCGCCCAGCTCCTCACCGCCGCCGGCCCGGCCGGGGCCGCCGTGCACCAGCATGGGCAGCGGCGAGCCGTGTCCGGTGGACTCCCGGGCGTCGTCGCGGTCCAGCACGTGCACCCGACCGTGCGCGGAGCCCGCGCCCAGCACGAACGCCCGGGCGACGGCGGGGTCGTGGGTGACCAGGCTGGCGACCAGCGAGCCCTGGCCGCGGCGGGCCAGCGCGACGGCGTCGTCCAGGTCGCCGTAGGGCAGCACGGTGGCGACCGGGCCGAAGGCCTCGACGTCGTGCGGCTCGGGGGCGGCCGGGTCGTCGCAGCGCAGCAGCATCGGCGGCAGGAACGCCCCGCGCTCCCGGTCGGCGCCGGTGACGGCGAAGTCCGTCGGGTCGCCGACGACGAGCTCCGCGTGGGTGCGCAGCTGCTCCACCGCCCGCAACACCTCCTCGCGCTGGTCCCGCGAGGCCAGCGCGCCCATGGTCACGCCGTCGGCACCCGGGGCGCCGACGACGACCTGCTCGAGCGCTGCCCGGGTGGCCGCGACGACGGCGTCCATGTGCTGGCGGGGCACGATCGCCCGGCGGATCGCGGTGCACTTCTGGCCGGCCTTGACGGTCATCTCGGTGACCAGCCCACGGACGAACAGGTCGAACTCGGGGGTGTCGGGGCCGGCGTCCGGTCCCAGCACGGAGCAGTTCAGCGAGTCGGCCTCGGCGTTGAACCGGACAGCGCGCTCGGTGACCGCGGGGTGGGCGCGCAGCAGCGCCGCCGTCGTCGCGGAGCCGGTGAAACCGACCAGGTCCTGACCGCCCAGCTGGTCCAGCAGCCCGGCCGCCGAGCCGGCCAGCAGCTGCACCGACCCCTCGGGCAGCAGCCCGGTCTCGACCATCGCGCGGAAAACGGCCTCGGTCAGGTAGGCGGTCTGCGACGCGGGCTTCACGATCGTCGGCATCCCGGCAAGGAAGGCCGGGGCGAGCTTCTCCAGCATGCCCCACACCGGGAAGTTGAACGCGTTGACCTGCACCGCCACCCCGGTCAGCGAGGTGTAGACGTGCTGACCCAGGAAGGTGCCGCGCTTGCCCAGCGGGGTGGGCAGGCCGTCCAGCACCAGGGTGTCGTCGGGCAGCTCGCGGCGTCCGGTGGAGGCGTAGGAGAGCACGGTGCCGAACCCGCCGTCGATGTCGACCGCGTTGTCACCGTCGGTCGCGCCCGTGCGGTGGGAGAGGGCGTAGAACTCGTCCTTGCGGGCCATCAGCTGCAGCGCGACGGCCTTGAGCAGCCCGGCGCGCTGGTGGAACGTCAGCTCGCGCAGCGCCGGCCCACCGACCGTGCGGGCGTGGTCGACCATGCCGGCGACGTCCAGCCCGCGGCTGCTGATCCGGGCGACGGTCTCACCGGTCACCGCGTCGGGTAGCGGGGTGCCCTCGTCGTCGCTGGCCCACCAGCGTCCGGCGGCGTAGCTCTCCAGTAGCGGGCTCTCCAGCAGCGGGCTCTCGAGCAGGGGTGCAGCGGTCATCGGTGCTCCTCGGGGGACGACGTCAGGGTTGCGTGCGGAGGCCGGCGAACAGGGTGGTGACCAGGCCGTCGGCGAGGTCGGCGGGGGAGAGGCCGCCACCGGGGCGGTACCACTCGGTGAGGGAGTTGACGGTGCCGAACAGCAGCCGGCTGGTGACCCGGGGGTCGACGTCGGGCCGCACGGACCCCTCGGCGACCGCCGCACGGACCAGCTCGGTCACCCGGTGGTCGAAGTCGCGCCGGCGGTGTAGGGCCTTCGACTCGATGTGGGAGTTGCCGCGGACCCGCAACAGCAGGGTGACGAAGGGGAGCTGGGTGGTGAGCACCCCGACCGACCCGCGGACGACGTGCTCGAGCCGGTCGATTGCCGGCCCGGTCGTCGCGCCCGGCTCGTCCAGGACCACGAACAGCCCGTCCAGCGCGCGGTCCAGGGCCAGCCGCAGCAGCTCCACCTTGGAGGGCACGTGGTGGTAGATCGCGGACTTGGTGACGCCGAGCCGGTCGGCGAGGGAGTCCATCGAGGTGGCCTCGAAGCCGCGCTCGTTGAACAGCGCGACCGCGACGTCCAGCAGCGAGTCCAGCGAATGGCCGGGCCGGCCCCGCCTGGCCGGGGCCGTGGGTGCAGGTCCGCCGTGGGCGGGCGCCGTCACGGGCGCTCGCGCCGGTCGGTCAGCCGTTGCAGCTTGCCCATCGAGCGGGCCAGCGTGGCCGGGTCGACCACGACCACCTCGACGCTGGTGCCCACCGTCTCCTTGACCAGCACCTGCACCTCCTGGGCCGCGACCGACCGACGCTCGGGCGGGCAGTCCGGCCGGGCCTCCACCGAGACGACCAGGTGGTCCATCCGCCCCCGGGTCGAGAGCTCCAGCGCGAAGTGCGGGGACAGGCCCGGGGTGCGCAGCACGATCTCCTCGATCTGGGTCGGGAAGACGTTCACCCCGCGCAGGATGATCATGTCGTCGGTCCGGCCGGTGACCTTCTGCATCCGGCGCATGCCGGGGCGGGCGGTGCCGGGCAGCAGCCGGGTCAGGTCGCGGGTGCGGTACCGGATGATCGGCAGCGCCTGCTTGGT
>JBBSVA010000124.1:0-9711 GCA_038233915.1 Mycobacteriales bacterium | reverse complement strand
CGGGCCACCTCGACGAAGACCCGCAGCGCGGCCCCGGCGTCGGAGACGATCCCGTAGTCCGGGGCGAAGACCCGGCCGATCTGGGTGGGCTCGATGTCGACGTGCACGAACGTGCGGCCGCGGGTGTAGGTCTCCAGGCCGCCGGTGTGCCGGTTGGCCCAGCGGTTGCCGATGCCGAGCACGAAGTCGGCCTCGAGCATCGTGGCGTTGCCGTACCGGTGCGAGGTCTGCAGCCCGACCATCCCGGCCATCAGCGGGTGGTCGTCGGGGATCGTGCCCCAGCCCATCAGGGTCGGGACGACGGGGACGCCGGTCAGCTCGGCGAACTCGACCAGCAGGTCCGCGGCGTCGGCGTTGATGACCCCGCCGCCGGCGACCAGCAGCGGGCGCTCGGCCGCGCAGAGCATGGCCACCGCCTTCTCCGCCTGGGCCCGGGTGGCGGCCGGCGCCACGACCGGGAGCGGGGCGTAGGTGTCGACGTCGAACTCGATCTCGGTCATCTGGACGTCGATCGGCAGGTCCAGCAGCACCGGGCCGGGACGGCCCGACCGCATGACCTGGAAGGCCTTCTGGAATGCGCCGGGGACCTGCGCGGCCTCCAGCACCGTGGTGGCCCACTTGGTCACCGGCCCGACGACGGCGGTGATGTCGACGGCCTGGAAGTCCTCCTTGTGCAACCGGGCGACCGGGGCCTGGCCGGTGATGCACAGGATCGGGACCGAGTCCGCGATCGCCGAGTACAGGCCGGTGACCATGTCCGTGCCGGCCGGGCCGGACGTGCCGACGCAGACGCCGATGTTGCCGGCGACGGCGCGGGTGAAGCCCTCGGCCATGTGCGAGGCGCCCTCGACGTGCCGGGCGAGCACGTGCGTGAGCTCGCCGGAGGCGCGCATGGCGGCGTAGAAGGGGTTGATCGCGGCGCCGGGCAGGCCGAACACGTGGCTGGTGCCCTCCTTGAGCAGGATCTCGACGGCGGCGCGGGCGGCGGTCATCTTCGGCACGGGGTGCTCCTTCAGGGGATTCGGTGAGAGGGGGTCAGCTGACGGGGCGGCCGGACAGCCGCTGGACGCCGCGGAGCAGGGCCGAGTGGTCCAGCCCGCCGTCCCCGTGGGCGCGGGCCGCGGCCATCAGCTGGGCGAGCTGTCCGCCGAGCGGGACGACGACGCCGGCCTCCCGGGCCGCGGCGGTGACGATCCCGAGGTCCTTGTGGTGCAGGTCGATCCGGAAGCCGGGGGTGAAGTCGCCGGTGAGCACCTTGGTGCGCTTCTGCTGCAGGACAGCCGAGCCGGCCAGCCCGCCGCCGAGCACGGTCAGCGCTGCCTCGAGGTCGACGCCGTAGGCCTCCAGGAAGACCACCGCCTCGGCCAGCACCTGCAGGTGCGCGGCCACGATCAGCTGGTTGGCGGCCTTGACGGTCTGCCCGGCACCGGCCGGGCCGACGTGCACCACGGTGCCGCCGACGACGTCGAGCAGCGGGCGGGCGGCCGCCACGTCCTCGGCGGACCCGCCGACCATGATCGACAGGCTGGCGGCGACGGCGCCGGCCTCCCCGCCGGAGACTGGTGCGT
Organism: Mycobacteriales bacterium; assembly: GCA_038233915.1. Lineage (GTDB taxonomy): Bacteria > Actinomycetota > Actinomycetes > Mycobacteriales > Geodermatophilaceae > Klenkia. The sequence continues at coordinate 8,143 of JBBSVA010000124.1, read as the reverse complement.
CCACCATCCGGAGGCCGCGCGCGGTGGCGTCGCGGTGCAGGCCGGCGGCGACGTCAGGCCGGATGCTGGAGAAGTCCACGACCAGCGTGCCCGGCTCGGCGCAGTCGAAGACCCCGCCCTCGCCGGCCAGCACGGCCTGCACGTCGGGTGAGTCGGGCACCATCACCGCGACCACCTCGGCCTCGGCGACGGCGGCACCGGCCGAGTCGGCGGTGCGACCGCCGGCGGCCAGCAGCGGCCCGTAGCGGTCCGGGGTCAGGTTGAAACCGATGACGTCGTGCCCGGCCTGGGCCAGGTGCACCGACATCGGGCTGCCCATGATGCCGAGCCCGATGAACGCGATCGTGGTCATGTGGAGTGCCTCTCTGCGGGGTGGGGTGGTCAGACCTGCGGGACGGCGGCGCCGCGCTGCTTGCGCGGGAGCCAGCCCAGGCCCTGGGTCGTCGTCGTGGCCGGGCGGTACTCCAGTGCCACCCAGCCGGCGTAGTCGGCGTCGGCCAGCGCGCCGAGCTGGCGGGTCAGCGGCAGCTCGCCGGTGCCCGGTTCGCCGCGGCCGGGCGCATCGGCGACCTGGACGTGCGCAATCCGGTCGGCGTGGGTGCTGAGCACCGCGTCGACGTCGTCCCCGTTGACGGCCAGGTGGTAGAGGTCGGCGAGCAGCCCGGTGTTCGGCAGAGCGACCCGGTCCAGCACCGCGAGCACGTCGGCCGCGGTCAGCAGCGGGTACCTCGGGGAGCCGCTGACCGGCTCCAGCAGGACGGTGCCCCCGATCCGGGCGGCCGCCGAGGCGGCCAGGGCCAGGTTCGCCGCGCCCAGGTCGTCCTGCTCCGCGGAGGCGACGCCCTCGACCCGGTTGCCGTAGAGGGCGTTGAACGCCCGGCAGCCCAGCCGCTCCCCGATCGCGACGGTCACCGCGACGTTGTCGGCGAACTCGGTCTCCCGGCCGGGCCAGGAGACCAGCCCGCGGTCCCCGGCGGGCATGTCCCCGGCGGCGAAGTTCAGCCCGACCAGCGCCACCCCGGCGTCCTGGACGGCGGTGACGAACCCGTCGACGTCGCTGTCGGTGGGGACGGCGTCGGCGAACGGCCACCAGAACTCCACCGCGGTGAAGCCGGCGTCGGCGGCCGCGGCCGGGCGCTGCAGCAGCGGGACCTCGGAGAAGAGCAGGGAGCAGTTGGCGGCGTAGCGGAGTGGGGTGCTCAAGGGTGTCCTCCCGGACGGGGGCGTGCGGCATCGCCGGAGGACCGCCCCGGTCGGGGCAGCCCACCGCTGAGGTGGTGGGTCAGGGGTGGGTCAGTCCCGGACGACCGTGGCCTCGATCAGGCCGTAGGGACGGTCGGCGGCGACGAACACCTCGCCCGGGTTCTCGGTGCCGAAGGGCGTGAGGTCGACCAGGAAGTGGTGCTTGTTGGGCGCGGAGAAGCTGATCTCGGCGATCCCCTCGTGCGCCTCGAGCACCGCGGTGCCCATGCCGTACAGGGTCTGCTGCAGGGCCAGGCTGTGGATCTCGGCGAAGCGCTGCAGCAGCAGGGCCACGACGGCCTCGTGGGTCTTGTCCCAGTCGACGTCGGTGTGCGCGTACCGCCAGGTCGCCGCCAGCGAGGTGGCCAGGATCCGGTCGTGGGTCTCGGCGAGGGTCGTGTACTCGTCGACCAGGAAGCCGGCGAACTCCGAGCCGGTGGACTTCAGCAGAGTCAGGTCGCGGACGCCCGAGGTGACGGTGGCCCGCCGGTCGTTCCCGCGGCCCTCGACGTCCACGACGGTGGTGCGGACGCCCTGGCCGGACCGGACGAAGGAGTGGTCGTGCCCGGCGCCGTCGACCGGGATCCGCTCCCAGCCGTACTCCTCGATGCTGATCCGGGCGCCCTCGGCGGCCGGGGTCTGACGGAGGAAGTGATCGCCCAGGGTGGTGCCGAACTCCTCCAGCGCGCCCACCCCGACCTGCTTGGCGAGGGCGAAGACGGTGTTCTTCTGGGTGTCGGTGGGAAGCACGTCGCGCTGGTCGCCGCTGACGTGGGCGGCGGCGAACCGGCCACGCAGCGCCGAGGAGACGTTGAGGTCCCGGATGGAGTGCCGGCCAGCGTCTCGGTGGATCCGTACCAGCCGGTTCTCGGCCTTCCCGTACTGGTTGGGGCCCAGGGTGATGGCCATGGTCGTCTCAGCTCCCTCGGTAGGTGGTGCAGGCGAACGGGCTCAGCAGCAGCGGCACGTGGTGGTGCCGCACGGGGTCGGTGACGGTGAACGTCAGGACGACCTCGGGGGTGAAGAAGGCCGGGGTCCCGGTGCGGGCGGACCAGCCGGCGGTGTCGAAGACCAGCCGGTAGGCCCCGACCTCGACCCGGTCGGGGCCCAGGTCCGGGACCCGGCCGTCGTCGTCGGTGGTGCCGCGCGCCAGGACCTCGCCGTCCAGGCGCTCCAACCGGACCGCCATGCCGGTCGCCGGGCCGCCGCTGCCGGCGTCCAGCACGTGTGTGGTCACCGCGCTCACGAGGTCACCACGCCGGCACTCGTCGGCCGCGCAGCCGATGGGCTCGCGAGCTCCCCGCCCGAGGTCACCAGCCGGGCCAGGCGGAGCCGGGCGATGGCGGCGAGCTCCGTGGCGACAGTGGTGGCCTCGGTCTCGTCGTCGGCTTCCAGCCGGCGGTCCAGCTCGGCGAGGACATCGGCCGCGGAGCGTCCGCTGGCGCAGATCAGGAAGACCCGGGCGAAGCGCTGTTCGTAGGCACGGTTGCCCTCGGCCAGTAGCCGGGCAGCCCGGACGTCGGGGTCGACGCCGGCCTGCTCGGCCGCGGACCAGCCGGCCTCGGGACCGCCGCGGTGCGCGGCCTCCCCGATGCGCGGGTGCGCGGCCAGCGCGCGGTCGACGTCGGCCGCCGTCCAGCGCTGCGCGGCGGCGGTGCCGGCGGCGAGGAGCTCCTCGACGTCGGCGTAGGGACGGTGCCGGGCGACCGACTCGGCCCACGCCGGGACGTCGCAGCAGGCCAGCAGACCGGGGGTCAGCTCGGCCGCGGGGGCCGTGTTGAACGTGTGCAGGTCCACGCCGGCCTCCTGACGCCTGGGGTGTGACGGGGACAACTTCCCGTCGGCGCAGACTGTGGCAGCCCATCGACCATTACGTCAACAGTTTGTTGAAACCCCTGCTCAGGAGCGGTCCCGGTTGAGGTAGTTGTAGACGGTGAACCGGCTGACCCCCAGCGCCTCGGCCACCGTCTCGGCGGACTTCCGATAGGCGAAGGCGCCCCGCTCCTCCAGCAGTCGCACTGCCCGCTGCTTCTCCGGGCGGGGCAGCCCGTGCAGGGGTGCCCCCAGCTCGGTGGCCAGGTCGACCAGCAGCCGGGCCAGGTCGCCGACCACCTCCCCCGCGACCTCCGGGGTCGGGGCCGCCGCCCCCAGGCGCACGCCGGCAACCGTGTCGCCGTCCCACACCAGCGGGACGTCGTCGTCGGTCATCGTCGCCGGGTCGACGAGCCGGCCCTCCACCCGGGCGAGCAGCGGGGCGACCGCGACCAGCAGCGGGTGGACAGGGTCGACGACGTCCAGCTCGTCGTCCACCTGCTCAGTGGTCATCGCGCTCGACCTGCAGGGAGACCCGGGTGGCCCCGTGCGCCAGTGCGGTGGCCAGCACCCGCACCAGCAGCGGCAGCAGGACGTCGTCCGCGCCGCTGACCGAGGTGCCCAGCGGGCCGAAGTCGCAGCTCAGGCCGGACTCCTCGACCACCCGGAGGGTCTCCGCGGCGTGCGCCGGGGCTGCCCCCTCCCCAACGAAGGGCTCGGTGGTGAACTCCGCGACCAGTCGCATGGGGCGCACAGTAGCGACCAGGCGCGGCGGGCCCGACCGTCCACCGGACCACTTCAACAAACTGTTGACGTTGTGGCCGGCGCCACACTACGTTTCCCGGCGCGGCGCCATCCGGCCCCGCACGGCGGAAGCGCCTCCCCCTGGCTCACCGAGGATCCAGATGACCCAGCCCGCACAGCCCGCGCCTGCAGCAGGACCCCAGGTGCGTCCCGTCCGTCGCAAACACCCCGTCGACGAGGTCCCCCCGGTCGGCCGCCTGGCGGTCTACGGCATCCAGCACGTGCTGGCCTTCTACGCCGGCGCCGTGGTCGTCCCGATCCTGCTGGCCAGCGCGATCGGGCTGTCCGATCGCGAGCTCATCCACCTGATCAACGCCGACCTGTTCACCTGCGGGATCGCCTCGATCATCCAGTCGGTCGGCTTCTGGAAGGTGGGGGTGAAGCTCCCACTGCTGCAGGGGGTCACCTTCACCGCCGTCTCCCCGATGATCGCCATCGGGATGGCCGCCGGCGGCGGCACCGACGGCCTGCTGGTCATCTACGGCGCCGTCATCGTCGCGGGCCTGTTCACCTTCGTCATGGCGCCGTACTTCAGCCGGCTGATCCGCTTCTTCCCCCCGGTGGTCACCGGCACGGTCATCACCATCATCGGGATCGCGCTGCTGCCGGTGGCCTCGGCCGACGCCGTCGGCGGGGCCGGCGCGCCCGACCCGGGCAACGCCCGCAACCTGGCCTACGCCGTCGGCACGCTGCTGCTGATCGTGGCCATCCAGCGCTTCTTCCGGGGCTTCCTGGCCACCGTCGCCGTCCTCGTCGGCCTGGTCGCCGGGACCCTGCTGGCCTGGGCCCTGGGCGATGCGACCTTCTCCTCCGTGGGCGACTCCTCCTGGGTGGGGGTGACCACGCCGTTCTACTTCGGCATCCCGAAGTTCAGCGCCGCCGCGATCGTCTCGATGATCGTGGTCATGCTGATCACCGCCGTGGAGACCACCGGCGACGTGTTCGCCACCGGCGAGATCGTCGGCAAGCGGATCGGCCGGAAGGACATCGCCGCCGCCCTGCGAGCCGACGGCCTGGCGACCACGATCGGTGGGGTGCTCAACTCCTTCCCCTACACCTGTTTCGCGGAGAACGTCGGCCTGGTGCGGCTGACCCAGGTGCGCAGCCGGTGGGTGGTCGCCACCGCGGGTGGGTTCATGATCCTGCTGGGCCTGGTCCCCAAGGCCGGCGCGATCGTGGCCGGCATCCCGCACCCGGTGCTGGGCGGGGCCGCGCTGGCCATGTTCGCCACGGTCGCTGTCGTCGGCATCCAGACCCTGTCCCGGGTGGACTTCAACGACCATCGCAACGTCGTCATCGTGGCCACCAGCTTGGGCCTGGCGGTGCTGGTCACCGTGCAGCCCGGCGTCGTGGACGCGGTGCCGTCCTGGGCGCAGATCGTCTTCGGCAGCGGCATCACACTGGGCAGCATCACCGCGATCGGGCTGAACGCCGTCTTCCACCACATCGGCGGCGGCCGCGGCCCCGCGCTCAGCGGCGCACCCGGCACCGACCAGGTCCGGTTGGACGACGTCAACGAGATGGACCGGGACACCTTCGTGGCCGCCTTCGGCCCGCTCTACCAGGGCCCCTCCGTGGTGGTGGAGAACGCCTACGCCCAGCGCCCCTTCCGGTCCACCGCACAGCTGCGGGCCGCCCTGCAGGAGTCGTTGTTCGCCGCACCGCCGGGGCAGCAGGCGGCGCTGATGGCCGCCTACCCGGCCCTCGGTGGGGACGCCGTCAGCGACGGGACGGCCAGCGAGCACTCCGTGCTGGACCAGGGCGCGGCCGGGCTGAACCGGTTGACCGACGACGACCACGCCGCGCTGCGCGAGGTCACCACGGCCTACCGGGAGAAGTTCGGCTTCCCGCTGATCGTCTGCGTCCGGGACGAGCCCAGCCGGGAGCGGGTGCTGGCCCAGGGCACCGCCCGGCTGGGGAACTGCCCCAGCCAGGAGAAGGCCGCGGCGCTGTTGGAGATCGCCAAGATCGCGGGCCACCGGTTCGACGTCCTCGTCGCGGACGCGAACCCGGTGCACAGCGCCCGCATCGGGAAGTACGGCACCGCCGATCTGTGAGCGAAACCCGGGGCGGGCAGGCTCGACGCCGTCCGCCCGGGGCACGACCCACCACGACCGAACCTGACGAGGAGCCCGACATGCAGTCCCCCACCCTCACCGTGAACGGCCAGGTGGCCGATCTCGAAGCGGTCTCCCCGCACACCACGGTGCTGGACTGGCTCCGCGGCCGCGGACTGCTCGGCGCGAAGGAGGGCTGCGCCGAGGGCGAGTGCGGCGCCTGCTCCGTGCTGGTGGCCCGGCCCGGGACGACGGCGCCCACCCGCTGGACGGCGCTGAACGCCTGCCTGGTGCCGGTGCTCGCGCTCGACGGGCAGGAGGTCGTCACCGCCGAGGGGCTGGGCACGCCCGCCGCCCTGCACCCGGTGCAGCGCGAGATGGCGGTCCGCGGGGGCTCGCAGTGCGGCTACTGCACCCCCGGCTTCGTGTGCAGCATGGCCGCGGAGTTCTACCGGCCCGGCCGGACCTCCGCGGCCGTCGACGACGTCCCCGAGGTCGTCGGCACGACCACCGAGGACGAGCACTCCCACGAGCACGGCCCCAACGGGTTCGACCTGCACGCGCTGAGCGGCAACCTCTGCCGGTGCACCGGCTACCGCCCCATCCGGGACGCCGCCTACGCCCTCGGGCAGCCCGCCGCCGACGACGAGCTGGCCCGCCGGCAACAGGAGCCGGCCCCGCAGCCGCAGCCCACCCGGATCCGGGTCGGGGACGCCGAGTTCGTCCGTCCCGCCGACCTGGCCGGGGCGCTCGCCCTCCTGGGTGACCGGCCCGAGGCGCTGGTGGTCGCCGGGTCCACCGACTGGGGCGTCGAGGTGAACCTGCGCGGCGCCCGGGCCCCCCTGGTGGTCGCCATCGACCGGCTGCCCGAGCTGCGCGCCTGGTCGGTCACCGGCGACGTCGTGGAGCTCGGCGCGGGGCTCACGCTCAGCGAGATCGCCCAACTGCTGGCGGGCCGGGTCCCGCTGCTGGACCTGCTCCTCCCCCAATTCGCCTCCGTGCTGATCCGCAACGGCGCCACCCTGGGCGGCAACCTGGGCACCGGCTCGCCGATCGGTGACTCCGCCCCCGGGCTGCTCGCCCTGGACGCCGCCCTGGTGCTCAGCGCCACGGACGGCGACCGGGAGGTCCCGCTGGCCGACTACTTCACCGGCTACCGGGCCAGCGTCCGCCGCACCGGGGAGCTGATCCGGGCGGTGCGCATCCCGCAGCCGCAGCCCCGGCTGGTCGGCTTCCACAAGATCGCCAAGCGACGCTTCGACGACATCTCCAGCGTGGCCGTCGGGTTCGGCCTCGACCTCGCCGACGACGACGGCCGGGACGTCGTCGCCCGGGCCCGGATCGGCCTGGGCGGGGTGGCCGCCACCCCGCTGCGGGCCCGGGCCACCGAGGACGCGCTGATCGGCCGACCGTGGGACGCGACCACCGCCGCCGACGCTGCCGAGGTGCTCGCCGCCGAGGGCACCCCGCTGGACGACCACCGGGCCAGCGCCGCCTACCGCCGGGCGATGCTGCGCCAGTCCCTGCTCAAGTTCGCCGCCGAGACGACCGTGGAGGCAACCCGATGAGCGCCCTGTCCCAGCGGCCGGCCGGCGCCGTCGTCGGCACCGCCGTCCCGCACGAGAGCGCGGCCCTGCACGTGACCGGGCAGGCGCTGTACACCGACGACCTGGTCGCCCGGACCAAGGACGTGCTGCACGCCTGGCCGGTCCAGGTCCCGCACGCGCACGCCCGGGTCACCGACCTGCGGACCGCTCCCGCACTCGCCGTCCCCGGGGTGGTCCGGGTGCTCACCGGCGCCGACGTGCCCGGGGTGAACGACGCCGGGGTCAAGCACGACGAACCGCTGTTCCCCGACGAGGTCATGTTCTTCGGCCACGCGGTCTGCTGGGTGCTCGGCGAGACGCTGGAGGCCGCCCGGCTGGGCGCCCTGGCCGTCGAGGTGGACGTCGAGCCGCTGCCCAGCCTGGTCACCGTGCGCGAGGCCATCGCGGCGGAGGCCTTCCAGGGCGCCCAGCCGACGCTGGTCCGGGGCGACGTCGAGACGGCGCTGGCGGAGTCCGCCCACGTGTTCAGCGGGGAGTTCGAGTTCGCCGGCCAGGAGCACTTCTACCTGGAGACGCACTGCGCGCTGGCGCTGATCGACGAGGCCGACCAGGTCTTCGTGCAGAGCAGCACCCAGCACCCCTCGGAGACCCAGGAGATCGTGGCGCACGTCCTGGGGCTGT
>JBBSVA010000123.1:0-9834 GCA_038233915.1 Mycobacteriales bacterium | reverse complement strand
GGGCGGGATCGTGGGCACCGACTACGACCCGATGCTGGCCAAGGTCATCGCCTGGGGACCCGACCGGGAGACCGCGCGGGCCCGGCTGGTCTCGGCGCTGGGCCGGACCGCCGTCCTCGGGCTGACGACGAACACCGCCTTCCTGCGCGCCCTGCTCAGCGACCCCGACGTCATCGCCGGCGACCTGGACACCGGGCTGATCGAGCGCCGCGGCGAGGCGTTGACCCGCGGTGAGGACCCGCCGGTCTCGACGTACGCCGCGGCCGCGCGCAGCCTGTTGCTGGACGCTGTGCCCACCGGTGCCGTCGTCGACCCCTGGGACGTGCCGGGCGGCTGGCGGCTGGGCGCGCACGCCTGGACCCCGCGCACCCTGCAGGTCCCCGGCGGCGAGCCGGTGCAGGTGCGCACCCGCGGCCGGGCCGCGGCGGGCGAGGTCCGGGTCGGGGACGGCGAGCCGCAGGCCGTGCGGGTCTGGCGCGAGGGCGGCCGGCTGGCCGTCGCCCTCGGCGACGTCACCACCCGGTACGTGACCGCGCGCGACGGTGGCACCGTCTGGTTGGGCGTGGAGGGGCACGCGCTGCCCTTCCGGGAGTCCGAGCGGCTGGCCCCCGCGGGGGCGGCCGCGGCGAGCAGCGGGACGGTGACCGCCCCGATGCCCGGGACAGTGACCCTCGTGCGGGCAGCTGTCGGCGACGAGGTCACGGCGGGGACCCCGCTGCTCGTCGTCGAGGCGATGAAGATGGAGCACGTGCTGACCGCGCCGATCGCCGGCACGGTCACCGAGCTCGCGGTGACGGCCGGCCACCAGGTCCGGCTGGACGAGACGCTGGCCGTGGTGACCCCACCGGCCACGGCGGGTGAGGAGACACCATGACGCTGGACTACCGACTGGACACCGAGACCGAGGCGCTGCGGACGATGGTCCGCGAGTTCGCCAACGAGGTGGTCCGCCCGCAGATCGGCGCCTTCTACGAGGCCGACGAGTTCCCCACCGCGATCGTGGCGCAGATGGGCGAGCTCGGGCTCTTCGGGCTGCCGTTCCCGGAGGAGTACGGCGGTTCGGGTGGGGACTACTTCACCCTCTGCGTCGCGCTGGAGGAGCTGGCCCGGGTCGACTCCTCGGTGGCGATCACGCTGGAGGCCGGGGTCTCCCTCGGTGCGATGCCGCTGTACCGGTTCGGCACCGAGGAGCAGAAGAAGGAGTGGCTGCCGAAGCTCTGCGCCGGTGAGGCGCTGGGCGCCTTCGGGCTCACCGAGGCCGGCGGTGGTTCCGACGCCGGCGCGACCCGGACCACCGCGCGCCTGGAGGACGGGTACTGGGTGGTCAATGGCTCCAAGGCGTTCATCACCAACTCCGGCACCGACCTCACCGAGCTGGTCACGGTCACCGCGGTCACCGGCACCCGGCCCGACGGCGGCAAGGAGATCTCGGCGATCCTAATCCCCTCGGGGACACCGGGCTTCGTCGTCGGCCAGCGGTACTCCAAGGTCGGCTGGAACGCCTCCGACACCCGGGAGCTGTCCTTCACCGACGTCCGGGTGCCCGAGGAGAACCTGGTCGGCGAGCGGGGCCGCGGCTACGCCCAGTTCCTGTCGATCCTGGACGAGGGTCGGATCGCGATCGCCGCACTCGCCGTCGGGCTGTGCCAGGGCTGCGTGGACGAGAGCGTGAAGTACGCCGCCGAGCGCGAGGCGTTCGGGCAGGCCATCGGCAAGAACCAGGCCGTCGCGTTCATGATCGCCGACATGGAGGTCCGCGCCTCGACCGCCCGGCTGGCCTACTACCGGGCCGCGGAGAAGATGCTGCGCGGCGAGCCGTTCAAGCGCGAGGCCGCGATCGCCAAGCTCTACAGCTCCGAGATGGCGATGGAGAACGCCCGCTACGCCACCCAGGTGCATGGCGGGTACGGCTTCATGAACGAGTTCCCGGTCGGCAGGTTCTACCGGGACGCCAAGATCCTGGAGATCGGCGAGGGCACCTCCGAGGTGCAGCGGATGCTCATCGCGCGCTCCCTGGGCGTCGGCGCCTGAGTCCGCGGTCGGCGGTGATCAGCTCAGCTGATCACCGTGCGTCCTCCACCACCGGCGTCGGTGGAGGAGGACGCACGCTGGTGGCGGAGGACGTCGCGATCAGGCGGTGACGTCGATGAGCACCTTGCCGACGACGGCGTCCTGCACCGCCTGGTGCGCGGCAGCCGTCTCGGCGAGCGGGTGCACGTGCAGCGGCAGGCCGGCGCCCTCGCCGACCCGGATCGCCCCGGCCGCCAGGGCCGCGCTGATGTCGGTGACCGCCTGCGCCTTGGCGCCCGCCGGCGCGGTGTAGACCAGCACGAACTGGAAGCGGCCGTTGGTGGTCATCAGCGCCCGGACCGGCAGGGTGAACTCGCTGCCGCCGTCATCGGCGTAGATCGCGACGCTGGCGTACGGGGCCAGCACCTCCACGTCCTGGGCGGCGTTGGCCACGATCGACACCTCGACGACGGCGTCCACCCCGCGATCGCTGACTGCCTTCACCTCGGCCACGACGTCCTGCCGCTTGTAGTCGATGACGTGGTCGGCGCCGGCCGCGCTGGCCAGGGCCGCCTTCTCGGGCGAGCTGACGGTGCTGATGACCGTGGCCCCGGCCCAGTGCGCGAGCTGGATCGCGGCGTTGCCCACCGCGCCGGCCCCGCCCTGCACCAGCACGACCCGGCCGGTCAGCGACCCCGGGGCGACGTGGTCGGGCAGCTGCTCGCCGACTGTCAGGCAGCGGTGTGCGGTCATGAACGGGATGCCCAACGCCGCGCCCAGCTCGAACGGGTGCTCGCCGAGCGGTACGGCCTGCTCGGCGCGGACGACGGTGTACTCCGCCGCCGTGCCGGTGGTGCGCTGCCAGGCGGCCTCCCACACCCAGACGCGCTCGCCCACCCGTGCGGCGTCGACGCCCTCGCCGACCGCGTCGACGGTCCCGGCGCCGTCCTGGTTCGGGCTCTTCCCGGCCTCGCCGGGGTCGGCGGTGCTGCGGGACTTCCAGTCGGTCGGGTTCACCCCGGAGAAGGCCAGCCGCACCCGGACCTCGCCGGGTGCCGGGTCGGGGGTGGACCGGTCGGTGAGCTGGAGGACGTCGGGACCGCCGGGCTGGGTGTGGGTGATGGCTCGCACCCGTCCTGCCTACCCCGCCACCCCGCCGTCCGCACCCCTGGGTGGGGGTCAGAGCCGGGCGAGCTCCGCGGCGAGCGGGTCCAGGCCCAGCGGGCCCAGGTCCAGGACGGCGCGGTGCCACGCCGTGAGGTCGAAGGCTTCGCCCGCCCGGGCGCGGGCCGCCTCCCGGCCGGCCAGGAAGACCCGCTCGCCCACCTTGTAGACCGGCGCCTGACCGGGCCAGCCCAGGTAGCGGTGCAGCTCGTCGACCAGCATCCGGTCCTCCATGGACACGTGGTCGCGGAGGAAGCGCAGCGCGACGTCGTAGTCCCAGCGCTCGGCGTCGACACCCTGGCCGGCCGGGATCGGCAGGTCCAGGTGCACGCCGATGTCCAGCACCACCCGGGCGGCGCGCAGCTCCTGGGCGTCCAGCATGCCCAGCCGGTCGCCGGGGTCGTCGAGGAAACCGAGCTCGCCCATCAGGCGCTCGGCGTACAGCGCCCAGCCCTCGCCGTGCGCGGAGCAGAAGCCCATCAGCCGCTGCCAGCGGTTGAGCCGGTCGGCGTTGTGCACCGTCTGCCCGATCTGCAGGTGGTGGCCGGGCACGCCCTCGTGGAAGACAGTGGTGGTCTCCCGCCACGTCGTCATGTCCTCGACGCCGTCGGGCAGCGACCACCACATCCGCCCCGGCCGGCTGAAGTCCTCGGTCGGGCCGGAGTAGTAGACGCCGGCGCCGGAGGTCGGGGTGAGCCGGCCCTCGATGGTCCGCACGGGCGCGGGCACGTCGAAGTGCACGCCGTCCAGGGCGGCGATGGCGGCGTCGGCGGTGTCCTGCAGCCATCGCTGCAGCGCCACCCGGCCCCGGACGACGCGGGACGGGTCGGCGTCGAGTACCTGGACCGCCCCGGCGAACCCGCGGCCGGGCGCGATCGTGTCGGCCAGCGCGGCCTTCTCGGCGACCACCCGGGCCAGCTCCTGCCAGCCCCAGGCGTACGTCTCCTCCAGGTCCAGGTCGGCGCCGGTGAAGCAGCGGGACTCCATCGCGTAGCGCTCGCGGCCCACGCCGTCGAGCTGAGGGGCGCGGGGGAGCAGCTTGCGCTCGACGTGGTCGGCGAGGTGCAGCAGCGCGTCGTGCGCGGACTCCACGGCCCGGTCCAGCTCGGCCCGCAGCTCGGCGGGGGCCGGTGCGGTGAAGGTGCTGAAGTACCCCGGCACGTGCGGGGTGCCGGCCCAGGTGCGGGCCAGAGCGGCGGCCAGCCGGACCTGACGGGCGGCCGAGACCCGCCCGTGGGCTGCTGCGTCGTCGAGTCCGGCCAGGTACTGCTGCACGGCGGCCGGGAGGGCGGCCAGCCGTCGGGCGACGACGGCCCAGTCCTCGGTCGTCTCGACGGGCATCAGGTCGAAGACCATCCGGAGGTCCTGCAGCGGGGACTCCACGCTGTTCAGGTCCGCGGCCGCCCAGCCCGAGTCCAGTCGGGCCAGCTCGGCCTCCAGCCGCTCCACCATGGCGGTGCGGGCAACGGCGTCCCGGTGGTCGACCGGAGTGCAGCCCCGGGCCGCGGCGATCGTGCGGCGCAGCAGCTCGGCCTGGGCCGACCGGCCGGCGGGGGAGTGGTCGGGCCACCGGTCGTCATGCCCGGGGACGCCGATCGCGGTGGCGGTCACCGGGTCGGTGGCGGCGTACTCGTCGACGAACGCGTCGGCGAGCAGGTCCAGGGCAGAGGGCGGTCGCGCGGGTTCGCTCACCCCCACGACGCTAGCGCTCCCGGCCGGCGGCGCGGGCCGCCGACCGGGAGCGCCTGGTCGGGCAGGTGGAGCCCGAATCCACCCGGTCGGGTGTACTCACGGACGCGGGCGTCCGGAACGGGACCGCGGGTGGCCGTCGGGTCAGGCGGGGCTGATCTGCAGCGTCAGCGCGCGGCGGCCGGCGTCGGAGCGCGCCGTCGCCAGCCGCTCGGCGGTCGGGACGCCGTAGTCCGTGGTGCGCTGCCGGGCCGGCCGGCCGATCGCCGCGGCCATCGACTCCAGCTGGGCGACGGTCTTCAACGAACCGTTCTCGCTGCCGGCCATCCGGCTGATCGTCTCCTCCATGAGTGTGCCGCCGAGGTCGTTCGCCCCGCCCTGCAGCACGACCTGGGTGCCGGCGTCGCCGAGCTTGACCCAGGAGGTCTGGATGTTGTCGATCCGGCCGTGCAGCAGCAGCCGGGCCACGGCGTGCACGGCCCGGTTCTCCCGGTTGGTCGGGCCCGGCCGGGCGACGCCGGCCAGGTAGATCGGGGAGTTGTGGTGCACGAAGGGCAGCAGCACGAACTCCCGGAACCCGCCGGTGCGGTCCTGCAGCGCGGCCAGCGTGCGCAGGTGCCCGACCCAGTGGGCCGGGGTGTCCACGTGGCCGTACATCATCGTGGACGTCGAGGGCACGCCCGCGCGGTGCGCGGCCTCCACGACCTCCAGCCACGTCGCGGTCGGCAGCTTGCCCTTGGTGAGCACCCAGCGGACCTCGTCGTCGAGGATCTCCGCGGCGGTGCCGGGGATGGAGTCCAGTCCGGCCTCCTTGGCCGCGAGCAGGAACTCGGGGAACGACAGCCCGGTGCGCGCGGCGCCGTTGACGATCTCCATCGGCGAGTAGGCGTGCAGGTGGATGTCGGGCTGCCGGCGCTTCACCTCCCGCGCCAGGTCGAAGTACGCGGTGCCGGGCAGGTCGGGGTGGATGCCGCCCTGCATGCAGATCTCGGTCGCCCCGCCGGCCCAGGCCTCGTCGACCCGGTCCCCGACCTGCTCCAGGGACAGCGTGTAGGCGTCGGCGTCGGTGCGCCGCTGGGCGAACGCGCAGAACCGGCAGCCGGTGTAGCAGACGTTGGTGAAGTTGATGTTGCGGTTCACCACGTAGGTGACGTCGTCGCCGTCGACCTCCCGGCGGACGGCGTCGGCCAGTGCGGCGAGGGCGTCCAGGTCGTCGCCGTCAGCACCCAGCAGCGTCAGGTACTCGGCGTCGGTCAACCCGGCCGGGTCGGTCTCGGCGCGGCCCAACGCGGCGTGCACCGCCGGGTCGCCGACCCGCAGCGCCGTCGACGAGCCGTCGCGGGCCGCTGTGGTGCGCTCCCGCAGCTCGGACCAGTCGCCGTAGACGGCGTCGAAGTCGCTGCGCCGGTCCGCGCTGCGCCCGGTGGTGTCGATCTCGGTGTGCAGGTCGACCCGACCCGAGGCGCCCCAGCTCTCGTCGGGCTCCTGCCAGGGCAGTCCGACCGGGACCCGGCCCTCGACGGCGAGGCCGTCGGGGCCGGCCAGCGCGGTCACGTGCGGGCGGACCCGGGGGTCCAGCCACGGCTCGGGGGAGAGCACGTACGGCGGCTGGGCGGCCAGTCGCTCGCGCAGCGTGTACCCCGCCTCGACGGTGAGCGCGGTGAGGGTGTCGATGTGCGGCCACGGCCGCTCGGGGTTCACGTGGTCCGGGGTCAGCGGCGACACCCCGCCCCAGTCGTCCACGCCGGCCCGCAGCAGCAGGCCCAGCTCGGCCGGGTCGGTCAGGTTCGGCGGCGCCTGCACCCGCGCCGCGGGGCCCAGCAACAACCGGGTGACGGCGACCGCGGCCACGTACTCCTGCAGTGCCAGGTCCTCGGTGGCGGCCATCGCGGTCCGGCGCTTGGCCCGGAAGTTCTGCACGATCACCTCCTGCACGTGCCCGTGCCGCTGGGCCGAGGCCCGGATCTGCAGCACGGCGTCCACGCGCTCGGCGGCGTCCTCGCCGATGCCCAGCAGCACCCCGGTGGTGAACGGGACCGCGGAGCGGCCGGCGTCCTCCAGCACCCGCAGCCGGACCGCCGGGTCCTTGTCCGGGGAGCCGAAGTGCGGGCCGCCCGGCTCCGACCACAGCCGGGTCGCCGTCGTCTCCAGCATCATCCCCATCGACGCCGACACCGGCTTGAGCCGCTGGATCTCCTCCCAGCTCAGCACGCCGGGGTTCAGGTGCGGCAGCAGCCCGGTCTCCTCCAGCACCCGGATCGCCATCGCGCGCAGGTAGCCCAGCGTGGAGTCGAAGCCGTGCGCCTCCAGCCAGTCAGCGGCGACCGGCCACCGGTCCTCCGGGCGGTCGCCGAGGGTGAACAGCGCCTCCTTGCAGCCCAGCGCCGCGCCGGCGCGGGCCACGTCGAGCACCTCGTCGGGGGACAGGAACGGCGCCTTGCCCTCGGCGCGCAGCTGCCCCGGCGTCGTGACGAAGGTGCAGTAGTGGCAGCGGTCCCGGCACAGGTGGGTCAGCGGGATGAAGACCTTACGGCTGTAGGTGACCACCCCCGGCCGCCCGGCCGAGGCCAGCCCGGCGTCGCGGACCCGGGTGGCGGCACCCAGCAGCCGGTCCAGCGGGTCGCCGGCGCCCAGCCCGCGGGCGTGCAGCAGGGTCTCCGCCTCGACGGGGTCGAGCGTCACGCCGCGCTCGGCCCGCACCACGGCACGGCGGACGGCGGACTCGGAGAAGGGGCTCATCGCACCCGACGCTATCCCCATCGTGTGACAGGGCGGGTCACGAGCGACGGAAGGACCGCCCGGCACCGTCGGTCCAGCGTCCGCGCAGCCGCAGCAGCGGGTCCCGGGACTCCTCCAGCACCGGGACGCCGAGGACCTCCAGCACCGCCAACGTGTGGTCGCCGGCCTCGACGAGGCGGTGCACCCGGCAGTCCAACGCGGCCAGACCGCCGGTCAGCACGACGGCCCCGCTGTGCGGGGCCCGCTCCCACGGCACCGTCTCCAGCAGGTGCCGCGCACTGGGCCGCCCGGCCGAGGCGAACCGGCTGGCCACGATCTCGTGCTCGACGGCCAGCAGGGTCAGCGCGCAGGTGCCCACCGACTCCAGCACCTCCAGCGGGTAGCCCTCGGTGGTCAACGCCAGGGCCACCAGCGGCGGGTCGACGGACACGCTCATCAGCGAGGTGACCGTCGTTCCCACGTCGTCGATGTCGTCCTGCACGCACATCAGTGCCACGCCAGCGGCGTACTGGCGCAGCGCCTGGGCGAAGTCCCGTGGGTCCAGGGGGGCTGGACCTGGGTGCGGGGCGACCGGCATGCGGCCAGTCGACCACACGGGCGACACTGGGCCGGTGACCGCAGACCAGACCTTCGACGTGATCGTGCTCGGCGCCGGATCGACCGGGGAGAACGTCGCCGACACCGTCGTCCGCGGCGGGCTGTCCGCCGCTCTGGTGGAGAGCGAGCTGATCGGCGGGGAGTGCTCCTACTGGGCGTGCATGCCGAGCAAGGCCCTGCTGCGCGGCACCGAGGTGCTCGAGGAGGCTCGCGCGGTGTCCGGCGCCGCGGCCGCGGTCACCGGCGAGCAGGACGTCGCGGCCACGCTGGCCCGCCGCACCTCCTTCACCAGCAACTGGGACGACTCCAGCCAGGCCGAGTGGGTGCTCGGCGCCGGCATCACCCTGGTCCGCGGCACCGGGCGGCTGGACGGCGAGAAGACCGTCGTCGTCACGCACGCCGACGGCACGACCAGCCGGCTGACGGCGACCCACGCGGTCGTGGTCAGCACCGGCTCCGAGGCCGCGGTCCCGCCGCTGGAGGGCATCGACGACGTCGGCGTCTGGACCGCCCGGGAGGCGACGAGCGCGACCGAGGCGCCAGGCCGGCTGGTGGTGCTCGGCGGTGGCGTGGTCGGCGTGGAGATGGCCACCGCGTGGTCCGCGCTGGGCTCGCAGGTCACCCTGCTGCAGCGCGGTGACCGGCTGCTGACCAACCAGGAGCCCGAGGCCGGTGCGGCGGTCGCCGAGTCGCTGCGCGGCCGCGGGGTCGACGTCCGGCTGGGCACCGAGGTCACCGCGGTCCGGCGCGAGGGCGCCGAGGTCGTCGTCACCACGTCGGCCGGTGAGGTCCGCGGCGACGAGTTCCTGGTCGCCGCCGGTCGCCGGGCCCGCACGTCGGACATCGGGCTGGACACCGTCGGTCTGACCCCGGGGGAGTACCTCGACGTCGATGACACGTTGAGGGTTCGCGGGGTCGACTGGCTGTACGGCATCGGCGACGCCAACGGCCGGCAGCTGCTGACCCACATGGGCAAGTACCAGGCCCGCCAGGGTGGCGCGGCGATCGTCGCGCGGGCCACCGGCGAGCAGGTGTCGATGGCCGCGTGGTCGCCGTTCGTCGCGACCGCCGACGACGCCGCCACCCCGCAGGTCACCTTCTCCATCCCGCAGGTCGCCTCGGTCGGGCTGACCGCCGCGCAGGCCGGGGAGCGCGGCCTGGCGCACACCGTCGTCCGTTACGAGCTGGGCAACGTGGCCGGCTCGGCGCTGTTCGCCGACGGGTACTCCGGCACGGCGGTAGCCGTCGTCGACACCGAGCGGCAGGTGCTGCTGGGCGTCACGTTCGTCGGATCGGGCGTCTCGGAGATGCTGCAGGCGGCCACCATCGCCGTGGTCGGCGAGGTGCCGATCGCCCGGCTGTGGCACGCCGTGCCGGCCTACCCGACGATGAGCGAGGTCTGGTTGCGGCTGCTCGAGACCTACCGGGGCTGACCGCGCCCAGCGCCGCTGGCACCGCCCGGCGGTCGGCACCCAGCTGACGGCGCTGGCCCGCGGGTTCAGGCCAGCGCGAAGGGGGCGTCGTCCGGAACCGGCAGGACGCCGTCCACCGTGGCGGTCACGGTCATCCGGCCCAGCGTCGCGCGGCCGCCGAACAGCGACAGGAACGCGGTGTCCGCGGCGTCCCGGCCGTGGC
>JBBSVA010000122.1:0-10467 GCA_038233915.1 Mycobacteriales bacterium | reverse complement strand
GCGGAGGGCCACCTGGGCGGACCCCCCGGTCTGCGCCACCACCCCCCCGCCGGGTCCCCCGGGGGGTCCCCCGGCCGCTGTGCTGTCTCCCCACCCCCGCCTCTCCCGCGCTCCGGGGTGCAGGCCGACGCCGACGACGCCGGCCGCCCCGTCCACGCTCCCGGCCACGGGTGGACGGTGACCTCGCGGGCGGCCGGACGGCGCTGCGGACCCGGACGACGACCCGGGAGAGGACGACGTCCGTCGGCGTCGGGGGCCGTCAGGTGCGCTCGGGCCAGCGGGCCCGGGCGAAGCAGAAGACGCCGAACGCGGCGACGCCCAGGGCCACGAGGGTCAGCAGCAGCTGACCGAACGGGGCCTGCAGGACCGTGCGCATGGCGCCGTCCAGGCCGGTGGACTGCGAGGCGTCGAAGGTGATCGCGGCGTAGGCCAGCAGCCCGCCGACGACGACGAACGCGATGCCCTTCGCGATGTAGCCGACCTGACCGAGCCGCTCCACCACCCGGACCTGGGCGCGGGAGGCCTGCGAGGTGTCGATCTCCTTCATGAAGCTGCGCCGCACGCCCTTCACCACCTGGTACCCGCCGATGCCGATGACGACGAGCGCGGCGAGCCCGACCAGGTACCGGCCGCCGGGGAGCGCGAAGACGCCCGATGTCGTCTCCTGCTGCTGGCCCGAGCTGGCGGATCCGCTGCCGGTGGCGTACCGCAGCGCGCTGACCGCGAGGAAGCCGTAGACGACCACCTTGGCCACGCACTTCACCACGCCGACGACGGCCTTCTTCCTCGCGTCCCCGCTGTCGGTGAGCCCACCGACGAAGCGCAGCACCGACCCGGCCTGCCAGAGGGCGAGCGCGATCAGCCCGAGGCCCAGCACCCACAGCAGCGGCGTGCCGTACGGCTCGTCGGCCAACGTCTGCAGCGCCCCGGACTGGGAGGCCTCGTCGCCGCTCCCGCCGCCCCAGGCCAGCTGCAGGGAGAGCCAGGCGATGAGCAGGTGGACGACGCCGTAGGCGATCAGCCCGACCCGGGCCAGGTGCTCGAGGGTGTCGGAGGACGCCGCGCGTCGTGCGGTCTGCTCAGCACTCATCAGTGGTCCTCCTCGAACGGCCCCGTGCCGCCCGCGAGCGTCGCACAGCAGGCCCCCAGCCGCTCGGCGACCGACGGGGTCCGGGGGGAGGGGGCTGCTCGGCCGGGCACCCCTCTCCTTCCGTTCCGCGGCACTGCAGGACCGGAACCGGCTCGCAGGCGGTCGTCTGAGCCCGCGGGGCTCGAGTTCAGGCGCCCAGCACGCTGCGCAGCTCGTCCGGCGTGAGCGTCGCCGATGGACCGGCCGGGTCGAGCACCAGGCCGGGCTTGCCGCAGTCCACGACGTGGGCCAGGAACGCCCGCGCCGGCCGGACGGCGTAGGCCGACCCCGGCAGCACGGCCTCGACCTCCAGCGGTGAGCTGAACGCCATCGCTGCAGCCCGCCCGTCGGGCAGGTGCGTGGTGAACACCGGGGCGCTGTCGACCGGCGCCGTCACCGCCTCCAGCAGCACGTCGCTGGTCAGCTGGTGGCGCAACACGTGCAGCAGCAGCGCCCGGTCACCGGCGACCAGCGCCTCCTTGACCGGTCCGTTCCGGCGCCCACGCAGCACCGCATCCAGCTCCCGGGGGCCCAGCACCAGGCAGGCACCGGCCGGGTCGACGGCGAGGCCCGTGCCAGGGCTGGCCGCGGCCAGCTGCAGTGCGCCGACCGCGGTGATCGGGGCGACGTCGGGCTGCGGGACGCCGGTGTGCGCGACCACCGCGGCCAGGTCGGTGTAGGCGAACGCGATCGGCACGCCGTCCTCGGTCTGCCCGCCGCTGATCGAGAACGGCGCCCCGTCCTCGGGGTCGCGGACCGCCTGGGTGACGTCGGTGAGCAGCCGGCCCTGCAGCAGGGTGCGCACCGCGAGCACCCAGTGCCGCCGGTCCCGGCTGGCGTCGAAGGCGGCCAGAGCCTGCTGGGCGTGCCGGTGCTGCACGACGCCGGCGTCGTCGGGGGGAGTCTCCATCGGCACCGAGTCTGCCCCGTCCCCGCCACGGGCCGATGGGGGACACTGGCCCGGTGAGTACGTCTGCCACCACGCGCGCAACCGCGGCCACCGCACCGGCCACCCCCGAGCAGGCCGGCCGCGCCTGGCCCTGGCTGGCCGCACAGGGCGCGCTGCTGGTGGTGCTGGCAGTCGTCGCGGTCGCCTGGACCTCCGGTGGCGCCCGGGTGCTGCTGGCCGGGCTGGGCCTGGTCGGGGTGGCCCGTGGGGTTGCCGCGCTGCGCGGTGCCCGGGCCGGCTCCGTCGACCGGCAGGGCGCCGTCATCGGTGCGGCGGCCGTGTGGCTGGGCCTGGTCGGGGTCGGGCTGTCCGTGCTCGGTGCGGCCGTGGCCGGCTGGGCACTGGTCGTGCTGGCCGCCGCCGTGCTGGTCGCGATGGTGGTCCGGGCCGGCGAGCAGCGGGTGTGGGTCGGCCTGCTGGTGGTTGCCGCCGTCATCGCGGTCGTCGTCGGTACGGTCCTGGCCGGCCCCGGCTGGGTGCCGCAGGTCGCCACCGTGGCTGTCGCGTTCGCCGTCCTGGCGCTGGGCATCGCGACGATGGTCGCCGCGGTCAGCGCGTTCCGGCTGTCGCGTCGGCCCGCGCCGGCCGCCCCGGCCGGCTGCGGTGGGTGCGCCTGCGGCGCCGGCGGCTGCGGGGGCCTGCAGCGCGGCTGAGCCACCGACCCCCTCTCCGGCTCAGCTGAGCGTCACCCCAGCGTCCAGAGCACCGTCCCGCTGTCGCAGGTGCCCACGACGAGGAACCCGTCGCCGGACGCGGCCACCGCGAGGGCGTCGCCGGAACCCGGGCACAGCACCAGCGTGCTGGCCGCCGACCCGTCCAGCGGGGCGACGGCCACGGTCGGCGATGTCTGGTCCAGCAGCGTCGCGACGGCCCGGCCGGGGCCGGCGGCCAGCGACCCGGCGCGGGTCGCCTCCTGGGCGGCCGTGACCTGACGGGACGACGACGTGCCGGCGTCCAGGTCCGGGGTGATGAGCCGGACGCCCTGGGTGGCGTCGGAGACCAGGGCCACTGGCTCGCCGTCGGCGTCGGTGGTGACGGCCAGGACCTCGGTGCGGTCGCTGCCCTCCTGGGCGTTGACCGGCTTGCCGCTCGGGCGGAGATCGGCGTCCAGGCGCAGCAGGGCCGCGGCGCTGCCGCTCTCGGCGACCGGGTCGCTGGTGTCCAGGGTCAGCCCGACGACCAGGTCGCCGTCCCCGGTGACGGCGAGGCCGCCCAGGTCCAGCGCGGTGACGTCGGAGAAGCCGGTGTCCACCTCGGCGGAGTCCTGCAGCTCGCCGGTGGTCGGGTCGACGGCGTACACCTCCGCGCCCACCCCGTCACTGGACTCGGCGAGCACGTAGAGCACGTCGCCGTCCGGGCTGGCGGCTGCGTACGCGGGCAGGCTGCGCGGCGCGGCCTGCTCGGGGGACAGCGGGACCGGGCGGCCGGGCAGGCCGTCACCGTTGGCGTCGGTGGAGGCGTTGAGGAGGTAGAGGCCCAGCAGCGGGTCCGGGCTGACCGTGTCGGCGGTCAGCGTGACCCCCACGGTCCCGGTCGCGGTGGCGGCGAGGTCGGTGACCTGGGTCCCCGAGACCGACGTCGTGGTCAGGTCGGAGCGGACCGTCGCCTGCTCGGCACCCACGACCAGCGTGGTGGGCGTGCCGGCGTCGTCGACGACGACCCGGGCGGCGGTGACGGTGTCGGCCGCCGTCCCCAGGTCGGTCTGGTCGGTGACCGCGAGGTCGCCCGCCGGGGCCGCGGAGGACGACGGGGCGGTGGAGGTCGCGGCGCTGGTCGCGGAGCCGCTGCTGGCGGCCGGCGCGGTGTCGGCGAAGGAGGTGCAGGCAGTGAGCGGCAGCAGGCCGGCCAGGAGCAGGAGGCGGGGACGACGCATGCCGTCATCCTCCCTGGCCACCGCCGGGTCGCGCGGGACGATCGGGCGCCGAATCGCAACCGTCGGTTCACCGAGACGTCATGATGAGTGCCTACCGTCGTGCGCGTCACACCCGACGAGCCCCTAGGGGGACCCCGTGGCCGTACGCACGCTCGAACGCGGCGCCTGGACCTGCGCCAACTGCCCGACGATCAACGAGGTGCACCGCAAGCGCTGCAGCGACTGCGGCACCACCCGGCACTGACGCCGCGGGGGTGGCCCCGACGCGCTGACCTGGATCCTGTTCTCGATGTCGCGGGAGGGGTGCTGCCCGCGTCGCTGGGCCGTACCCACCGCTGGTTCGACGCCCCGGCGGTTGCCCTTGCCCTGGTGCTGCCGGTGCTGGTCGCCGTCCCGGCCCTCGCGCCGTTGCTGGACCGACCCCGAAACGGCAGGGTGACCGCCGTGCGTGCCCTCACTGTCACAGCCGGTGTGCTGCTGTCGATCGTCTCGGTGGTCCTCGCCGCGGCCGCCATCGGCCTCTTCCTCGACGGCAGTGCCGGGGCCGGGGGCTTCGCGGTGTTCGTCGTGATGGTCACCCTGCTGTGCGCGCTGCTGCTCTTCCAGGCCACCCCGGCCAGGCGCCCCGCGGGCCCGCCCCGACAGCGGCACGTCCGGCCGTGGCTCCGGTCACGGTCACGGCGGCTGGGGTGATTCGGATGCCGGCGCGGACGGCTGCTCGTCGGGGTCCGACCGCGGTGGGGGCTCGGATGCCGGTGGGGGCGGTAGCAG
This sequence comes from Mycobacteriales bacterium, assembly GCA_038233915.1. Lineage (GTDB taxonomy): Bacteria > Actinomycetota > Actinomycetes > Mycobacteriales > Geodermatophilaceae > Klenkia. Next base: position 5,745 of record JBBSVA010000122.1, on the reverse strand, counting down.
CGACCGACCGCGGGGCCGGCGCCCCCGTCAGGTGACCGGGCCCGTCAGTCCCCGCTGAGGACCACGACCCGGCTGTCCGTCCGCTCGCAGGTGGCCCAGGCGAGCCCCGTCGTGCCGAACGCGGAGCGGACCAGGCCGAAGGGCTGTCCGGGGCTGTCGGGACAGAGCTCGACGGGAGCGGCCAGCTCGCCGGTACCCAGGTCCAACAGCAGGACGGATGACAGCCCGTCCGTGACGTAGTCGGTGGCGACCAGGTGCACCCACCCGTCGGGGCCGGCCACCAGGCCGCAGCACCGCCCCGGAGAGCCGTCCGCGCCGACCACCAGCGACCCGATCTCGTTGCCGGTCTCGACGTCGGTCGGCGTGACAGGTACCGCGGCGGGGTCTGGGCCCAGCCCGAGTCGTGGGGCCGGCAGCGTGTCGCCGGCCTGCCGGTGGTCGTAGACGACGGCCGGGCTGCCCGCGTCGGACACCCCCAGCCGGTACACCGCCGTGGTGGGCAGGGTGACGGGGACGTGTCGGTGGAGCACGGTGGGTGACCGTGCCCGGGGGTTGGGGCCCCAGGCAGGCCGGGCGCAAGGGTCGTTGCTTTTGTGACCCTTGACACAAACCCTCGTAGCCGACTGAATGTTTGCCAACGACGTCCACTGGGGTGCGTCGTCAGGTCAGAGGAGCGCTGCCCATGAGGTTCGGGATCTTCACCATGCCGGAGCACCCGCCGCAGGAGAACTGGACGCTGTCCTACGACCGGGACCTCGCCGACGTCGTGCTGGCCGAGAAGCTGGGTTTCGCCGAGTACTGGATCGGCGAGCACCACACCGGCGGCTTCGAGAACGTCCCGGTCGCGGAATACATGATCGCCAAGGCATCGGCGTTGACGTCGACGATCCGGCTGGGCACGGGCGTGGTGAACCTGCCCTACCACGAGCCCTTCCTGGTGGCCGAGCGCCTGGCATTCCTGGACCACCTCACCCACGGCCGGCTGGAGTACGGCTTCGGCGGTGGTGGCCTGCCCACCGACAAAGCGCTGTTCCAGATGCCCGCGGAGGAGGCCACCCCGCGGATGAACGAGGCGATCGAGATCGTCTGGAAGCTGCTGACCAGCGAGGACCCGGTCGACTACGAGGGCGTGTACTGGAAGTACGAGGGCCGCCAGATCCAGGTGGGCCCCTACCAGGAGGTCCCGCCGTTCGCGATCGCCGGGCTCACCGGGGTGCACAACTACGCCAAGTGCGGCGAGCGGGGCTGGAACCCGCTGTCGGTCTACTTCGCCCCGCTGCTGGCCGAGAAGAACGAGTTCACGCCGGACCTGCAGCAGCAGGCCCACGCGATGACGACGGCAGCCTCCGCGGCAGGGCTGGACCCGGCCGCGGCCCGGGCGAGCTGGCGGATCAGCCGTGAGGTCTACGTCGCCGACGACAAGAACCAGGCGATGAAGGACATCCGGGAGGGCGTCCACCGGTCGTATGAGTACCTGCTGGGCCTGGGCCTGGGGGCGCTGATGAAGAAGGACATCGAGATGCCCGACGCCGAGCTCACCTTCGAGTGGATGGCCGAGGAGCTGCCCTGGGTGATCGGCAGCCCGGAGGACTGCGTGCGGCAGATCCACGAGATCAACGAGTCCGTCGGTGGCTTCGGCACCTTCCTGATCAACAGCCGGGACTGGGTCACCACCGACAAGTGGGACCGCTCGTTGGAGCTCTTCGCCCGCTACGTGATGCCGCAGTTCCAGCACCACCAGCACATGGCGCGGCGGCTCAAGCTGGCCGACGTCGCACTCGGGCGGGCCTGAGGGACCGGCCGGGGGCGGGGCGCGGCGGGCGGCGGGGATGATCGGACCCCACCGCCGCCGGGCCGCCCCGCCCGTGCCGGCTCTCAGGAGAGGATCCCCCCGTGCCCCGTCCCAGTCGCTGGCCCGAGGTCGTGGCCGCCGCCGCCAGGGTCTTCCGCGCGAAGGGGTACCACGCGGCCAGCCTCGAGGACGTCGCCGACGAGGTCGGGATGCTCAAGGGCAGCCTCTACAACTACATCGCCAGCAAGGAGGAGCTGCTCTTCTCCGTCGTCCGGGAGCCCGCGGAGCAGCTCCTGGAGCGCACCCGGGCCCTGGTGGCCGCGGAGGGCCCGGCCACCGGCAAGGTCGTCGCACTGGCCCGGGTGCACGTCGGTGTGCTGGCCGAGAACGTCGTCTGCGCCGCGGTGTCCGTGCACGAGGTCGCCGGCATGGGCCGCTACCCGGAGTGGGCCGCGATGGACCGCGAGTACGTCGAGCTGGTCCGCGCCGTGCTGGCCGCCGGCGTCGCCGAGGGGACGCTGCGGGCCGACCTCGACGTCCGGACGGCGGGGCACGTGCTGGTCGGGTCGCTGAACTGGCTGACCCGCTGGTGGGACCCGGAGGGCCCGGTGACCGCCGACGAGATGGCCGACCGGATCACCGCGACGTTCCTGGACGGCTCCCGCACCGGCTGAGACCAGCGGGCCGGAACCTCAGGGTCTCGGCCGGTTGTCCACCACCCGCCGGGCCTTGAACGTCTGCGCCTCGTGCGAGCCCGCGGCCACCACCTGGACCGGCACCCGGACGTTCACCGCGCGCTTGATCCGGGCCTCCAGAGCCTCCTGCAGCGCGGCGTCGTCGCGCTCGTCCCGGCCGGGCGCCCGCTCGACCTGCACCAGCACCTCGTCCAGGTCGACCGGCCGGTCGACGACGATGCGGAACTCCACCCCGGCGCCCCGGGTGTCCCGGACGGCCGCCTCGACGGCCGAGGGGTAGACGTTGGCGCCGCGGATCACCAGCATGTCGTCGATCCGGCCGAAGACGCCGCGGGGGAGCCGCGGGTAGGTCCGCCCGCAGCGGCACGGGGCATCGTCCAGCAGGCCCTCGTCGCCGGTCCAGAACCGGATCATCGGCTGGGACTCCCGCCACAGGTGCGTGGCGACGACGGCCCCGGGCAGCCCCACGGAGACCGGCTCGTTCGGGTCGTCCCGGCCGACCACCTCGGTGTAGTTCTCGTCCTGGAACAGGTGCACCCCGCCGCCGGGCTCCTGCAGGCAGCCGATGTTGGTCAGGAACGGGTACATCTCCGATGTCGAGCCGGCCGCCCCGTCGACCACCGCGAGGTCGCCCCACTGCTCGCGGAGCCGGTCCCGGACGGCCGGGATGCTGCCCCCGGGCTCGCCGCCCACCAGGGCCAGCTCGACCCGCGTCTCGGTGACCGGTGTGCCCAGCTCGGCTGCCCGGTGCGCCAGGTGGGTCAGGTAGGACGGCGTGGCGATGACGGCGTCGACGTCCAGGGCGTGCAGGAACTCGATCTGCCGGTCGGTGGCGACCATCGACCCGGTCGGGAAGCAACCGGCGCCCAGCAGCTCCAGGGCCTGCACGTTGCCCCAGCCGCCGAAGAACATGGTGAACGGGAAGGTCACCTGCACCATGTCCCCGGGCCGGAAGCCCGCGCACCACAGGCCCATCGCCATCGCCTGCCCGCACCGGGCCCAGTCGGCGTGCGAGACGCCGTACATCGTCGGCACGCCGCTGGTGCCCGAGGATCCGTGCACCCGGGCCACCTGGTCGCGGTCCACGCCCAGGTAGCTGCCGAAGGGCGGGTGCGTGGCCTGGTCGGCGACCAGGTCCTTCTTGGTGACGACGGGGACCAGGGTGGTGAAGTCCTCCAGCGACCGGACCCGGTCGGGGTGGAAGCCGTGCGCGTCGTAGTGCCGGCGGTAGAAGGGCAGCTCGGCGTAGGCGCGCTGCAGCTGGTGCTGCACCCGGGCCAGCACGACAGCATCCCGCTGCCGGGCCGGCATCGTCTCCCGCTCCTCGTCCCAGAACGGCTTGTGCCCGGCCAGCCGCTGCGCGGCGGTCCGGCGGGTGCGGGTCGGCGACGTCGTCGTCACGCGGGTCCTCCCTTGATCGCCTGCACGGGGCAGGACTCGACTGCTTCCTCGACGTCGTCGGCGGTGCGCCCGTCGTCCCGGTCCGTGCGGGCGCCGGGCTCGTCGGGGGCGAGCACCCGCGCGCGGCCGTCCTCGAGCACAAACAGGTCCGGCGCGATCGCGGTGCAGGTGCCCGAACCCACGCACCGGGCCCGGTCGACGGTGACCCTCACGTCCGCCACCGCACCGGCAGCCCGGTGAGCCCGCGGCTGAGTAGCACCGGCTGCCAGACCAGCTCCTGGTCCTCGTCCAGAACCAGGTCGGGCAGCCGGTCCAGCACCGCCGGGATGGCGACGGTGGCCTCGGCGCGGGCCAGCGGGGCGCCCAGGCAGTAGTGCAGGCCGAAGCCGAACCCGACGTGCGGGTTGTCCGTGCGGCCCAGGTCCAGCATACCGGGGTCGGTGAAGACGGCGGGGTCGCGGTTGGCGCTGGGCGGGCAGAGGAACACCCGCTGGCCGGCGCGCAGCACGTGCCCGTCCAGCTCGACGTCGGACCCCATCTGCCGGACGACGGTCTTCGCCGGCCCGTCGTAGCGCAGGAACTCCTCCACCGCGGTGCCGATCCCGACCTCGCCGCGGACCAGCCGGTCCCGCTGGTCGGGGTGCTGCAACAGGGCCAGCACGCCGTTGCCGATCAGGTTGGTCGTGGTCTCGTGGCCGGCGAACAGCAGCAGAACGCCGGTGGCGATGACCTCGTCGTGGCTGAGTGAGTCGTCGTCGTCCCGGGCCTGGACGAGTGCTGAGATCAGGTCGTCGCCGGGGTGGGCGGTGGCCCGGTCGGCCATCGCGCCCAGGTAGTCACGCAGCTCGAGCATGCCGCGGGTGGCCCGCTCGTAGCGCTCAGGACTGCCCAGCCCGGCGAAGACCAGCGCGGTGATCGCGTCGGACCACTCCTTGAACAGGTCCCGGTCCGCCCGGGGCACCCCGAGCATCTCGGCGACCACCGCCGCGGTCAGCGGGTAGGCGTAGGACCGCACCAGGTCGCCCTGCCCGGCGCCGACGAGATCGTCGAGCAGCTCGTCGGACAACACCCGGATGCGCGGCTCGAGCGCGGCCACCGAGCGCGGGGTGAACGCCGTGCGGAGCAGGGTGCGGAGCCGGGTGTGGTCGGGCGGGTCCTTGAAGACCATCCAGTCCTCGAGCACCGCGAACGTCGCCCGCAGGTCCGGGTCGGCGTCCGGGCCGGAGAGCTTGGCCTGCACGAACGGGGTGATCCGGTCGGAGGAGAACCGGGGGTCGCGCAGCGCGGCGGACACCTCGGCGTGCCGGGTGAGGATCCAGGAGCGGTAGCGCGGGCTCCAGTGCACCGGGTCGGTGTCCCGGAGGTGGTCGAAGGCCGCGTAGGGGTCGGCGACGGCGGCGGGGCTGAAGAGGTCGAGCTGGGTGAGGTCCGCGGTGCTCATCCGCCGAACACCGCCACGACGCAGCCGTTGCCGTCGATGCCGCTCACCCCGCCGCCCATCGTCTCCACCAGTCCGGTCCGGGCGCCGGGGACCTGCCGGCCACCCGCCTGTCCGCGCAGCTGCCAGACCACCTCGGCGACCTGGGCCAGCCCGGTCGCGCCCAGCGGGTGGCCGCGGGAGAGCAGCCCGCCGGACGGGTTGACCGGCTGGGCGCCGCCCAATGCCGTCGTCCCGGCTGCGGCCGCGGCCCCGGCCGCCCCCGGGGCGGTGATGCCCAGTGCCTCGGTGGTGGCCAGCTCGCCGACGGTGAAGGCGTCGTGCACCTCGAAGACGTCGACGTCGGCGGGCCCGAGGCCGGCCTGGGCGTACGCGTCGGCCGCGGTGGCCGCGACCAGGTCCCAGCCCCAGACGTGCGC
>JBBSVA010000121.1:0-10483 GCA_038233915.1 Mycobacteriales bacterium | reverse complement strand
CGCCGCCGGGCGCCCCCCCGCCCGCGCGGCGGGGCGGGCGTGGGGGTGCGCCCCCCCCGCGGGGGGGGGCCCCTGGGTGGGGGGGGGGGCGCCCGCCCCTTCCGCCGTCCGCCCCCCCCCCCCCCAAACTCGACGAGCGAGCCGGCAGTGGTGGTCAGTTTGCGAGGGCGGCCAGTGCCTCGGCCACGGGCTGGTCCCCGGCGATCACGTCGAAGGCGAGCCGCTCGGTGGCGGGCTCGGTCAGACAGGCCACGCACACCGCTGCGACGTCGGCCCGGCTGATCCGCCCGCTCCCCAGCTGTGCCCCCACCGCGACCGCGCCGGTGGGCTCGTCGTCCAGCAGCCCACCGGGCCGGACGATCGTCCACACCAGATCCGAGGCGGCCAACGCGGCGTCCGAGACGGCCTTGGCCGCCAGCACGTCGCGCAGGAACTCCGGGCCCTGCTCGGTCCGGTCGGCGTACATGGAGCTGACCTGCACCATCCGGGTCACGCCCGCGCGGGCGACGGCGCCGACCAGCGCGACGGTCGCGTCCCGGTCCACAGCGTCGGACGCGCCGGGGCGGGGGTCCGAGGCCGCCGCGGTGTGCACGACCGCGTCCACCGAGGCCAACCACGCAGACGGATCGTCCGTGGTCAGGTCCGAGACGACGGCCTCGGCCCCCTGCTCACGGGCCCGTCGGGCCTTCTCCTCGCTGCGCACCACCGCTCGGACGTCGTGCCCGGCAGCGAGCAGGGCGGTCAGGACGTGGTTCCCGGTACGCCCGGAGGCGCCTGTGACGGCGATCAGCACACGCCCATCCTCACCGGGTGCCCGCCCATGCGCACCTGCACGGCGGTCCTGGCTGAACGCGCCGGTGCAACCGGTCAGTCCCAGCCGCCCCGCTGCTTCTTCAGCTGCCCGCGCTGCTTCTTGGCGGTGATCCGCCGCTCCTTGGAGCCGCGGGTGGGCTTCGTCTTCCGGCGGGGCGGGGCCGGAGGCGCCAGCGCCTGCCCGACGGCCATCGCCAACCGTGCCCGGGCGGCTTCCCGGTTGCGCAGCTGCTGGCGGTGCTCGGACGCCGCGATCGTCAGCACGCCGTCCACCAGCCGGGAGCCCAGCCGCTCGGCCAGCCGCGCCTGCTGGTGCTCGGTCAACCCGGGCAGCTCCAGCACCCGCACCGACAGCTCGACGCGGCTGTCCGCGGTGTTCACGCCCTGCCCGCCGGGTCCCGAGGAGCGGCTGAACCGCCAGCCCAGCATGGCCGCGGGCACGGTCAGCCGCGGCGTGACCGGCAGGTCGCCGGCGGCGTCGTCGGTGGGCACGGGGACCATCCTCTCGTGCTCCCTCTCGCAGACGCCCTCGCCGCCGGTCCCGTCGTCCTGGACGGCGGGCTGTCCACCGAGCTGGAGGCCCGCGGGCACGGCGTCACCGGCGCGCTCTGGTCGGCCCGGCTGCTCCGCGACGAGCCGGCCGCGATCCGGGACGTGCACGCCGCGTTCGCCGCCGCCGGCGCCCAGGTGGCGACGACGGCCAGCTACCAGGCCACCGTGCCCGGGTTCGCCGCGGACGGGATCTCCACGGACGAGGCGCTAGCGCTGATCACCCGGTCGGTGCAGCTGGCCCGCGAAGGAGCGCCGTCGTCCTGGGTCGCGGGCTCGGTCGGGCCCTACGGGGCGTACCTGGCCGACGGGTCGGAGTACACCGGCGGGTACGTGGACGACGTCTCGGTCGCCGAGCTGCGTGCCTTCCACCGGCCCCGGCTGCAGGCCCTGGCCGCCGCCGGCGCCGACGTGCTGGCCTGCGAGACGCTGCCCGCGGCCGCCGAGGTCGAGGCGCTGCTGGCCGAAATCACCGCGCTCGACGTCCCGGCCTGGTTCTCGGTGTCCGCGGTGACCGGCACCGACGGCGTGGCCCGGACCCGCCGCGGCGAGCTGCTCTCCGACGTCCTGGGCATGGTCCGTGGGGTCGACCAGGTGGTGGCCGTGGGCGTCAACTGCACGGACCCGGCCGCCGTCGTCCCCGCGGTGGTGTGGGCCCGGGTGGCCAGCGGCAAACCCGTCGTCGTCTACCCCAACAGCGGCGAGACCTGGGACGCCGACGCCCGCGCCTGGACCGGGACCCCCGGGGTCGGCGACGTCTCCGCGTGGCTGGCCGCCGGCGCCCGGCTGGTCGGTGGCTGCTGCCGGGTCACCCCCGCCGACGTGGCGGGGATCGCGGCCACCATCCGCGACCGGGACGTTCCCGCGGGAACGTCTCAGCGATAGGGGACGCTGGACCCCACGATGACGCACTTTCCCGACACCGACACCGCGACCTTGACCGCGGCGCCCACCGTGCCCACCGACCTGACCGAGCTGCTGGACCTGGGCACCGACCCCGACCAGCTCTTCGAGTCCTTCTCCGGGTGGGCCGCCCAGTCGGGCACCGTGCTGTACCCGGCGCAGGAGGACGCGCTGATCGAGCTGGTCAGCGGGGCCAACGTGGTGCTGGCGACCCCCACCGGATCGGGTAAGTCCCTGGTCGCCACCGGGGCGGTCTTCGCCGCGCTCGCCAACGACCGGGTGGCCTTCTACACCGCGCCGATCAAGGCTCTGGTGAGCGAGAAGTTCTTCGCGTTGTGCGGCGTCTTCGGTGCGGAGAACGTCGGCATGCTCACCGGGGACGCCTCGGTGAACGCCTCGGCGCCGATCATCGCCTGCACCGCGGAGGTGCTGGCCAACATCGCGCTGCGCGAGGGCGCGGGCGCTGACATCGGCCTCGTCGTGATGGACGAGTTCCACTTCTACGGCGACCCCGACCGCGGCTGGGCCTGGCAGGTGCCGCTCATCGAGCTGCCGAAGGCCCAGTTCCTGCTGATGTCGGCGACGTTGGGGGACACCACCGAGCTGCGTGCCGACCTCACCCGCCGGACCGGCCGGGAGACCGCGCTGGTGGCCGATGCCGAGCGCCCGGTCCCGCTGCACCACTTCTACGCGACGACGCCGATGCACGAGACGATCCAGGAGCTGCTGGACACCCGGCAGGCGCCGGTCTACGTCGTGCACTTCACCCAGGCCTCCGCGTTGGAGCGCGCGCAGGCGCTGATGAGCGTGAACGTCTCCACCAAGGAGCAGAAGCAGGCGATCGCCGACCTGATCGGCGGGTTCCGCTTCTCCAGTGCTTTCGGGACGACGTTGTCGCGGCTGGTCCGGCACGGGATCGGCGTGCACCACGCCGGCATGCTGCCCAAGTACCGGCGGCTGGTGGAGCAGCTGGCTCAGGCCGGGCTGCTCAAGGTCATCTGCGGCACCGACACCCTGGGCGTCGGCATCAACGTGCCGATCCGCACCGTGCTGTTCTCCGCGCTCAGCAAGTACGACGGCACCCGTACCCGGCTGCTCAACGCCCGCGAGTTCCACCAGATCGCCGGGCGCGCCGGCCGGGCCGGGTACGACACCGCGGGCACCGTCGTCGTCCAGGCACCGGAGCACGAGGTGGAGAACCTCAAGCAGTTCGCCAAGGTCGCCGACGACCCCAAGAAGCGTCGCAAGCTGGTCCGGCGCAAGGTGCCCGAGGGCATGGTGCCGTGGAGCGAGGCCACCCAGCAGCGCCTGGTGACCGCCGAGCCCGAACCGCTGACCAGCCACCTGCGGGTCTCGACCGGGATGATCCTCAACGTGGTGGCCCGGCCCGGGGACCCGTTCGCCGCGATGCGGCGGCTGCTCACCGACAACCACGAGCCGCGCAAGCGGCAGCTGCGGCTGGTCCGGGAGGCCATCGGGATCACCCGCGGCCTGCTGACCGCCGGGGTGCTGGAGCGGCTCGACGTTGCCGAGCCCAGCGGACGGCGCTACCGGCTGACCGTCGACCTGCCGCCGGACTTCGCGCTCAACCAGCCGCTGTCCACGTTCGCGCTGGCCACGATCGGGCTGCTGGACCCGGAGACGAGCGACCCGTCGCCGTCCGTGCCGGACGCACCGGGGTCGAGCACCTACGCCCTGGACGTCGTCTCGGTCATCGAGGCCACCCTGGACGACCCCCGGCAGGTCCTCGCGGCCCAGCTCAACAAGGCCAAGGGCGCAGCCGTGGCGCAGATGAAGGCCGAGGGGATCGAGTACGAGGAGCGGATGGAGCTGCTCGAGGAGATCGCCTACCCGAAGCCGCTGCAGGAGCTGCTGGAGTACGCCTTCGAGACCTACCGGGCCGGCAACCCGTGGGTCGCGGACGCCCAGCTGTCACCGAAGTCGGTGGTGCGGGACATGTGGGAGAAGGCGTTCACCTTCCGCGAGCTGGTCAACGAGTACCAGCTCACCCGGTCGGAGGGCGCGGTACTGCGCTACCTGTCGGACGGGTTCAAGGCACTGCGGTCGGGGGTGCCCGCGGACGCCCGGACCGAGGAGGTCACCGACATCGTCGAGTGGCTGGGCGAGCTGGTCCGGCAGGTCGACTCCTCGCTGTTGGACGAGTGGGAGGAGCTCACCGCGGTGGGCGGGGACGGCAGGGCCCCGCTCGACGCCCCGGTCGCCGTCCCGGCCCGGCCGCGGCCGGTCACCGGCAACGAGCGGGCGTTCACCGCGATGGTCCGCAACCAGCTCTTCCGTCGCGTCGAGCTGTGGGCCCGCCGCCGCTGGTACGACCTGGGCGAGCTGGACGCCGCCACCGGCTGGGACGCCGACGCCTGGGGCGAGGTCGTGCAGGCCTACTTCGTCGAGCACGCCACCGTGGAGACCGGCGCGGACGCCCGCGGCCCGGCGCTGCTGATCATCGACAAGTCCGAGCCCGGGCTGTGGCGGGTGCGCCAGATCCTGGACGACCCGGCCGGTGACCACGACTGGGGCCTGGACATCGAGGTGGACCTGGAGGCCTCCGATGAGGAGGGCACCGCGGTGCTCCGACTGGTGGACGCCGGCCGCAAGGACTGAGCGCAGCTGGGGCCGACCGGTGGGACGGGCCCGGACCGGGGCTGTGACAGGCTCGGCGTGATGTCGTCGTGAGCGGGTGGGAGATGGTCGCGGTCGCCCTCGCCGGGCTGACCGCGGGCTCCATCAACGCCGTCGTCGGGTCCGGCACGCTGGTGACCTTCCCGGTGCTGCTGGCCATCGGACTCCCCCCGGTGACGGCGACGGTGTCAAACTCCCTGGGCCTGGTGCCGGGCAACCTGACCGGCGCGATCGGCTACCGCCGCGAGCTGCGCGGTCAGCGCCGGCTGGTGCTCTCGTTGCTGCCGGCCTCGGTGCTCGGCGCGCTGACCGGCGCGTTCCTGCTGCTGCACCTGCCGGCCGCCGCGTTCGAGACGGTGGTCCCCGGCTTGGTCGGGCTCGCCGTCGTGCTGGTGGCCACCCAGCCGCTGCTGCAGCGCTGGCTGGCCCGCCGCCGGGAGCGCGCGGGCGCCGTGCCGCTGGACCAGGTGCGGATCGGCCGGGGCCGGCAGGCTGCGCTCCTCGGCAGCGCCTACGCGACCGGGACGTACGGCGGGTACTTCTCGGCCAGCCAGGGCGTGCTGCAGATCGGGCTGTTCGGACTGCTGCTGCCGCACTCCCTGCAGCAGCTCAACGCGATCAAGAACGTGCTGACGACGGCGGTCAACGCCGTCGCCGCGATCGCCTACATCGTGGTGGCCACCGACCGGGTCGACTGGCGGGCGGCCGGGCTGGTCGCCGCGGGGTCGCTGGTCGGCGGCTGGCTCGGGTCCACGTTCGGACGCCGGCTGCCCGCCCTGGTGCTGCGGACGGCGATCGTGCTGCTGGGCGTGACCGCGATCGTCGTGCTGGTCAGCCGATGAGCGTCCTGGAGTGGGTCCTCCTGCTGGTGGCCGGGGTGCTGGCCGGGCTGACCGGGTCGATCGCCGGCCTCGCTTCGCTGTTCAGCTACCCGGCGCTGCTGGCGGTCGGCATCCCGCCGGTGACCGCGAACGTGACCAACACCGTGGCCCTGGTCGCCAACGGCGTCGGCTCGGTCAGCGCGTCCCGCCCCGAGCTGGCCGGGCAGGGCCGCCGGCTGGTGCCGCTGGCGGTGGCCGGGCTGGTGGGCGGTGCCGCCGGTGCCGTGCTGCTGCTCCTCACCCCGCCGGGGGCCTTCGAGAAGATCGTGCCGTTCCTCATCGCGGCAGCGTCGGTGGCCATCCTGGTGCAGCGGCCACCGCGCGAGCTGGCCGCGGAGGGTGCACGGACCGGGCACCCGCACCACTGGGGGCTGACCCTGGCCACCCTGGGCATCGCGGTCTACGGCGGCTACTTCGGTGCCGCGGCCGGCGTGCTGATGCTCGCGGTGTTCCTGCTGTCCACCGGGGAGACAGTGCCTCGGGGCAACGCCATGAAGAACGTCGTGCTGGGGGTGGCCAACCTGGTCGCCGCGGTGGGGTACGCGGTCTTCTCCGACGTGGCCTGGGCCGCGGTCCTGCCGCTGGCCGTGGGGTTCTTCGTCGGCGGGCGGCTCGGGCCCCGGGTGGTCCGGCGGGTGCGCGGCACGCTGCTCCGTCGGGTCATCGCCGTCCTGGGCCTGGGCCTGTCCGTGCAGCTGGGGCTGCAGGCCTTCACCTGAGCCGCGACCCGGGACGGGTCAGCCGGTCGAGAGGGCGGCGATCGCGGCGGTCGTCGTCGTCACGCGGGAGAAGAGCGGGAAGACCCGGTCGACGGCGAACTCGTGCATGGCGGTGTCCAGGCTGCTGGTCGCGTCGGCGACCGTGACGACGGCGTACCCGTGCTCGTGGGCCGCGCGGGCGGTGGACTCCACGCCCAGGTTGGTGGTCAGCCCGACCAGCACCACGGTGTCGATGCCGCGGGTACGCAACTCCGCGTCCAGCTGCGTGCCGTGGAAGGCGCCCCAGGTGTGCTTGACGACGGTCAGGTCGCCCAGCGGGACCAGCTCCTCCACGATCCCCCCCAGCGCGGGCTGCCGGGCCGCGCGGCCCACATCGACCGGCTGGGCCTCGGCGTCCGTGGGCTCCGTCCGGACCAGCACGACCAGACCGCCCACGGCCCGGAAGGCCTCGGCCAGCTGCAGCGCGTTCTCCAGCACCGTGTCGGCGGGGTGCGGGGCGAACTCGCGGCCGACCACGCCGTGCTGCAGGTCGACGACGACGAGCGCGGTGCGGTCGGGGGCCAGGGACGGGACGGGCACGGAGCCTCCAGGGGGCACGGGAGCGCGACGGCGGCCAGGTTGTCACGCCCGTCCCCGGCGCGGGCGTCCGGGCTGCTCAGCCCCGCGCGACGAACGCGGCCAGGAACAGCACGAACCCCGCGGAGCCGATCAGGAACCGGGCCGGGGTGAGCCCGTTGAGCAGCCCGGCCGCGGTCTCCACCGACTGGGCGGTCGCCCGTCGCCGCAGCCGGACCTCGTCGGCGAACAGCACTCCCCCGGCACCCAGCAACGCCAGCCCGAGGCAGAGCAGCACGGAGGCCAGCCGCTCGGCGTAGGCCTGGGTCTGCGGCGCCAGCCCGAGCAGGGTCACGACCAGGCCGACGGCGAGGCCGAGCAGGCCGCCGGCGACCGGCGCCCAGGGGCCCATCCGGATCCGCGGCGTGCGGGGGACCACGGCAGGCACCCGGCGGGGCGTGAGTCCGGGCACGGGGGCGGTCGGCAGCGGTGCCGGGTCCCGGGGCGCCTCGGCCGATGGCTGCGCCGGTGGGTCAGCCGGGAAGGGCGGGAGTCCGTCGTCCTGCTGTCGTGCGGTCATCGGTGATCACCTCGGCACCGATCGTGCTGGTCATGGGCGACCGTTCCCGGGACGCCGGGCCGGAGCGGGCGCGGCGATCGGCTGGTCGGCACGGTCCGCACTGAGGTGCTCACCGTCAGCGTGCGGCCTGGGGACGGGCCCGCACGTGCACCCGCTCCCCCTGCTTGCGACCTGCCGGGTCGGCATGTCGAGATGTCGACATGCCGACCCGGCGATCCCCGGTGCGGACCTGTCAGAGCAGCCGGCGGGTGTCCGGTGCCACGACCCGCAGCCAGCGGTAGCCGTAGCCCTCCAAGGACAACTCCGCCCGCCCCTGGCCGTCGAGGGCAGTGGTGCCCGTGGCGAGCAGGTCGGCCAGCACGTGCTCCGCACCGCAGTCGGCCAGCTGCACCGTCACCCGGGCGGGCTCCGCACCCAGGTTGTGCACCGCGACCAGGCTGCCGTCATCCCACCTGCACAGGTGCGCGAGGACGGCGTCGTGCGGCTGCTCGAGCACCTCGAAAGACCCCCAACCCAGCTCGGGGCACTCCCGGCGCCGCGCGATGAGCATCTTCATGAACGACAGCAGCGACTCGGGGTCCTTGCGCTGGTCGGCCACGTTGACGAACTCCGGGGCGTACCCGCCGGTCACCACCGGCCCCGCCAGCTTCGCGGCCCGGGCCCGGGAGAACCCGCCGTTGGTCTCCGAGGTCCACTGCATCGGCGTCCGGACGGCGAGCCGACTCCCGACGGCCAGCTCCTCGCCCATCCCGATCTCCTCGCCGTAGAACAGCGTCGGGGTGCCGGGCAGCGAGAACAGGAGGCTGTAGACCATCCGGATCCGCCGCGGGTCCCCCGCCAGCATGGGTGGCAACCGGCGGATCAGCCCGCGGTCGTAGACCTGCATCGCCGGGTCCGGACCGAAGGCGGCGAACACCTCGGCCCGCTCGTCGTCGGTCAGCTTGTCCAGCGTCAGCTCGTCGTGGTTGCGCAGGAAGGTCGCCCACTGCGAGGCCGCGGACGTCGCCGGCCGCCCGGCGAGAGCCGTGGCGAGCGGCCGGGCGTCACCACGGGCCAGCGAGAGGTAGGTCGCCTGCATGGAGATGAAGTCGAACTGCATGGACAGCTCGTCGCCGTCGGGGCCGCCGTAGAACTCCAACTGCTCCTCGAACGGGAGGTTGACCTCACCGAGCAGCACCCCGCCGTGGGTCCGTCGGTCCAGGAAGGCCCGCAGGTCCCGCAGGTAGGCGTGCGGGTCGGGCAGCCGAACGGTCTCGCCGTCGGCGTTGCTGCTGGTGTCCAGCAGGAACGGGACGGCGTCCACCCGGAAGCCGTCCAGGCCCAGCTGCAGCCAGAACCCGACGATCTTCGCGATCTCATCCCGGACCAGCGGGTTCGTCACGTTGAGGTCGGGCTGCGTCTTGTAGAACTGGTGCAGGAACCACTCGCCGGTCTTCTCGTCGAGCTCCCAGATCGAGTCCTCCTGGTCGGGGAAGACGACCTGGTCGCTGGTGTCCGGCGGGGTGTCCGAGCGCCAGACGTACCAGTCCCGGTAGGGGTTGTCGGTGGACTTCCGGGACTCCTTGAACCAGGGGTGCTGATCGCTGGTGTGATTGACCACGAGGTCGGCGATCACCCGCAGGCCGCGGTCGTGCGCGGTGCGGATGACCTCGACCAGGTCGCCGTGCGTGCCCAGCCGGGGGTCCACGCCGTAGAAGTCGGTGATGTCGTAGCCGTCGTCCCGTTCGGAGGTCGGGTAGAAGGGCATCAACCACAGGCAGGTGACGCCGAGGTCGACCAGGTGGTCCAGCCGCTGGGCCAGGCCGGTGAAGTCACCGATGCCGTCGTCGTTCCAGTCCATGTAGGTCTCGACGTCCAGGCAGTAGAGGACGGCGTTCTTCCACCACAGGTCGGCCGTGTCGGTGATCCTCATGCGAGCACCGCCGGCCGGGGCTCCTGCTCGGGACGGCGCACGCCGGGCGGGCCGGGCGGGTCGATGGCCAACGCCGGCTCGGGCCGGGTCACGTCGAGCTGGGGCAGCACCTTCTCCCCGAACGCGTCCAGGAACGCCGTCTGGGTCTGCCCAACGTGGTGCAGCACGACCTGGTCGAAGCCCAACTCGGCGTACTCGGCGATCCACTCGGTGTGCTGGCCGAGGTCCGCGGACACCCGGACCGCCTGCGCGACGTCCTCCCGGCTGACCAGACCGGCGACCTGGTCGAAGCTCTTCGCGCCTTCCAGCTCCCAGCACAGCGGTGGGGGCAGCACGTTGGAGCGCCACTGGTCGTAGGCGATCTCCAGGGCCTCGTCCTCGTCGGGCGCCCAGGACAGGTGGACCTGCAGGGTGGCCGGGCCGTGCCCCCCGGCGTCGCGGTAGGCGGCGAGTACCTCGCGCAACCGATCGTGCGGCTGGTTGATGGTGATCAGCCCGTCGGCCCAGTCGGCGCCGCGGCGGGCGGTCTCCGGGGTGACGGCGGGGGCGACGAGCGCGGGCTGCTGCTCGGGCAGCGACCAGACCCGGGCCCGGTCGACGGTGACCAGCCCGTCGTGGGTGACCTCCTCGCCGTTCAGCAGCGCGCGGATGACGTCGACGCACTCCCGCAGCCGGGCGTCGCGCAGTTCTTTGCGCGGCCACTTGTCCCCGGTGACGTGCTCGTTCATCAGCTCACCGCTGCCCAGGGCCACCCAGAAGCGCCCGGGGTTCATCTGCGCGAGGGTGCCGATCGCCTGGGCGATGACCACCGGGTGGTATCGCTGGCCGGGTGCGCTGACCGCCCCGAAGGGCAGCGACGTCGTCGCCAGGGCGGCGCCGAGCCAGGACCAGGCGAAGCCGGACTGGCCCTGGCGGACCGACCACGGCTCGAGGT
>JBBSVA010000120.1:0-10533 GCA_038233915.1 Mycobacteriales bacterium | reverse complement strand
TCGCTGCTCTTCACCAGGCAGCTTGTAGAGCGTAGTACGCGCCTGCCTCTAGGTGCACAACCGGTCGCGTGCAATTTTGGCCGCCCGGGCCCCCCGCGGGGACCCCGGCCGCTGTGGTGGTGCAGCAGACCGGGGCGTCAGCCCAGGTCGACCTCCTCGTAGCAGGGGCCGGTGAACTCGTAGCCCTCGGCGGTCGAGCCCTCGAGGTCGGCCTCGGCCACCGTGACGCCGGTGGAGGCGTCGGCGCTGACGTCGGAGAGCTGGGTGACACGGACCGCTGCGGCGTCCGCACCGTTGGCGTAGTTGCCCGAACCCTCGGGCAGGATGCCCTCGTAGTCGACCGACTCGAGTGCGGCCGACGCGGTGGCCAGGCCCTCACGGGTCAGGTCACCCTCCTCGGCAGCAGCCTCGAGCGCGGCCTTCATCGGGTAGGACCAGACCCAGCCGGAGAGGAAGAACTCGTTCGGCGAGATGTCGCCCGCGGCCTGACGCATGGCCTCGTGTCCCGGGGTGTCGGTGTCCCAGGGGCCCCAGGGCCCGAGCAGCTGGTAGCTGGCGGTCAGCGCCGGCGCGGCCGGGCTCTGCAGCAGGGCGACGTTCCAGGTCGGGGAGGACCCCAGGAAACGGCCGGTGAAGCCACCGGCCACGGCCTGGCCCACGATGGTGGCCATGTCGGCCGGACCGGTGGAGATGATCACCACGTCGGGCTGCTGGTCGCGGATCGCGGCCACCGCAGCGGCCTGGTTGTCGGTGCCGGCGGTGGTCTCCACGTTGGAGAACTGCATGCCGTTGGCGTCCGCGGCGACCTTCGCACCGGCCGCGGCGTCGCCGCCGAAGTCACCGGCGTAGTGCACGGCCATCACCGACTCCGCGGAGTAGGTCTCGGCCGCGTAGTCGACGCCGTTCATGGCCTCGGCGCAGTAGGTCGGGCCGGACTCCAGGATGACGTCCTGGAACAGGTACAGCGACGTCCAGCCGGCGGGTGCCGCGACGATGTTCTCCGCCGCGAGGTCTTCGACGATGGAGGCGGTAGGGGGTGAGCCGAGGGTCTGCGCCAGGCCCAGGATGTCGGGCTTGATCTCCTGGTAGACCTGGTTGGTGACCTGCGGGTTGTACTGGTTGTCCCGGACGTACTCGGAGACGTTGACGTCGTAGCCGCCGATGCCGCCGTCCTCGTTCACCCGGTTCCAGAACGCCTCCTGGCCGGCCACGATGGTCGGGCCGGCCGCGGCGAAGGGGCCCACGGTCAGGTCGGAGAGGGTACCGAGGTAGATGCACCCGTTGTCGGGGTTCACCGCCTCCGGGCAGGCCTCGCTGGTGACGCCGACGTCGGTGGCGATGCCACCGTCGCTGCCGCCGTCGGCCGGGTCCTCGCTGCCACCGCGGCAGCCCGCGGCGAAGACCGCCAGGCCGGCCAGGGAGGCGGCTGCCACCCGCCGGCGTGTGTTGGTGCTGGTCATTCGTCGTGCTCCCTTCGTGCCGGCGTCGGTGCCGGTCGGGTGACCCCCCCGACGTCGTCGTCAGAGGGGAGTGCTGGGGTCGGCCTCAGTAGCTGAAGGGCCAGGACTTCCAGTAGTTCCTCGCTCGCACCCACAGGCCGAACAGGCCCCGGGGTTCGAGGATCAGGAAGGCCACGATGAGCAACCCGTAGAGCAGCGTCTCCACCTGGAAGACGTTCGGGGTATCGGTGGCCGAGGAGGACAGGAACGGCAGGTAGGCCGGCAGCTCACGGGTCAGCCGGGGCAGCAGCGCGATGAAGAAGGCGCCCATGATCGAGCCGGAGATGGTCGCCACCCCGCCGATGAGCACCATCGCGATGAACTGCACGCTCACCAGGAGCCCGAACGAACCCGGGTCGAGGTAGCCGGTGATCGAGTACAGCAGGGCCCCGGCGCAGCCGGCGTAGAAGCCGGAGATGACGAACGCCAGCCGCTTGGCCTTGCGGACGTCGACCCCGGTCACCTCGGCGGCGATGTCCCGGTCGCGGACGGCCGCGAAGCTGCGCCCGATCGCCGAGCGGGCGATGTTGCGCCCGAGCAGCGCGAAGACCGCCAACAGTGCGGTCATCAGCAGGTACAGCTGCTGGTCGGCGCTGAACGCATCGGTGGACTTCGACAGGTCGACGCCGAAGAGCACCGGGTCGGCCGCTTGGCGGCCCACTCCGACGCCGCCGGTGACGGCGTCCCACTCCCGGAACACGTGCTCGCCGAGGAACACCAGCCCGAGGGTGACGATCGCCAGGTACAGCCCGCGCAGCCGGGAGGCCAGCGGGGCGACGACGAAGCCGACCAGCGCGGCGACGACACCACCGGCCAGCAGCCACACCGGCAGGAAGGTGATGCCGAACCCGTACAGGTCCTCGTCACCGGTCTCGCCACTGACCACGGCTGCGGTGTAGGCCCCGATGCCCAGGAAGAAGGCGTGCCCGAGGCTGACCTGCCCGGCGTACCCGGTGACCAGGTTCAGCCCGATCGCGCCGATCGCCAGCACCGCGCCGGTGGCCAGCAGCCGCAGCAGGTCGTCCTGCAGCACGAAGGGCAGCAGCAGGGCGACCAGGGCCAGCACGGCCAGGGCGACCTTCTTGGCGCCGGTGTTGAGCAGCGCCATGTCCTGGCCGTAGCCGGTGAACATCGCCGGGCGACCCCAGGGCCGACGGCTCTTCGCAGTGGCCGGGGTGGGTCGCCGAGTCGACGCAGAGGTCGATGTCGGCCGGTCGTCGGTGGTGGTCATGCGGGTCCCCCGAGGGTCGAGACGGTCTGCTGGTCGGCGCTCACACGCGTTCCACTTCTCGGGTGCCGAACAGGCCGTAGGGCTTCACCAGCAAGACGATGAGCAGCAGCACGTACGGCGAGACGAGGGAGAAGTTCTGCCCGAGCCAGGGCAGGTACTCGCTCTGGTAGCTGGCGAAGAAGGACTCCACGATGCCCACCAGCAGGCCCCCGGCGACGGCGCCCTCGATGGAGTCCAGCCCGCCGATGATGATCGCCGGCAGCGCCTTGAGCGCGATGACCCAGGTGGACTGGTCCACTCCGCCACCGGCCCCGACGAAGGCCCCGGCGACGGCGGCCAGGCCACCGGCCATGGCCCAGGACAGCGCCGTCATCGCCCCGACCGAGACGCCCTGCACCATCGCCGTCTCCTGGTCCAGCGACGCCGCCCGCATGGCCAGGCCGTAGCGGCTGTAGCGGAAGAAGGTGAACAGCGCACCGACCACCACGGTCAGCACCACCACCATCGCGATGTAGCGCTCCTGCACCGGCAAGCCGGCGATGGTCACCGTGTCCAGGCCCCACGGGTCACCCACGTTGCGCACGTTGGGTCCGATGAAGACGTTGACCACGACCCGGATCGCGATGTCCAGGCCCAGGGTGATGATCGCGACGACGAAGACCGGCCGGCCGATCATCGGCCTGATCGTGGTGCGCTCCAGGCCCAGACCGAGGGCGGCGATGCCCAGGGCGGCGAGCAGGACGGCCAGGTAGAAGCCGACCGGACCGGCCAGGTAGCTGACCAGCACCGCGCCCGCCAGCATCAGCGCCGGCTGGGCGAAGCTGATCACCTTGGACGACTTGTAGATGATCACGAAGCTGACGGCCAGCATCGCGTAGATCGAGCCGAAGCCGAGCCCACGGATGGTGGTGAGCAGGACGTCCCTCATCGGGTGGCACCTCTCGAGTACATCCCCTCGACGAGGGGACCGAAGCGCTCGGCGAGCGCGGAGCGGCGGACCTTCTGGGTCGCGGTGAGCTCGCCGTCCTCGTGCTCGAGCAGCTTGGGCAGCAGCCGGAAGGCCTTGATCTGCTCGACGCTGGCGAGGGTGGCGTTGACCTCGTCGACCCGGGCCTGCACCAGCGCGACGACCTCGTCCTTCTCGGTCAGGTCGCGGTAGGTGGTGAAGGAGATCTTGTTCCGCTGGGCCCAGTCGGAGACGGTGTCGGGTTCGATGCCGATCAGCGCCACCAGGTAGGGACGGCGGTCCCCGATGACCACAGCCTCCTTGATCATCGGGCTCACCTTGACAGCGTTCTCGATCTCCGAGGGGGCGATGTTCTTGCCGCCGGCGGTGATCAGGATGTCCTTCATCCGGTCGGTGATCCGCAGTCGGCCGTCCTCGAGCACCCCGACGTCACCGGTGTGCAGCCACCCCTCGGCGTCCACGGCCTCGGCGGTGGCGTCCGGGCGCTGCCAGTAACCCAGGAACGTGGCCGGACCGCGGGTCAGCACCTCCCCGGTGGTCTCGTCGATCCGCAGCTCCACGGCGGCATGCGGCTCACCGACGGTGCCCAGCCGGATCCGGCCGGGGCGGTTCGCCGTCGCCGAGGCGGTGTTCTCGGTCATCCCGTACACCTCGTGGACCGGGACGCCCAGGCCCATGAAGAACGTCAGGACGTCGGTGCTCACCGGCGCGGCACCGCACCCTGCCCAGCGCACCCGGCGCAGGCCGAGCCGCTCGCGCAGCGCCCGCACGACGAGCACCCAGGCCAGCGCGTGCTGCACCCGGCTGCCGAGGGTGTGCGTGCCACCGGTGCGGGCCAGGGTCTGCCCCACCCGGCGGGCCAGGGCCAGTCCGGCGTTGCCGACGTTGCGCTTGAGCGGGCTGGCCGAGGCCTGCCGCACCTGCACGGTGGCCAGCAGCTTCTCCCAGATCCGCGGGACGGCGAAGAAGAAGGTCGGCTGGATCTCCCGCAGGTTCTCCGGGACGGTGTCGATGGACTCGGCGAAGTTGACCTGGATGCCGGTGGCGGCGTTGTTCCAGGTGGTGAAGATCCGCTCGGCCACGTGACACAGCGGCAGGTAGGACAGCGCCAGGTCGTCGGGCCCGGCCGGCGGGTCGAGCAGGCCACCGTCCCCGGTGAAGGAGGCGATGGTGGCCTCGGCGTTGGCCACCGAGAGCATCGCGCCCTTGGGCGGCCCGGTGGTGCCCGAGGTGTAGATCAGCGTCATCAGGTCCTCGGGCCGGGTGGCAGCCAGCGAGGTGTCGACGGCGTCGGGGTGCGCGGCGCGGTGCTCCCGGCCGAGGGCGAGGAAGTCGTCCCAGTGCAGCAACCTCGGGTCGGTGTAGTGGCCGCGGATGCCGCGCGGCTCCAGGTAGACGAGGTGCTGCAGGTCCGGCGTGCGGTCGGCGACCTCCAGGGCCTTGTCCAGCTGCTCCTGGTCCTCGGCGACCAGCAGCTTCGCACCGGAGTCGGCGAGCACGTGGACCACCTCGGCGGCCGGGTTCGTCGGGTAGAGCCCGACGGTCACCGCGCCGGCAGCCAGCGCGCCGAGGTCGGTCGACAGCCACTCCGGCCGGTTCTCCGACTGGATGGCCACCCGGTCGCCGCGCTGGACGCCCAGCGCCATCAGGGCGTGCGCGACATCCTGCACGTCCTCCCAGTACTGCGCCCAGGAGGTCTCCCGCCACAGGCCCAGCTGCTTGCTGCGCATGGCCACCCCGCGGGGGGTCTGCCGTGCGCGGTCGCGGATCCGGGTGACGATCGAGGTGGTCGCGGTGGAGGGCTGCGCGGTGTCGGGCAGGGTGGTGGTCACGAGGCCTCCTCGGCCGGGGCTGTCGCGTCGGGGGCCGTCGTGCGGCGCCCGCCGGTGTCGTGGTCCTCACCGAGGTAGGCCTTGATCACGTCGGGGTTGCGCTGCACCTCGCGGGGGGTGCCGGTGGTGATGGGCACCCCGAAGTCCACGACCATGATCCGGTCGGCCAGGTCCATGACCAGACCCATGTCGTGCTCGACCATCACCATCGAGATGGCCAGCTCGTCGCGGATGTCGAGGACGAACCGGGCCATGTCCTCGGTCTCCTCGAGGTTCATCCCGGCGACCGGCTCGTCCAGCAGCAGCAGCGTGGGCTCCATGGCCAGCGCGCGGCCGAGCTCGACCCGCTTCTGGATGCCGTAGGGCAGCAGCCCGACCGGCATCCGGCGGTAGGCCGCCAGCTCCAGGAAGTCCACGATCTCCTCGACCGCGGCCCGGTCGCGCAGCTCGCTGCGTCGGGCCCGGCCGAACCAGGCGGCAGCGCTGAAGACGCCGTAGGACACCTGGTGGGCGCGGCCGAGCATGAGGTTGTCGACGACCGTGAGGTTCTCGAAGAGCTCGATGTTCTGGAACGTCCGCGCCAGGCCCTTGCCGGCGAGCACGTGCGGACGCTGGCCCAGCACGTCCTCGCCGCGGAACCGGACGTTGCCCTCCTGCGGGCGGTAGACGCCCGAGAGCACGTTGAAGATCGACGTCTTGCCGGCGCCGTTGGGGCCGATGACGGCGAGCAGCTCCTGCTGCCCGACGGTGAAGGACACCCCGTCGATCGCCGTAACGCCCTTGAACCGCAGGGTGACGTCGGTGACCTCCAGGACGTTCTCCGTGCTCGCGTGCGCGCCACTCACGACAGCCACCTCTTCCGACGTCGGTAGTGCTTCACGTCGCGGAAGCTGCGCTCGGAACCCTCGGCGCCCAGGCCCAGGTAGAACTCCTTGATGTCGTCGTCGTCGAGCAGCTCGGCGGCCGGCTTGTCCATCACCACACGGCCGTTCTCCAGCACGTACCCGTGCGCGGAGATCGACAGCGCCATCGAGGCGTTCTGCTCGACCAGCAGCACCGTGGTGCCCTGCTCGTTGATCGTGGTGATCAGGTCGCGGATGTTGGCGACCAGCTGCGGGGCCAGGCCCAGGCTGGGCTCGTCGAGCAGCAGGTAGCGCGGGTTGCTCATCAACGCCCGGCCCATGGCGAGCATCTGCTGCTCACCGCCGGACAGGTACCCGGCGGCCTGGGTGCGGCGCTCGAGCAGCCGCGGGAAGAGCGTGTAGACGCGCTCCAGGTTGGCGGCACGGTCCTTGGGGCGGGTGTGCGCCCCGACCCGGAGGTTCTCCTCCACGGAGAACTCGCCGAAGACCCGGCGGCCCTCCAGCACCTGGCTGACGCCGCGGGCCACGACCTGCTGCGGGTCGAGGTGGTCGATCCGATCGCCGTCGAGGGTCACGTGACCGCGGGTGATGGAGCCGTGGTGGATGTCCAGGAGGCCGGACAGTGCCCGGAGCAGGGTCGTCTTGCCGGCGCCGTTGGCGCCCAGGAGGCCCACGACCTGTCCCTCCGGGACCTCGAGGCTCACCCCCCGGAGCACCAGCACGACGTCGTCGTAGACAACCTCGAGGTTGCTGACTGCGAGCACGTGCCGCCCTTCGTCGGTGGAGGTCGCACGGACCGGGCGGGTGGCAGGAGCCACAACCAGGCGTGGTCCGGGACACTAGGTGCCACCTGTGAGGGAACGGAAGGGGCGACGCGCCGTTTCGGCATGCGGAGGGGTGTTTCGTTATGCGCCCGTTATGCCCGGCACCAGAACACCGAGCCGCCCCGGGTGGAGCACGCCAGGAGGGCTCAGGACAGCCCGGGCAGCTCCCGCGCGGCCGCCAGGACGGCGTCCAGGGCATCGGCGCAGGTCGAGTCCAGGGCGACCAGGTGCGCAAAGCCGTGCGGTACGTCGGGCAGGTCCAGGTCGACGACGACGCCGCCGCCGGCCCGCAGCCCCGCGGCGTAGGCCCGGCCGGAGTCGCGCAGCGCGTCGACCTCGGCGGTGACCACGAGTGCCGGGGGCAGCCCGGCGAGGTCGCCTTCCAGCGGGCTGATCCGCGGGTCGGTCAGCGGGGTGCCGCGCGGCACGTAGGACCGGCTGTAGAAGCCCATGTCGGCCAGCGCGAGGAACGGGGAGGCACCCCACGCCTCGACCGAGGGCCAGTCGGCACCGGCGCCGACCGAGGGGTAGAGCAGCAGCTGGGCCGCTGGCTGCGGACCGCCGGCGTCGCGCAGCAGCTGGCAGGCGACGGCAGCCAGGTTCCCGCCGCCGCTGTCCCCGGCGACGACGACCCGGTCGACGTCCCCACCGAGGACGTCGGCATGGGCCAGCGCCCACCGGACGGCGGCGACGGCGTCGTCCGCTGCGGCCGGGAAGGGGTGCTCCGGGGCGCGGCGGAAGTCCACCGCGAGGACGTCGGCGCCCAGGCCCACGGCCAGCCGGGCGGTGAGCCCGGCGTAGTCGTCGACCGTGCCCACGGTCCAACCGCCACCGTGGCAGAAGACGACGGTGGCCCCGCCCGCCGCCTCGGGGCGGGTGTGGGTGGCGGTGAGCCCGTCGCCGAGGTCGAGCCGGGTCGTCGTCACCGGCGGTGCGTCGGCGGTGCCCAGCGCCAGCAACTCACCGAACCTGGCCCGGGCGACCTCGAGGCCCACCTCACGGGCCGAGGGCGCGAGCAGCGGGCCCAGCCGGACGGCGAGAGCGCGCAGGTGCGGGGGCAGCTCGGTGGTCACCCCCACATCCTGGCGGTCAGTCGGGGGTGTGGGCCAGCACGTCCCAGAGACCGGTGAGCTGCAGCGGGCGCAGCACCGCGCGGTTCTCCCCCGCCCGTAGCAGCAGCCGCTGCCCCGCGCGGCCGGCGTCCCGGTGAGCGGTGGCCAGCGCGCACAGGCCGGCGGAGTCCAGGAACGTGACGCCCTGCAGGTCCACCACGACCTCGCTCATCCCGGCCCGGGCCAGCACCCCGACCAGCCCCTCCCGCAGGCCCGCAGCCGTCACCGAGTCCACCTCGCCGGAGACGACGACGTCCAGCGCATCGGGGCCGCAGACGACGTCGACCCGCATGGCCGTGGTGCCGGCGGTAGTCCGGACGGCGGGGAGGACGAGAGGGGTCGAGGTCATGTGGTCACTGCTTTCGCGAGCGCGGACCCGCAGGCCGTTGCGGCCCGGAGTCGCGGGGGTACACCCGGCGACGGCTGGCGACTCAACCGTCGGGCCGCACCGTAGGACGCGCACGCCCCGGTGTCCAGATGCGCGCGACCGGTCAGCAGGACCGCGGGTCAGCCCCAGACATCGGCGGCGGTCTCGACCACGAGCTCCAGCTTGGCCCGCTGGTCGTCCCGGGTCAGCGCGTTGCCCTCCACCGTCGAGGAGAACCCGCACTGTGGGGACAGCGCCAGCTGCTCGAGCGGTACGTACCGGGCGGCCTCGTCGATCCGACGCTTGAGATCGTCCTTGCTCTCCAGCTCGGGCCGCTTCGTCGTCACCAGGCCCAGCACGACGCGCTTGCCCGGCGGCACGAAGCGCAGCGGCTCGAAGCCCCCGGAGCGGGCGTCGTCGAACTCCAAGAAGAAGCCGTCCACATCCAGCTCGCCGAACAGCGCCTCGGCGACGACGTCGTAGCCGCCCTGGGCCACCCAGCTGGACCGGAAGTTGCCCCGGCACATGTGCGTGGTGACCGTCAGGCCCGCGGGGCGGTCGGCCAGGGCGGCGTTGATCTGGGCGATGTAGCGCTCGTGCTGGTGCTCGGCGTCCCGGCCCTGGCCGGCCAGCTCGGCCCGCTGCGCCGGGTCGTTGAGGTAGGCCAGCGAGGTGTCGTCGAGCTGGAGGTACCGACAGCCCTGCGCGGCGATGCCGGCAACCTGCTGCCGGTAGACCCCGGACAGGGCGTCCCAGAAGGCGTCCTCGTCGGGGTAGACGGTCGGGTCGATCGCCGCGGCGCCGCCCCGGTAGTGGACCATCGACGGCGAGGGGATCGTCAGCTTCGCCGTCTGTGCGGGCTGCACCGTGCCCTGCAGGTACGCGAAGTCGTCGGCGAAGACCGGCTCGTCGATCGACAGCGGCCCGTCGACCCGGAGACCAGCCGGCGTGCAGTCCAGGGAGCCGTCCGCGTTCTGGAAGTGCACAGTGATGTGCTCACTGACCTTGCTGATGCCCTGGATCCGGTAGATGAAGTCCATGTGCCAGGACGCCCGGCGGAACTCGCCGTCGGTCGCCGTCTGCAGCCCGATGTCGGCCTGCATCCGGACCACCTCGTCCACGGCCTCGTCCTCGGCGGCGCGCAGGCCGTCGGCGTCGAGCTCGCCGTCGGCGAAGCGGGCACGGGCGGTGAGCAGCGACGGCGGCCGGAGCAGGCTGCCGACGTGGTCGGCACGGAACGGGGGACCGTCGGTCGGGCTGGGCATCTCCCGATCCTCACCCAGTCGCGCAGCGGTCGCAGATCGGTCGCCCGCCGGCCGCACAGGCGGTCGGCGGATACTCGCCGACATGAGCAAGCGCGTGCTGACCGGGACCGGGATCTGGGTCCTCCTCACCGTCGGGGCCTTCCTGCTGGACCCGGTCCTGGGCACCGCGGTGCTGGTGTTCGGCGGGATCCTGGTGGTCATCTCCTACTACGCCAGCACCTGGGGCGAGAGCACCACCTACGAGGAGCGCGAGCTGGCCCGCTCCCGCAGGCGCGCCGACGCCCGGCAGGCGAACTCCGGCAAGCGGGACAAGGACCGGGCCCGCTACCAGGCGGCGCAGGCGCGCAAGGCCGCCCGGGCGGCGCGCAAGAGCGCCTAACGCCCGGCGCGGTGACCACGCGGCACGGGTGGCCGGCGTCTCCGACGTCCCGTGGTCGCCGGCGTTGACGTCCCGTGGAGCCCGCAGTGACGTCCCGTGGTGGCCGGCGTGGATCAGCTGGGACGACCAGCGTGCGTCCTCCACCACCGACGCCGGTGGCTGAGGACGCACGGTCGTCGTCGGAGCTGATCCAC
>JBBSVA010000119.1:0-10555 GCA_038233915.1 Mycobacteriales bacterium | reverse complement strand
CGCCGTCGCCGTCTGCGCCGCCTGCGGGCTGGTCTACGAGCTGGTGCTGCTGACCCTGTCGGCCAGCCTGGCCGGCGGCGGGATCACCCAGACGTCGCTCATCGTGGCGGGCTTCGTCGCCGCGCTCGGGGTGGGCGCGCTGCTGGTCAAGCCCCTCCTCGGGCACGCCGCGGCCACCTTCGTGGCGGTGGAGATCCTGCTCGGCGTCGTGGGTGGGCTGTCCGCCGTCACCCTCTACGTGACGTTCAGCTTCTACGGCGCCAGCGGCGCGGTGCTGGTCGCCGGCACCGCGCTGATCGGCGTCCTGGTCGGCGCCGAGGTGCCGCTGCTGATGACGCTGCTGCAACGCGGGGTCACCGGGGTCGACGCCGAGGGCAGCGGACGGCTGCTGGCCGACCTGAACGCCGCGGACTACGCCGGCGCCCTGCTCGGCGGGCTGGCCTGGCCGTTCCTGCTACTACCGCTGGCCGGGCAGGTCCGCGGCGCCGCGCTGACCGGGCTGGTCAACCTGGTCGCGGCCGCCGTCGTCGCCGGGGTGCTGCTGCGCAGCCAGCTCACGCCCCGTGCGCGCCGGACGGCGACCGGTGCGCTGCTGGCTGCGGCGGCCCTGCTGGGCGTGCTGCTGGTCCGCGCGGAGGACATCGAGGTCGGCGCACGCCAGCGGCTGTACGACGACCCGGTGGTGTCCGCCCAGCGCTCGGACTACCAGGATGTCGTCGTCACCCAGCGAGGGGACGACGTCCGGCTCTACCTGGACGGCGACCTGCAGTTCTCCAGCGTCGACGAGCACCGGTACACCGAGTCGCTGGTGCACCCGGTGCTGGCCCGGGACCCCCGCCGGGTGCTGGTCCTGGGCGGCGGGGACGGCCTGGCCGCCCGCGAGGTGCTGCGGCACCCCTCGGTGGAGCAGGTCGTGCAGGTGGAGCTGGACCCGGCCGTGCTGGAGCTGGCCCGTACCCGGCTGGCCGACCTCAACGGCTCGTCGCTGGACGACCCCCGGGTGCAGGTCGTCGTCCAGGACGCCTTCAGCTGGCTTCGCGACCCGCCCGGTGCGCCGTTCGACGCCGTGATCGTGGACATGCCCGACCCGGACACCCCGGCGCTCGGCCGGCTGTACTCGACCGAGTTCTACGGCCTGGTCGGCAGCGTGCTGGCCCCTGGCGCCCTGGTGACCGTGCAGTCCGGCAGCCCGTACTCCACGCCCTCGGCGTTCTGGCGCACGCTGGCCACCGTCGACAGCGCGGGCCTGGCCGGGACGCCGTTCCACGTCGACGTGCCCAGCTTCGGCGACTGGGGCTTCGTGCTGGCCCAGGCCGGGGACACCCCGCCGGCCCTGGAGCTGTCGCCGCTGCGGCCGACCACCCGGTTCCTGGACGAGGCGGTACTGAGCGCAGCCGGGGTCTTCCCGCCGGACCGGGGGCCGCAGCGGCTGGAGCCCAGCACGCTGGACCGGCCGCTGGTCGTCGAGGACCTGCGCCAGGGGTACCAAGGATGAGGAGGACGTCGTGCACATGATCGTCAGGGGCCTGATCGCCTGCGCCAACCGGACGCCGCTGGCCATCGCGGTCTACCTGGGCACCGTGCTGGCCGCGGCCCTGGGGGTCAGTCGGCTGGAGGGCTGGGGGTTCGGGGACTCGGTCTGGTGGGCCTTCGTCACCACCACGACCACCGGGTACGGCGACCTGTCACCGCTGACAGTGCCGGGCCGGGTGATCGGCGTGCTCACGATGTCCGCCGGGATCATCGGCATCGGCGTGATCGTCGGCCGGATCGCCGCCGTCGTCATCCGGACTCACGACGACTTCACCCACGAGGAGCAGCTCGAGCTGGCCGAGGACTCCGACGAGCAGTTGCTGCTGCTCCGCCAGATCCGGCAGGACCTTCGCGTCGCGACCGCCCAGCGGCCGGGGACGGGGGGTCGAGCCGCGCGCGCGGCTGACCCCGGGCTGCCCTAGCGTCGGGGTCGACGATCCCGACCCCCTGGAGAGCTGACGTGGCTGCCGCCTCGCACGACCCCACCACGACCGCCGCCTGGACTGCCTTGCAGGCCCACGCCGACGGCCAGCAGCCCGACCTGCGGGGCTGGTTCGACGCCGACCCGGGCCGGGCGGACCGGTTGACCCTGGACGTGGCCGACCTGCACGTCGACCTGTCCAAGAACCTGGTCACCGACGAGACGCTGGACCTGCTGCGCCAGCTCGCCGAGGAGACCGGCCTGCTGGACCGGCTGCAGGCGATGTTCGCCGGTGAGCACGTCAACGTCACCGAGGACCGGGCCGTGCTGCACACCGCGTTGCGCCGTCCCGAGGGCCTGCAGCCCGCGCTGGTGGTCGACGGCCAGGACGTCGACGCCGACGTGCACGCCGAGCTGGCCAAGGTCTACGCGTTCGCCGAGAAGGTGCGCTCGGGGCAGTGGACCGGGGTCACCGGCCAGCGGATCGCCACCGTCGTCAACATCGGCATCGGCGGCTCGGACCTGGGCCCGGTGATGGCCTACGAGGCCCTGCGGGCCTACGTCCAGGAGGGCCTGACCTGCCGGTTCGTATCCAACATCGACCCGACCGACCTGGCTGAGACGACCAGCGACCTGGACCCGGCGACGACGCTGTTCATCGTCGCGTCCAAGACCTTCGGCACGCTGGAGACGTTGACCAACGCCCGGCTGGCCCGGCAGTGGCTGTGGGACGGGCTCGCCGGGTCCCTGGAGGACACCGACGAGTCCCGCCGGTCCGCCGTCGCGAAGCACTTCGTCGCCGTGTCCACGGCGCTGGAGAAGGTCGCCGACTTCGGCATCGACACCGACAACGCCTTCGGCTTCTGGGACTGGGTCGGCGGCCGGTACTCCGTCGACTCCGCGATCGGCACCTCGCTGGCCGTGGCGATCGGCCCGGCCCGGTTCGCCGAGTTCCTCGCCGGCTTCCACGCCGTCGACGAGCACGTCGCGACGACTCCGCTGGAGCGCAACGTGCCGCTCCTGATGGGCCTGGTCAACATCTGGTACGTCAACTTCCTGGGCTCCCAGACGCACGCTGTGCTGCCCTACAGCCAGTACCTGCACCGCTTCCCGGCCTACCTGCAGCAGCTGACGATGGAGTCCAACGGCAAGTCCGTGCGCTGGGACGGCCAGCCGGTCACCACCGACACCGGCGAGGTGTTCTGGGGAGAGCCCGGCACCAACGGTCAGCACGCGTTCTACCAGCTGATCCACCAGGGCACCCGGCTGATCCCGGCGGACTTCTTTGCCTTCGCGACGCCCCAGCACCCGCTGGTCGACGGCGGCGTCGACGTGCACGCGCTCCTCATGGCGAACTTCTTCGCCCAGACCAAGGCGTTGGCGTTCGGCAGGACCGCCGAGGAGGTGCGGGCAGAAGGCACCGCGGAGGACGTCGTTGCCGCGCGGGTGTTCTCCGGCAACCGACCGACGACGTCGATCCTGGCGGCGGCGCTGACCCCGTCGGTGCTCGGCCAGCTCATCGCGCTGTACGAGCACATTACCTTCACCCAGGGCGCAGTCTGGGGCATCGACAGCTTCGACCAGTGGGGCGTGGAGCTGGGCAAGCAGCTCGCGCTGCAGATCGCCCCGGCGCTGACCGGCGACGCGGATTCCCTGGAGGCCCAGGACCCGTCCACGAAGGCGCTCATCGGTTGGTACCGGCAGCACCGCCGCTGACACCCTCGCGCCCTCCCCTCCCCTCCCTGATGATCACGGACCTGCAGCAGCGACACGCCGGGCGTCGCCGCCCGCAGGTCCGTGATCGTCGGGGTTCAGGCAGGTGGCGCGAAGAACTCCAGGGCGATCCCGTCCGGGTCGGTGAAGCTGACGCCCGATCCGTAGGGCGCGTCGACCACGCCGCCGTGCGCGATGCCGAGCTCGTCGAGCCGTGCGGCCTGTCGCTCCAGCTCGGCCCGGTCGGCGCAGGCGAAAGCGACGTGGTCCAGACCGGTCCGCTTCGCGTCGAACCCGTCGGCGGTCTGGCCCTGGGCGTGGGTGTGCAGGCCGACGAGGTGTCCGCCGCCGAGGGCGAAGACCGTGTGGTGGAAGCCACCGGTGGCCTCGTCCTCGTCGAGCACCGGGTCGCTGCCGAACAACGCGGCATACCAGGCGGTGCTGCGGGCCAGGTCGGTGACGGTGACGGCTACGTGGGCGAGCGGGGGGAAGGGCACGGCGGGACCTCCGGACGACGGTGTCGGGACCCCACCAGCTGACACCGTCGCACCGCTGAGCGCCACTGCCCGGTCGGGCTGGGTACACCTAGCGGGTGGCCGTCACCAGCCGCGCTCGCGCCACTCCGCCAGGTGTGGCCGCTCGGCGCCGATCGTGGTGTCCGCACCGTGGCCGGGATAGACCCAGGTGTCGTCGGGCAGCGTCCCGAACAGCTGTTCCTCGACGTCGTCCACGAGCTGCGCGAAGCGTGTCGGGTCCTGCTGGGTGTTCCCCACCCCGCCGGGGAAGAGGCTGTCGCCGGTGAACACGTGTGTGCCGGCGCCCTTGCCGCCGCGCCAGACCAGCGCGATCGAGCCGGGGGTGTGGCCCCGCAGGTGCACGACCTCCAACACCTGGTCACCGACCGCGACGGTGTCGCCGTGCTCGACCGGGTGCGAGACCGGGACCGGCAGGTCGGCGGCGTCGGCCGGGTGCGCCACGGTGACGGCGCCGCTGGCCGCGACGATCTCGGGTAGCGCCCGGTGGTGGTCCCAGTGCCCGTGCGTGGTGACGACGGCAGTGACCCGGGCGTCCCCGATGAACGCCGACAGCGCCTCGGGGTCGGCCGCCGCGTCGATCAGCACGCTGTCGCCGGTCGTGCCGTCGGTCAGCAGGTAGGCGTTGTTCGCCATCTCGCTCACCGCCAGCTTGCTGATCGTCAGCCCGGGCAGGACGCGGGTGGCGGGGGGCCCGCCGACCTGCACGTCACCGGTGTAGCTGCTGGGGTCCGTGCTCATCCGACTGCTCCGCTCTGAGACTGTCGTACCCCCCGGATAGGTTCGACTGCATGGACGCCAACCTAGCCACGGAGCCCGGCGGCAGCACGGCGCAGCTGGTCGGGATGCCGGCCACAGAGCTCGCGGCGCGGGTCCGCAGCGGCGAACTCAGCGCCGTCGAGGTGGTCCGCGCCCACCTGGCGCACATCGCCGCGGTGGAGGCCCGGGTGGGGGCGTTCCGGGTCGTCCGCACCGAGGCGGCGCTGGCCGAGGCGGCCGAGGTCGACGCACATCCCGAGCGCGCCCGGCTGCCGCTGGCCGGCGTACCGGTGGCCGTGAAGGACAACGTCGCGGTGGCGGGGGAGACCCTCACCGACGGATCCGGCGCGCACACGCCCGCGCCGCAGACCACCGACCACCCGGTGGTCGCCCGGCTGCGGGCCGCCGGTGCCGTGGTCGTCGGCATCACCCGGGTGCCCGAGCTCTGCCTCTACGCCGCCACGGACGGGCCCGGGACGGTCAGCCGCAACCCCTGGGACACCGCCCGCTCACCGGCCGGCTCCTCCGGGGGCAGCGCCGCCGCCGTCGCCTCGGGCGGCGTGCCGCTGGCCCACGGGAACGACGGCATGGGCTCGCTCCGGCTGCCGGCCGCGGCCTGCGGGCTGGTCACGCTCAAGCCCGGCCGCGGCGTCGTCCCCGCCGGGCTCGGGGCCGACGACTGGTCCGGGATGGCCGAGAACGGCGTCCTGACGACGACGGTCGCCGACCTGGCCGTCGCGCACGCCGTGCTGGCCGGCGGCGTCCCGGCCGAGCCCACCGAGGGAGACGTCGCACCGCTGACCATCGCCGTCTCCACCCGGTCGCCGGTGCCGGGCGTCCGGTTGGACGCCGAGGGCCAGGCCGCGATCGAGGCGGTCAGCGCCGGTCTCCGGGAGCTCGGCCACACCCTTGTCCAGAAGGACCCGCCGGTGCCGCTGGGTGTGGCGTTGCGCACTGTCGCCCGGTGGCTGGCTGGTGCCGACGCCGACGCCCAGCTGCTCGGCCTGGACCGGCACGCCATGGAGCCACGCAGCCGCACGCACGCCCGACTGGGTCGGCTCGCCCGCCGGGCCGGGCTGGTCCGCCCGGCCGCTGCCGACGGCTTCCGCGAGCAGATGACCTCGTGGTTCACCGGCTCCGCCGGGGCCCGGGACCCGCAGGTCGACCTGCTGCTGACCCCCGTCGTCACCGGTCCGCCGTTGGCCGCCCGGCCCTGGCACGAGCGGGGCTTCCTGGCCAACGTGACGGCCAACGTCCGGTGGGCCCCGTGGACCTCGGCGTGGAACAGCGCCGGGCTCCCGGCGTTGGTCCTGCCGGCAGGCCGGCGGGCGGACGGGCTGCCCACCGCGGTCCAGTTCGTCGGCCCCCCGGGAGCCGAGACGCGACTACTCTGGCTGGCTGCGGAGCTGGAGCGCCAACGGCCCTGGCGCAGGCACGCCCCGGTGTTCGACCCGGCCGGCAGCGATGCCGCCCCTGTTCGCACCGCCCCTCCCGGCTGATCCGGTCGGGCCGCCCGAGACACCCCCGGGTGCCGCCCCCTCCGCACGCCCAGCACAGCACCGACCGCAGCCCGTGCACCACCGATCGACAGGGACCCACATGGACCGGCTCGTCGTCCGCGGCGCCCGCGAGCACAACCTCAAGGACGTCCACCTCGACCTCCCCCGCGACGCGATGATCGTGTTCACCGGGCTCTCCGGGTCGGGCAAGTCCAGCCTGGCCTTCGACACGATCTTCGCCGAGGGCCAGCGCCGGTACGTGGAGTCCCTGTCGGCGTATGCCCGGCAGTTCCTCGGCCAGATGGACAAGCCCGACGTCGACTTCATCGAGGGCCTGTCGCCCGCGGTGTCGATCGACCAGAAGTCGACCAACCGAAACCCGCGGTCGACGGTCGGCACCATCACCGAGGTCTACGACTACCTGCGACTGCTCTACGCCCGCGCCGGCCAGCCGCACTGCCCCAACTGTGGCAAGCCGATCGCCCGGCAGACCCCGCAGCAGATCGTCGACCAGGTCCTGGAGATGACCGAGGGCACCCGGTTCCAGGTGCTGGCGCCGGTCGTCCGGGCCCGTAAGGGCGAGTACGTCGACCTGTTCGCCTCGCTGCAGACCCAGGGCTTCTCCCGGGTGCGGGTCGACGGCACCGTGCACTCGCTGACCGAGCCGCCCCGGCTCAAGAAGCAGGAGAAGCACACGATCGAGGTGATCGTCGACCGGCTCACCGTCAAGGAGAGCGCCAAGCGCCGGCTCACCGACTCGGTCGAGACCGCGCTGGGCCTCGCCGGCGGCCTGGTCCTGCTGGACTTCGTCGACCTCGAGGAGGACGACCCGGAGCGCGAGCGCACCTTCTCCGAACACCTGGCCTGCATCGACGACGGGCTCAGCTTCGAGGCGCTCGAGCCGCGTTCGTTCTCCTTCAACTCGCCGTTCGGCGCGTGCGGTGAGTGCACCGGCATCGGCACCCGCAAGGAGGTCGATCCCGAGCTGGTCATCCCTGCCCCGGAGAAGAGCCTGGGCGAGGGCGCCATCGCGCCCTGGGCCGGCTCGATGAGCAACGAGTACTTCACCCGGCTGCTCACCGGGCTGGGCGACCAGATCGGGTTCTCCATGCAGACCCCCTGGGAGCAGCTGCCGGCCAAGATCCAGAAGGCCGTGCTGCACGGCTCGCCGGACCAGGTGCACGTCCGCTACAAGAACCGTTACGGCCGTGAGCGCAGCTACTACGCCGCCTTCGAGGGCGTGCTGCCGTTCCTGTCCCGTCGGCACGAGGACACCGACTCGGAGTTCATGCGGGACAAGTACGAGGGCTACATGCGCGACGTGCCCTGCCCGGTCTGCCACGGCACCCGGCTCAAGCCGGAGATCCTCGCCGTCAAGCTCGATGGCCGGTCCATCGCCGAAGTCACCGAGCTGTCCATCGGGGACGCCTCGGAGTGGCTGGACGCCCTCACCCTGGGCGAGCGCGAGCGGGCCATCGCCGACCGGGTGCTCAAGGAGATCCAGGCTCGGTTGTCGTTCCTGGTCGCCGTGGGCCTGGACTACCTGTCCCTGGACCGCCCCGCGGCCACCCTGGCCGGTGGCGAGGCCCAGCGGATCCGGCTGGCCACCCAGATCGGCTCCGGGCTGGTCGGCGTGCTCTACGTGCTCGACGAGCCCTCGATCGGGCTGCACCAGCGGGACAACATCCGGCTGATCGAGACTCTCGTCCGGCTCCGCGACATGGGCAACACGCTCATCGTCGTCGAGCACGACGAGGACACCATCAAGCAGGCCGACTGGATCGTGGACATCGGTCCGGGCGCGGGGGAGCACGGCGGCGAGGTGGTCGTCTCCGGCACGCTGGAGGACCTGCTCACCAGCGAGCGCTCCCTGACCGGCCAGTACCTGTCCGGGCGGAAGCAGATCACCATCCCGGCCGAGCGGCGGACCCGGACGCCGGGCCGCGAGCTCGTCGTCAAGGGCGCTCGCGAGCACAACCTGCGCGGGGTCGACGTGACCTTCCCGCTGGGCATGCTGGTCGCGGTGACCGGCGTCTCGGGCTCGGGCAAGTCCAGCCTGGTCAACGACATCCTCTACACGGTGCTGGCCAACCAGCTCAACCGTGCCCGGATGGTCCCCGGCCGACACCGCACCATCACCGGCCTGGACCAGCTGGACAAGGTCGTCGGCGTCGACCAGTCGCCGATCGGTCGTACCCCGCGGTCCAACCCGGCCACCTACACCGGCGTCTGGGACGCGATCCGCAAGCTGTTCGCCTCCACCGAGGAGGCCAAGGTCCGCGGCTACCAGCCCGGCCGGTTCAGCTTCAACGTCAAGGGCGGCCGCTGCGAGGCGTGCTCCGGTGACGGCACGCTGAAGATCGAGATGAACTTCCTGCCCGACGTGTACGTGCCCTGCGAGGTCTGCAAGGGCGCCCGGTTCAACCGGGAGACCCTCGAGGTCCGCTACAAGGGCAAGACGGTCGCCGAGGTCCTCGACATGCCGATCGAGGAGGCCGCGGAGTTCTTCGCGCCGATCAACAGCATCGCCCGCTACCTGACCACGCTCACCGAGGTCGGTCTGGGCTACGTCCGGCTCGGCCAGCCGGCGACCACGCTGTCCGGCGGTGAGGCGCAGCGGGTGAAGCTGGCCAGCGAGCTGCAGAAGCGGTCCAACGGCCGGACGATCTATGTGCTCGACGAGCCGACCACCGGGCTGCACTTCGAGGACATCCGCAAGCTGCTGCTGGTCATCCAGGGCCTGGTCGACAAGGGCAACTCGGTCATCGTCATCGAGCACAACCTGGATGTGATCAAGAGTGCCGACTGGCTGATCGACATGGGTCCCGAGGGCGGGTTCCGCGGCGGCACGGTCGTGGGGGAGGGCACCCCCGAGTTCCTCGCCGGCCTGCCGGAGAGTCACACCGGTCGCTTCCTGGCCGGCATCCTCGACCCGGCCCGGGTCGAGGCCGCGGCCAAGAAGAAGCCCCGCAAGAAGGTCGCGGCGGCCCTGCCGGCGGCCCCGGCCGGGGCCACGATGGTGACCGGGACCGTCGTCGGCTGACGTCGCCGCGCGGGGACCGGTTGCGCACCGGTCCCCGCGCCGGTATCCCCGCACCATGACGACGACGTCGCCGACCTCCCCGGAGCCGGTCCCGAGTGAGCTGCTCGCCCTGCGGAGCCCGGACGGCACCCGGGTCCGCTACCGCCGGTGGCTGCCCCAGGACGCCGTCCGGGCGACCGTGCAGCTCGTGCACGGGGCCTGCGAGCACTCCGGCCGGTACGAGCGGTTGGGCACCGCGCTGGCCGCCCGGGGGTACGCCGTCTACGCGATGGACCTGCGCGGGCACGGGCACACCGCCGAGGCCACCGGGATCGGCCGGTTCGGCGCCCCGGGGTTCGACGCCGTGCTCGACGACGTCCTCGCCCTGCACCTGATCGCGCACGACGAACAGCCCGCCGTCCCCCGGCTGCTGCTGGGCCTCTCGACGGGCTCGGTCGTCGCGCTGGCCTCCGCCGAGCGGGACGGCGAGGGCCTGGCCGGCCTGGTGCTGTCCGGGCCGATCGGGGTGGCACCCCAGCTGGCCGGCCGGCTGGCCCCGCTCGAGGCCGCGGTCGCCGGCGGCCTGGGCGACCAGGCGCTGGACGCTCTCGGCGGCTTCAACCAGTCCTTCGAGCCGGCCCGGACGCCCTTCGACTGGCTGTCCCGGGACGAGACCGAGGTGGACCGCTACATCCTCGACCCGCTGGCCGGTGACGAGGTGCCGCTGACCTACGCCTTCGCGTCCGGGCTCTTCGGTGCCGCGGTGACCGGCCCGGAGGCCGACGCCCTGGCCCAGCTCCCCGACGGCCTGCCGGTGCTGCTGCTGTCCGGGTCCCGGGATCCGGTCGGCGGCTCGAACGGCAGCCAGCTGGCGGCGCTGGCGAGCCGGCTCACCGAACGGGGTCTGTCGGTCGAGCAGCGCGTCTACCCGGGGGCCCGGCACGCGGTCTTCCACGAGACCGACCGGGACGATGTCACCGCCGACCTGCTGAGCTGGGTCGACGCCCGGACGGCCGGCTGAAGCGGCCCCGCACCGCCGGGGACTGTCGGACCCCCGACCTACCATCGGGACATG
>JBBSVA010000118.1:0-10664 GCA_038233915.1 Mycobacteriales bacterium | reverse complement strand
GGGCACGTAGAGCAGCCCGCCGTCGGGGTCGGTCGCCGGGGCGAAGGGTCGTCGTCCGACGTCGACGGTGCGCACCACCTGGTTGGTCCGGGTGTCCAGGAAGACCACCCGGTTGACCGTGTACTCCGGGTCGAACACCGTCACGTAGGCGATCCCGTCGCTGGCCGAGCCGGCCGGGGCGAAGGTGAGGAACTGCGGTGGCCCGGCCTCGATCGGGATGGTGGCGACCAGCGCGTCCAGCGTGGTGTCCACGACGGTCACCACCCCGGCCGCGCGGTTCGCTGTGTAGACGAACCTGCCGTCCGGGGTGACCGCTGCGAAGCCCGGCGTCGGCCCTACGTCGATGGTGTCGCCGGCGGCCGGGATCGGCACGCTCGGCAGGACCTGGACCGCCGGGGTGGGCCCCGACACAGCCGTCCCCGCCGTGCCACTGGCGGTCGCGGCGGCCGGCAAGGCCCCGGAGGCGGAGTCGGAGGTCTGGTCGGGCCGGAGCACCAGCCACGCGGTCACCACGACCGCGACCACGGCAGCCACGACTGCGGTCAGCAGCCCACGCCGACGACGCCGCGACCGACCGGGTCCGGCGGCGACACTGGGCCCAGTGGGTCCGCTGGGCCCACCGGGCCCACCGGGCCCACCGGGCCCACTGGGTCCACCGGGGCCGCTGGGCCCGCCCCGTCCGCCGGCGGGGTCCCCGGCGGACACCAGCGGTGGCAGCGGCGGGACCGGGGTCGGGGTCGGCCGGCCCGGGGGCCGCTCGCCGATCACGATCGGGGCGTGCCGCACCGGGTGCGGCTGCGAGGCCACCGGCGCCGGCCCGACGACGGTCTCCGGGGCGGCGCCCGCCCGGGCCGGGGGGACGGGACCCAGCGCCGCCCGCGCGGCGGTGGCCAGCTCGGCCACGGTGTCGAAGCGGTCCACCGGGTCCTTGGCCATGCCGCGGCCGACGACGTCGTCCAGCGCGCGCGGCACCCCGCTGGCCAGCTCGCTGGGAATGGGCGGGGTCAGGTGCAGGTGGGCGTACATCAGCGAGGGCAGGTCGTCCCCGGCGAAGGGCCGGGCCCCGGTGAGGCACTCGTGCAGCAGGCAGGCCAGGGAGTAGACGTCGACCCGGCGGTCCAGCGGCTCCAGGGTGAAGCGCTCGGGCGCCATGTAGTCCAGCGTCCCGACGGCGGCGCCGGTCATGGTCAGCGCCGTCTGGCTGCTGCCGATCGACCGGGCGATGCCGAAGTCGACGACGTAGACGAAGTCCTTCGCCGTCACCAGCAGGTTGCCCGGCTTCACGTCCCGGTGCACCAGGCCGTCGTCGTGGGCGGCCTCCAACGCGAGTGCCGCCTGCCCGACCAGGTCCACGGCCCGGGCCGGGGCGAGCGCGCCCTCGCGGGCCAGCAGCGACCCCAGGTCCTCGCCGTCCACCAGGCGCATGTCGATGTAGAGCCGGCCGTCGATCTCGCCGAAGTCGTGGATCGGGACGACGTGCGGGTCGCGCAGCCGGGCGGCCACCATCTGCTCGCGGCGGAACCGGGCCAGGTAGTCGGGGTCCCGGGCAAGCCCCGCCGGCAGCAGCTTGAGCGCAACCAGGCGTTCCCGGCGGGTGTCCCGGGCGCGGTGCACCTCGCCCATCCCGCCCACGCCGATGAGGTCGAGCACCTCGTACGGACCGAACGTCCAGGCCATGACACACGTCCCCGCGCCGGCCCCGTGCACGCGCCAAGGTAGGGCTGCAGGCCCCGGCTGAGAAGAGGCCACCGGTGCGTCGTCCCGGGGCCACCTACCCTGGACCGGTGACCGCCGTCCTCGATGCCCGCCCGGTCGGCGTTCCCGCGCCGCTGCGGCTGGGCGCGCTGACCGTGGACCCCGCCGTCGTGCTCGCCCCGATGGCCGGGATCACCGGCCCCGCCTTCCGCACCCTGTGCCGTGAGTCCGAGGCGATCGGTCGTCCCAGCGGGAGCGCGGGTGCCGGCCTGTACGTCTGCGAGATGATCACCACCCGGGCGCTGGTGGAGCGCAACGAGAAGACGCTGCGGATGGTGCGCGCCACCACCGAGGAGCACGACACCTTCTCCGTCCAGCTCTACGGCGTCGACCCGGCCACCGTGGGCCGCGCCGTCGAGCTGCTGGTCGACGAGTGCGTCGCCGGTACCCGGCCCGCGCACATCGACCTGAACTTCGGCTGCCCGGTCCCGAAGGTGACCCGCAAGGGCGGTGGCGCGGCCCTGCCCTGGCGCCGGCGGTTGTTCGGCGACGTCGTCGGTGCGGCGGTGCAGGCGGCCGGCGATGTGCCGGTGACGGTGAAGACCCGCGTCGGCATCGACCCGGAGCACCACACCTACCTGGAGGCCGGCGCCATCGCGCAGGACGCCGGGGCCGCCGCGATCACCCTGCACGGGCGCACCGCCGACCAGCTCTACAGCGGCAGGGCGGACTGGTCGCACATCGCCCGGCTGGTCGAGGCCGTGGACATCCCGGTACTGGGCAACGGCGACGTGTGGGAGGCGGACGACGCGCTGCGGATGGTGGCCGAGACCGGCTGCGCGGGCGTCGTCGTCGGTCGTGGTTGCCTGGGCCGCCCGTGGCTGTTCGGCGACCTGGCCGCGGCCTTCGCCGGGTCCCCGGAGCGCGCGCTGCCCACGTTCCGCGAGGTCGCCTCGGTCATGCACCGGCACGCCACGCTGCTGGCCGCCGAGCACGGCGAGACGCACGGCTGCTCGGACTTCCGCAAGCACGTCGCCTGGTACACCAAGGGCTTCGCCGTCGGCTCGGACACCCGCCGGGCGCTGGCCATGGTCAGCTCGCTGGGCCAGCTGGCCGGTCTGCTGGCCGGCATCGAGGACCAGCCGTACCCGACCGCCGTCCTCGGCGTTCCCCGCGGCCGGACGACGCCGCCCCGCCCGGTCGCGCTGCCCGAGGGCTGGCTCGACGACCGGGACGACCCCCGCCCGCCGGCCGGTGCCGAGCTGCTGGTCGGTGGCGGGTGAGCGCCTCGTGAGCACCGAGGGTCCCTTTCTCTACGACGACGACCCGCAGCCGCTGCACGCCGGGGCGGGCCGCTCCCGCAAGGGGCTGCTGCTGGCGATCGGGGGCGGCACCGTCGCCGTCGCAGTGGCCGCGGTGTTCTCCCTCAACGCGCTGCAGGGCAGCCCGGAGGAGCAGGTCGAGCAGGTCGCCGACGTGTTCACCCGCGCGCTGGTCGCCGGTGACTCCGAGACCTCCTGGGGACTGCTGTGCGACAGCGAGCAGGCCCGACTGGACCCCGACCAGGTGGCGGGTGCGTACCTGCAGGCCGGCACCCCCGACGTGGGCACGGCCACGGAGACCGAGCTGGACGGCGTCCAGGCGCGGCTGGTCCCGGTCCGCTGGGACGACGACGGCGCGGTGACCGAGACCGATCTGACCCTGGTGGCCGAGGACGGCCCGAAAGTGTGCGCCGGCGGGGTCTGAGGCACTGCGCGGTCGCAGCGGCTTCCGGTGCGGGCCCGGGACTGGCAGCATGGCGCCACCTCCCGCCCGGGGGAGCGGACGAGAGGACCGGTCAGTGGGCCAGCCACCCCAG
Source organism: Mycobacteriales bacterium (assembly GCA_038233915.1). Classification (GTDB taxonomy): domain Bacteria; phylum Actinomycetota; class Actinomycetes; order Mycobacteriales; family Geodermatophilaceae; genus Klenkia. The sequence goes on along the minus strand of JBBSVA010000118.1, from coordinate 7,111 downwards.
CAACCCCCCGTCCAGCCCGCTGGTCGGCCCGGTCCGCCGGCTGCCCCCACGCAGGTGGTCTTCCCCGGCCAGTTCGGGGTGCCTCAGGCCCAGTACGCACCTACCCCGCAGCAGGCGGCCCAGCTCCCCGGTGGCGCCCGGGCGGTCGGCTTCCCCGGGTACCGGCCGCCGCCGCCGTCCCCGCCGAACCGGACCTCGGCGATCGTCGGGTCGCTCGTGGTGGCCGCGACCCTGGTCGCCGCGGTCATCGGGTTCGCGCTGGTGTCCGGCCGGGCGCCCAGCACGCCCTCGGCAGCGGCGCTGGCCTACGTGCAGGCCGCCGTCGACGGGGACAGCGACGAGGTGCACGACCTGCTCTGCGAGCGCGTGGCCGCCACGGTCGGACCGGACGAGGTGGCCGCGAACCTGATGGGCGGCAACCAGGTGCCCGACGCGGTGCAAGCCGAGGTGGTCAGCGAGACCGACGTGGTGGCCCCGGACGGTCGGCCCGGCGTGGACGTCGTCCTGGCGCTGACGGTCTTTGGCCAGACCGACCAGCAGGACGTGGTGCTCGTCGAGGAGGACGGCTACCGGGTCTGCGGCGGCACGCTGGGCTTCGGCTGACACGATCCCGACAGCCCCGTCTGGTACCCATGGGGCATGGTCGGTGGGTTGGTGGGACGCGCGGTCGGCGCCGCTGTGCTGGCCGCCGGACTGGTGGTCGTCTCGACCGCCACGGCGATCTGGTGGACCGCCCGGCAGGACGCGCAGCCGCGGTCCGACGCGATCGTGGTGCTGGGCACCGCGCAGTACAACGGCGTGCCGAGCTCGATCTTCGAGGCCCGCCTGGAGCACGCGCTCTCCCTGTGGGAGGACGGCGTCGCCCCGGTCGTGGTGACCGTCGGCGGCAAGGCCTCCGGGGACGTGTTCACCGAGGCCGAGGCCGGCCGGGACTACCTGGCCGAGGCCGGCATCCCGACCGAGGACCTGCTCGCCGTCCCCGAGGGAGTGGACACCCTGGAGAGCATGCGGGTGGTCTCGGCCGCCTTCGACGAGCGTGGCTGGTCGACAGCTGTGCTGGTGACCGACCCCTGGCACGCGATGCGCGCGCAGCGGATGGCCGAGGACTCCGGGATGGACGCGAGCAGTTCGCCCACCCGGCAGGGACCGGCCGTGCAGACCCGGGCCACCCAGTTCCGCTACATCCTGCGGGAGACCGCGGCATACCTGCTCTACCGGGCGACCGGCGAGAGCGTCGCCGGGGCCCCGGGCATCGGATGACCGCTACACGCTGACCGGCCGGGTCGGGTTCTGGAGCCCGGTCCCGACCGTCACGCTGCGGGATGGCGTCGCGCTGCACCACGACGTCTTCCTCGTGTGGCTGGAGGCCGCCTTCGCGCGGCGGAACAGCCAGCCGGCCGCGGCCGCCGCCGGCTGAGGGGTGTGGACACCGCCGTGACGTCGTCCTCCCGGAGCGGGATGATGGGGGCAGGGCGGGCAGGCGGGCCGCCCGGACGAGGGGGAACGGTGCTCGAACTCGGGAAGGCCGGAGAGCACGGGGCCGGCAGGGGCGTGGTCCCGCTGCTGGCCGACGGGCGGGTCGTGGCGACCCTGCAGGCCTCGAACTGGAAGGAGCAGGCGGTCGCCGTCATCGGTGACCGGTCCTGGACGTTCAGTCGCCGCAAGCGCGAGGTGACCGGCCGGTGGACGGCCGAACCCGAGGACGCCGCCCGGCTGCGGGCCCGGCATACCTCGATGTGGAAGGGCACCTGGGGGGGCGACCTGGAGGGCACGGTCGTCACCGTGGAGAGCGCCTCGATGTGGAAGGGCACCTTCCGGGTGCTCGCCGGGGGCCGCCAGGTCGCCGAGTCGGGCACTGCCGGCACCTGGTCCACCCGGCCCACGCTGACCGCCGACCCCTCCGTCCCGCTCGACCACCAGGTCTTCCTGCTGTGGCTGCTCGTGGTGATCAGCCGGCGGAACACCACCACCGTCATGACCGCCACCACGGGAGCCGTCATCGTCGGGGGCAGCAGCTGATGGTGGGCGAACGGCGCGGCCGGATCCGGGCCGCCGACATCGCCACCGTCCGCGAGCGCAGCAAGATCGACGAGATCGTCGGCGAGCACCTGCAGCTCAAGCGCGCCGGCGGTGGCTCGTTGAAGGGCTTGTGCCCCTTCCACGACGAGAAGTCCCCGTCCTTCCAGGTCACGCCGACCAGAAATCTCTTCCACTGCCTGGCGGGGGAGACGGGGGTCCTCACCGAGGACGGCACCATCCCGATCCGGGAGCTGGCCGGGAAGACCGTCCGCGTGCTCAACGGCTCGGGCGGCTGGGTGGAGGCCCCCTTCCGGGCCTACGGCGTGCAGCGGCTGATGAAAGTCTCACTCACCCGCAATGGCCGGGTGAAAGAGCTTCTCGCGACCGACGAGCACCGGTGGTTCGTCCCGTCCGGGGCGCTCCGGCAGCACCGCCGCGAGAAGCTCACGACCGACCTCCGTCCTGGTGACCGGTTGTCGCACTCGTTCCCGATGAGCCGGGTGCTGAACCCGGCGACGCGGCCCTCTCCGTTCGGCATCGCCCGTGGTCTCGTGTACGGCGACGGCACCCGGGCCGGCGCCGGTTCGATTGCCGTGCTGCTCGGGGAGAAGGACCTGGAGCTGGCCCGGTACTTCGACGGGTGTCGGTCCTGGACCGAGGAGCGGGGCACCCGCTTCTACGGGATGCCCGCGTACTTCAAGGACGAGCGGCCGGCCCTGGCCGAGGACGTCTCCTACCTCCTCGGCTGGTTGGCCGGGTACTTCGCGGCCGACGGCTGTGTGACCGAGGACGGTGACGCGATCCTGAACTCGGCACGGGTGGAGGACCTGGAGTACGTCCGCACGCTGTGCACCCGGCTGGGCATCGGCACCTTCGGCGTGGCCAAGCAGACCCGGCTGGGCATCGACGGCGTACTGGGCGACCTCTACAACGTGCGCTTCATGACCAAGGGCCTGCCCGCGTCGTTCTTCCTGCTGGCCCACCACCGGGCGCGGCACCTGGCGCGTACCAAGGCCTACGAGCGCAAGAACTGGGCGGTGCAGTCGGTCGAGTGGTCCGACCGCGAAGAGGAGGTCTACTGCGCGGACGTGCCCGGCACCCACGCGTTCACCCTCGAGGACAACATCCTCACCGGGAACTGCTTCGGGTGTGGGGAAGGCGGCGACGTCATCTCTTTCGTGCAGAAGATCGACCACCTGTCGTTCTCCGAGGCTGTCGAGCTATTGGCCGGGCGGACCGGCGTCCAGCTGCAGTACGAGGACGACGGCGGGCGGCCCACCGGGGCGCCGAACCGGGCGGCGGCGGGTCAGCGGGCCCGCCTGGTGGCGGCCAACACGGCTGCCGCGGACTTCTACGCCGCCCAGCTGATGACCCCGGACGCCTCGATCGCCCGCTCGTTCCTGGCCGAGCGCGGCTTCGACAAGCAGGTCGCGCTGGACTTCGGCTGCGGGTTCGCCCCGGCCGGCTGGGACACCCTGACCAAGCACCTGCTCCAGTCCGGGTTCACCCAGACCGAGCTGGAGACCGCGGGGCTGTCCAAGCAGTCCAGCCGGGGCAGCTACATCGACAGGTTCCACCGTCGGCTGCTCTGGCCGATCCGGGACATCACCGGCGACGTCATCGGGTTCGGGGCCCGCAAGCTCGCCGACGACGACCCGGGCCCCAAGTACCTGAACACCCCGGAGACCCCGCTCTACAAGAAGTCCACCGTGCTCTACGGCGTCGACCGGGCCAAGCGGGACATCGCCCGCCGGCACCAGGCCGTCGTCGTCGAGGGCTACACCGACGTGATGGCCTGCCACGTCGCCGGCGTGACCACCGCGGTCGCTTCCTGCGGCACCGCGTTCGGTGCCGAGCACATCAACGTGCTGCGCCGGCTGCTGATGGACCAGGACGAATTCCGCGGGGAGGTCGTCTACTGCTTCGACGGCGACGCCGCCGGTCAGGCGGCGGCGATGAAGACCTTCGCCGAGGACCAGCGGTTCGTCGGCCAGACCTTCGTGACCGTGGAGCAGGAGGGCCGGGACCCCTGCGAGCTGCGCCAGGCGCACGGCGACGCCGCCGTCCGGGACCTGGTCTCCCGGCGGGTGCCGCTGATCGCCTTCGTCCTGAAGACGACGCTGGCCGGCTACGACCTGGACACCGTCGAGGGCCGGGTGCAGGCGTTGGAGAAGGCCGTCCCGATGGTCGCCGGGATCAAGGACCACGCGCTGCGGCCGGCCTACGCGCGGCAGCTGGCCGGCATGCTCGGCAACACCGACGAGGCCGAGGTGCTCGCCAAGGTGCGTGCGCTGACCGGGGAGGACCAGCCCACCCGTGGTCCCAAGCGGCAGAAGGCACCGTCCCGGTCGGCCGACGACGCCGCGTTCTTCATCGAGCGCGAGGCGGTCAAGGCCGCGCTGCAGGCCCCGGAGCTGGCCGGCCCGGCCTTCGACGCGGTCCCCGAGGCGGCCTGGACGCACCCGGACTACGCGTCCATCGCCGCCGGCGTGGCCGCGGCCGGGGGAGCGGGTGCGGCGACCGTCACCGGCATGGCCTGGCTGGACGAGGTCCGTGAGCACTGCGACCGGGAGAGCGCCCAGGCACTGCTCACCGCGCTGGCCGTCGAGCCGATGATGGCCCCGGGCGAGGAGGTCGACAGCGGCTACGTGCTGGCCGTGGTGGCCCGGCTGCAGGAGATGGCCGCCGTCCGCCGGGTGACCGCGGTCAAGGGCAAGCTGCAGCGGATGAACCCGGTCGAGTCCCCGGAGGAGTACACCCGGACGTTCGGCCAGCTGGTCGCCCTGGAGCAGGAGGCCCGGTCGCTGCGCGAGCGGGCGATGGGCGGGCTGGGCCGGTGAACCTGCGTCGTCGACTGACCCAGCGCTTCGGGCGCCCGCCGGAGCAGGTGGCGGCCGCGGCCGGCGCGGAGGACGTGCTGGCCTGGGGCGAGCGGACCACCGGCGGCTGGCTGGCGGCGACGTCGGCCGGGTTGCGCACCGTCCCCACCGGTCCGGACGACGGCGAGCCCGAGCTGCTGCCCTGGCACCTGGTCGGGCACGCCCGTTGGGCGGCGGGGGAGTCCGGCGGCACCTTCACCGTGACCCCGCTGGTCGAGGTGGAGCCGGGCGTGCAGGCCCGCGGACCGGTCACCCGGCACGCGCTCACCGAGGCGGGGGAGTTGCCCGCGGTGCTGCGCCGACGGGTGGACCAGACGGTGGTGGCCAGCCAGCGGCACCCGCTGCCGACCGGGGGCGGCGTCGTCCTGGTGGCCCGCCGGGTGCCCGGGCAGGAGGCCCGGGAGTGGAGCGTGGTCTTCGACGACGACGCCGACCGGGACGACCCGGCCGCGCGGCAGGTGGCACGGGACCGGCTGGCCGCCGCCCTGGACTCGGACGACGCCAGCCGCTGACCCGGGCCGGTCAGGGCCGGCCGGTCTCGCTGCCGAGCCGGGTCTTGACCGAGCTGACCGCGGCGTCGGCCGAGGCCTGCACCATGCCGGCGGCGGACTGCAGCCGGGGGTCGTCCTTGGCGTGGTCGTAGGCGCGGCGGATCTGGTCGTACCGGCCACGGCCGGCCTTGGCACCCAGCACGTAGCCGGCACCGAAGCCGGCGAGGAAGGACAGCTTGGCCACGAGGGACCTCCATGGGTGTGAGGGTGGGGAACGGACGACGCTACCGGCCGGACACGCCTGGCACCCCGTCGAGACCGTGCCCGGCCGTGGGGTAATCTGGCTGCCGCACGACACGGTCCCCCGTAGCTCAATTGGCAGAGCATTCGACTGTTAATCGAACGGTTTCTGGTTCGAGTCCAGACGGGGGAGCCCAGCACGACGGAGGCCTCGGACCCATTGCGGGTCGGGGGCCTCCGTCGTGTCCGGATCAGCGACCCCGCCGAACCCGGGAGAGGACCCGGCGTGGGCGGGGATGCGGGGGGCTCGGACGGCCGCGGCCACCGCGACGCCGGTGACGACGTCGAGCAGGTCGGCGGCGTCCAGGAGCCGGTCGCCCCGCCACGCGATGTGCTGGTCGGGCCGGACGAGCACCAGGGCGGCACCCCGACGTGCTCGGGCTCGTGCACCAGGTCCCGGGCGAGCACGTCCTCGTGCACCTCGGCCAGGGCGTACGCCAGCAGCACCAGGCCGACGCCGGTGAAGGGCAACCGGCAACCGGCCGCCGACGTCGTAGAGCACGGGCACGGGCTGGTGGGCCGACACCCGCTCCACCAGCAGCAACTCCCCGCCGTCCCGGACGGCGAGCAGCAGGTGCTGGCGGGTGGCCTCCTCCAGGTCGCCGAGGAAGGGCATCATGCGGCGGCCGGTGCCCGCGCACCGGGCCGTGGGCGTCGTCCACCGGGGGATCCTGCCCGATCAGCTGGTTAGAGCTGCTTCTCGAACGCATAGAGCCGGTCCAGCACCGGCATCGCCCGCAGTTCCTCGACGTCGGTGGGGCGCAGTCCGTCGAACAGCGGCACCCAGCCGGCGGTCGTGTACAGCGCCCGGGCCTCGGGCTGCAGCGGCCCGGTCGTCAGGAACATCCGGGCGTACCCCGCCTCGGTCGCGTGCGCGACCAGCTCGGCCAGCACCCGGCGGGCCAACCCGCGGCGGCGGTGGTCGCGGTGCGTCCACATCCGCTTGACCTCCGCCGTCCCCGGTTCCTCGTAGGAGCGGTATGCACCGCCGGCGACTGCGACGTCGTCCTCGATCAGGAGCAGGAAGAGCCCGGCCGGCGGCAGGAACTGCTCCGCCGGGTAGCGCTCCATCTCGGTGACCGCACTGCCGAACAGGTCGCCGTAGCGGTGGTCGTACTCGACGAGCAGGTCGGTGAGCAACGGCTGAGCCCGTGGGTCGTCGGGGTGGACGGTCACGGTGACGATCCGGTCGAGGTGGGTGTCGGCTTCCACAGGACACGACGGTAGGCGGTCCTCGGGACCGACGATCCGGTGGCAGCGTCCTGTGATCGGGGGCACACTGGGGACGTGATGAGCTACGCCGTCGGGTTCTCCCGGCCAGACCGCTGGTCGCGCGGGCGACCGGCAGAGACCACCAGCTCCTGGCACGCCGTCGAGGCGCACCGCCCGCCGGGCGAGCTCGACGGGGAGGTCGAGCTCGCC
>JBBSVA010000117.1:0-10701 GCA_038233915.1 Mycobacteriales bacterium | reverse complement strand
GGTGGGATCGACCACGCGCACCGGCCACCCCGCGGCGGCGCCCGGCAGGTCCACCGCACTGCAGCCGTTGATCAGGTCGCCGGCCCCGGCCCGGTCCATCGCCGTGACGACCGAACCCAGCGCCGCCGCCCATCGGTCGGCCTGGTGGATGGCGTCCACGTCGAGGTCGAGGACCTGCACCCCCCGGAAGGTGGCCGCCATCCCGTAGCCGACCACCTGGCGGTTCAGCTCGTCGGCGATCGCCTGGTTGCGGGTGACCGCGCCGGCACTGCGACCCGCCGACGCCGACCACCCCAGGCTGGTCCGCAGCAGGCCGAACACCGGCCGGCCCGCGCGCCCGGACAGATGGGCCACCCCGGGGTCGAGCACGCAGTCGGGCAACAGGGCGTCGGCCTCCTCGGGCGCCGCCTCCAGGGCCGCGGTCACCAGGCCCTCGCTGTCGCGGACCTGCTGCTCGGTGTCCAGCGCCCGCGGGGCATCGGGGCCCAGGTCGTGCAATTGCACCTGGACCCCGGCCGGGGACAGCGCGTCGTAGCGAGCCTGCCGGCGGCGGAGCTCGGCGTCGGGGACGTGGATGGGTGTGACGGCGAAGATGTTCATGTCCGCTCCTCATCGGTGGGGGTGGGGCGACAGGGCGTCGATGGTCGGCCCGGGTCAGGGGCCAGCCGCCGCAGCAGCGGGCCGACGTCGGCGACCGCGGGCAGGTCCGCGGCCACGTCGCGGATCGTGGCCAGCTCGGCGGGCGACAGCCAGGCCGAGGACTTGGCCAGCACCTCGGGTGTCCCGAACGGATGGTGCGCGGCGTCACCGACCGGGTTGGGCACCTCTCGCACGTGGTCGCGGCCCGCGATGCGCACGGTGACCCGGGCGGCCCGCTCGGTCGGCAGCCGGGCGTCCAGGTCGGCGGCTGCCACGACCCGGACCCGTCGGGCCAACCGGGTGACCCGGTCGTCGTCGAGGGCCGGCGGCTGCGAGACCTGGGGTCCCACGGATCCGTGCACCAGGGCCGCCGCGGCCACGAACGGGATGCTGAACAGCGCGCCGAGCCGGGAATCCCACCTGGTGCGGTCCAGTCCGGCCCCCAGCGAGTGCGTCTCGACCAAGACCTCGGAGACGCCGCCGAGATCGGCGAGCAGGTCTGCCGGCAGGTCCTCGCGCAGCATCAGCAGGGCGTCGGCGACGGGGTGGGTGAACGAGCAGGACGCGTGTCTCTTGAAGTAACCGTGGCCGACGTCCCACTGGTGACCCAGGCCCTCGGTCAGCGGTGCCGGGTCGAACGTGCCCAGCAGACCACCCAGGGACCACGCTGCCGTGCCGGTCGTGCGGGCCAGCCCGGCGGCAGCCATCCGGGCCGCGGCCAGCCCGGACATCCCGGCCGCGGACATCCAGGCATCCCGCACCGGGTTCCCCGACAACGCGGACTCGAAGTGCCCAGCGATCGGCATGCCTGCCCCGGTGTCGATCGCCGCAGCGACCTGGCCCGGGTCCAGGCCCAGCAACCGGGCACAGCCGGCCGCGGCACCGGTGACGCCCCAGTTGCCGTGCGGGTGGGCACCCGGACGCAGGGTCGTGGCCCGTCCGAAACGCGCGGCGACCTCGTACCCGACCAGCAGAGCAGCCGCGGTTTCCGGGCCCGAGGCACCACGGCCGGCCGCGAGGGCGAGCACCGCGGGCAGGCTGTGCGCCCCGGGGTGTCCGCGGGCGAACTTGTTGCCCTCGTCGAGTTCGAGCCGGACCAGGGCAGCGGCGTTCAACCACGTGGCGGCCTCCACCGTGGTGCAGCCCGAACCCACCACGGGGGCCGGCCCTGGGGCGAGGTCCCAGGCTGCGACCAGGGCCTGTTGCTCGGGCTGGGCGGCACCAAGCCACATCACCCCGAGGGAGTCCAGCAGCACCAGCGACAGCCGGTCCCGGACCTCCGGCGGGACGTCGTCCCAGCGCAGGTCCGCAGCCCAGGCGCCGAGCGCCCCGGTGGCCTCGGCAACATCCTGGCCCCTGGTCACGCCGGCTCAGAGTCCCAGGTAGGCCGCGCGTACGCGGTCGTCCTCGGCGAGCTCGGGACCGGCGCCGGTCAGGACGCAGCTACCGGACTCCAGCACGTAGGCCCGGTCGGCCAGCCGCAGGGCCTGCACGGCGTTCTGCTCCACCAGCAGCACCGCCACCCCCCGGTCCCGCACGGTCTGCACCGCCTCGAGCACGGCCCAGGTGAGCTTCGGAGACAACCCCGTCGAGGGCTCGTCGAGCATGAGCAATTTGGGGCGAGCCATCAGCGCCCGGCCGATGGCCAGCATCTGCTGCTGCCCCCCGCTCATGGTCTCCGCGGCCTGACGCCGTCGCTCGGCGAGCACCGGGAAGAGGTCGAAGACCTCGGCCATCGCTGCCGCGACGCTGCTGCGTTGCGTCCAGCCGCCCATCCGCAGGTTCTCCTCCACGGTGAGCGGACCGAAGAGCTGTCGACCCTCGGGGACGTGGACCAGCCCGCGACGCACGAGCTCGGCCGGACGCACCCCACCGACGTCCTCACCGTCGAAGGTGATGCGGCCACCGGTCGGACGCAGCATGCCCGAGACGGCCCGCAGTGTCGTCGTCTTCCCCGCCCCGTTGCCGCCCACGACCGCGACGATCTCCCCGGCCTCGATCCGCAGGTCCAGACCGTGCAGGATCTGCAGCCCGTGGTACCCGGCTTCCAGTCCCTCAAGATGCAGCACCGGTGGGCTCCTCTCCGAGATAGGCCTCGATCACCCGCGGGTCCTGGGTCACCTCGGTGGGTGTGCCGGTGGTCAGCACCCGTCCTTGGTCGAGCACCAGGACGGTGTCAGAGAGCCGCATGACCGCGGCCATGATGTGCTCGACGAAGACCAGCGTCACGCCGTCCTCGCGCCGCAGGTCCTCCAGTAGCTCCATCACCGGGGTGCGCTCGGCCGGCAGGAGCCCGGCGAGCACCTCGTCAAGCAGCAGGACGCGGGGCCGGACAGCCAGCGCGCGGGCGAGCTCCAGCCGCTTGAGCCCGGCGGTGGGCAGGCTGTCGCTGCGGGCATCGCGCCAGCGGGTCAGACCCACCCGGTCCACGACATCGGCCGCGGCCTGCATGGCCGTCCCCCGGGAGGTGCCCGCGGCCATGGCGGCGACGGCCACGTTCTCCAGCACGCTCATGGTCGCGAAGGGCTTCATCAACTGGAAGGTCCGCGTCATGCCGGCCCGCGCGATCCGGTGCGGTGGCGCACCGGTGACGTCCCGGTCGGCGAGCCGGACCGTGCCGGTGTCCGGGGTGATGGCACCGGTGATCAGGTTGAACAGGGTCGTCTTGCCCGCTCCGTTGGGCCCGATGATCCCGAGGATCTGCCCCTCCTGGAGGGTGAAGGAGACCTCACTGACCGCACGCAGCCCGCGGAAGGACTTGCCCAGGTCCTCTACCTCTAGCAGCGTCATCGCCGTCGCCACCGATCTCTGATGGCGCCGTAGACGCCCTGCGGGAGCAGCAGGACGATGAGGATGAGCAGCACCGCGTAGACGATCACGTCCAGTCCGGCCCGGCCCTGCAGGAACTCCAGGCCCGCCGGTGGGTTGCGCAGCAACGTAGCGGTCACGTCGTTGAGCGGCCCCAGGATCGCTGCCCCGATGACCGGACCCCAGATGGTGGCGACCCCGCCGATGACCGCGGGCAGGATCGCCTGGATGGAGACGCTGGAGCCGAAGGCCCCGGCCGGGTCGATGAAGAAGTAGTACTGGACGTAGAACGCACCGGCGACCGAGGAGATCGCGGCCGAGAGGGCGATGGTGATCAACTTGGTGCGCATCACCGAGATGCCCAGCGCCGCAGCCGCGTCCTCATCGTCGCGGACGGCCACCGCGAAGCGGCCGGTCCGTGAGCGCAGGAAGAGGATGCTCACCGTCAGTGCGACCACGGTGAGTGCGAGCGCGACCCAGAAGTACATGGCCGAGCCCGGCTCGAACTGGATGAACCACAGCGAGTAGTCCTGCCGCAGCGGGACGTTGTAGCCCACGGCGCGGTTGACGAAGTCGCTGTTGGTCGCGATCAGCCGCAGCATCTCGGCGAAGGCGAACGTGGACAGGGCGAAGTAGGCGCCCTTGAGCCGGTACCGCAGCGCCAGGAAGCCGACCAGCACACCGAACAGCGCCGCGGCCACCATCCCGGCGAGCATCCCGATCCAGGGGGACACACCCTTCTCCACCAGCAGCCAGGCACTGGTGTAGGCGCCCAGACCGAAGAACGCCGCGTGCCCGAAGCTGAACATGCCGCCGAAGCCGCTCATCACGTTCCAGCCGATGGACAGCAGCGCAAAGATCAGTACCCGGACGGCGACCGACTGCTGAGCCACCGGGAGCACCAGCGGCAGTGGCAGGAGCACGATCGCCAGCACGACGACCGCGACGAGGTGCCGCCGCCAGGCCGGTCGGGGCAGCGGCGTGGAGGGCGCGGTCTGCTCCGCGGTCGCCGTCACGACATCTTCCCGAACAAGCCCTGCGGACGGAGGAAGAGCACCAGCACGAAGACGACGAAGACCGCAAGCAAGGGGCTCTGCCCGGGGAGCAGGAGTGCGCCCAGCTGCTCGGTGAGACCGATCAGCAGACCGCCGACGAGGGCACCGATGACGTTGCCCATGCCACCGAGCACGACGACGACGAACGCGATGATGTTGAACAGCTCGCCCGAGGTCGGCTCGATGGTGACCAGGGGTGCGACGAGCACCCCGGCGGCGCCGGCGCAGGCCGTGCCGAGGGCGAAGACCAGCATGTAGATCCGGCGGGTGTCGATGCCGACCAGCTGGGCACCGCTGTCGCTGGCGGCCACGGCCCGGATGGCGGTACCCAGCCGGGTGCGCTGCAGCAGCAGGTACAGCAGGACCGCGAGCACCAGCGCGACGCCGAACGCCAGCAACCGGGACGTGGTCGCCACGGCGCCGAAGACGTCGATGCCGCGGTTGCCGGGCAGCGACACCGACTGCGGGTTGGGCCCGAAGTACATCAGCAGCCCGTTGTCGATCAGCAGGGCGAGACCCAGCGTGACCAGCAGCTGGTTCTCCAGCGGCTTGCCCACCGCGAAGCTGAGGATCCCACGCTGGACCAGAGCACCGAGACCGAACATCACCGGAACGGCGACCAGTAGTGCGAGGTAGGGGTGCACGCCGAGTCGGTCGACCATCACGACGGTGATATAGAGGGCGACGGCGAGAAAGGCACCGTGGGCGAAGTTGACGATGTCCAGCACGCCGAAGATCAGCGTCAGGCCCATCGCGACCAGCCCGTACACCCCACCGATCAGCAGACCGGTGAGCACCGCCTGGCCGACGACGACCGTGCTGCCCGCACGGACGTAGGCCAGCCCGAGGGCCACGAGCAGGACCACCAGCGCAACTGCCACGGGCAACCATCGCCGAGGCCCACGTGACGTCTCCGCGCTGGTGGTGACGGGCGCGCCACCCGTCGTGCCCTCGATCGTCGCGGTGCCGGCGTCCTCGGCGGCGGCACCGTGAGCGGTGGCTCCCTGGCTCACTGGCCCGGCGTCGCCGGGTACACCGGGGCGCTCTCGGCGACCGACTCCGGGAAGACCTGGGTGACCTGACCGTCAAGGACCTGCATCACGATCGGAGTGGCGTTCTCGTTCTCGCCGGTGTCGCTGAACTGGATCGGTCCGTCCTGGGCCAGCCGGGACTCCAGGTCGGTGTCGGCAATGGCGTCGCGCAGCTCGACGGGGTCCGTGCTGCAGGACCGGCCGAGCGCGTCGGCGATGACGCGCACCGCGTCGTAGCTGAGCACCGCAGCGGTCCGGATGTCCTCGCCGTAGGCCTCGGTGTAGCTGGCCACCAGTGCCTGGGTGTCGGCGTTGGTGGCGTCCAGGCGGTAGTTGACATCGAAGATGCCCTCACCGGCCGCACCCACCTCGCCGGGGAACTGCGGGGTGTCGAAGGCACCCTGGGCCACGCCCCACACCGCGTCCAGACCCGGCTGCACGGTGTCGACCGCCTGCGCGACCAGCACACCGTCGCGGTAGTAGCCGGCCACCATGAGGACGTCGGCGCCGGACTCCTTGATCTGGGTGAGCTGGGTGGTGAAGTCCGAGACGTTGGCCGCGTCGTAGCTGATCACCTGGCCGATCTGCATCCCCGCGTCGGTGGCCGCCTGGGAGAACGTGTTAGCGATCGCGGTGCCGAAGGGTCCTTGCTCGTGCAGGATCGCCACCTGCTGGGCCGGCGCGCCGGCCTGCTCGGACACCTGGGACAGGTATTCCGCGCCCTTCTCGGCCAGCACGCTGCCGCTGGGCTGCAGCCGGAACGTGTACTGGTAACCCTGCTGCAGGATCTCGTCGGCGCTGGACACGTCGATGACGAAAGGCACCTTGTTGCGCTCGGCGACCGCCGCGACGTTCTGGCTGACCGCACTGTTGTAGGTGCCGACGATGGCCACCGCGCCATCCTGGATCAGCCGCTGTGCCTCGGTCTGTCCCACCTCGGGCTTGCCCTGACTGTCCGCGCTGGCCAGTGCCAGCTGCGCGCCGTCCAGGCAGTCGATGCCGCCGGCTGCGTTGATCTCGTCTACGGCGAGCTGCGCGCCGTTGTCCATCTGCTGACCGTCTGCGGCGAACGCACCGCTGAGCGGGTGCAGCGAGCCGATCGTGATGGTCTCCCCCGAGCCGCCGCCGTCCCCGCCGTCGGCCGCCCCCGGAGGGGTCGAGCCGCCGCACGCGGTGAGCAGGAGCGGCAGGACGACCGCCGCCGAGATCCAGGGCTTCTTCATGACCACTCCCGAGTACGAGTCGTTCCATCGGACGGAACAACTGACTGGGCGCGACTGTGGCAGGAATCGCACAGCGGGGCAAGAGGTCGACAGGAATGCTGTGAAACCCCTACATTCCGCCGTACAACGTGTCGGGTTACCGTGCAATGAGACACTCGTAAGTGTTCCGCTGAGCGGTCCGACGCGCCGATCGATGATCTGGACGTCGCTGCGTAGGCACCGCACGAGGGAGTGGGGCGAGGATGGTCGACAGTGCCGGCACCGAGGGCGCAGGACGGGTGGCCGACGTCCTGCTGGCCTTCCTGGACGGCCCGCACACGCTCGGGGTCTCCGCGCTCGCGCGGCAGTTGGACCTGTCCAAGGCCGTGGTGCACCGGATCCTGCAGTCCCTCGTGCAGCGCGACCTGCTCGTCGCCGACGCCGCCCGGCGCGGCTACCGGTTGGGGCCGGCAGCGGCCGCGCTCGGCGCTCGGGCGTTGCGCGAGTCCGATCTCCGGGCGGCCGCGCACCCCGTCCTGCGCGAATTGCAACTCGCGACCGGTGAGACGACGACACTGTCGACGCTGGTGCCCGGCGGCCGGGTCTACATCGACCAGGTCGCGAGCGCGCGGGAGATCAAGATGACCGTGGAGATCGGACGCCGGTTCCCGCTGCACGCCGGTTCCTCGTCGGTCTCGATCCTGGCCTTCCTGCCCGAGGAGGAGGTCCAGCAGGTGCTGCACGGTCCGCTCGAGCGGCTGACCGCCCTCACCATCGCCGATCCCACGCACCTGCGTCGCCGGATTCTCGAGGTCCGCTCCCGCGGGTACGCCTGCTCCGGTGGTGAACGGCAGGACGGGGCCGGCTCCGTGGCCGCCCCGCTGTTCGGACTGGACGGTCAGGTCGAGGGCGCCATCTCCGTATGCGGTCCGGCTGCCCGGGTCGACGCTGCTGTCCGTGACCGGCTCGCCCCCCTGGTCACCGCCGCCGCCGAACGGGTGTCCCGGACCCGGGGCTGGCGCGGCGGGCTCCCCTCCACCGAAGGTCAGGTCATCGCATGAAGGCAGCACTCGCCGGGATCAAGGTCCTCGACGTCGCCACCCTGTTCGCCGGGCCGCTCGCCGCCACCATGCTGGGCGACTTCGGTGCCGACGTGGTGAAGATCGAGCACCCGACCAAGGGGGACCCGGTCCGCCAGCACGGGGCCAGCAAGGACGGCGTCGGATTGTGGGGCAAGGTCGTCGGGCGCAACAAGCGGGGCCTGAGCCTGTACCTGGGGTCCCCCGAGGGCCAGGAGGTCTTCCGCCGGCTGGTGGCCGATGTCGACGTGGTGATCGAGAACTTCCGGCCGGGCACCCTGGAGCGCTGGGGGCTCGGCTACGACGAGCTGTCCCGGATCAACCCCAGGTTGGTCCTGGTCCGGGTCACGGGTTTCGGGCAGTTCGGGCCCTACGCCGGCCGTCCGGGCTTCGGCACCCTCGCCGAGGCGATGAGCGGGTTCGCCGCCATCACCGGGCAGCCCGACGGGCCGCCGACGCTGCCCCCGTTCGGCCTCGCCGACGGCATCGCCGCGCTGACGGCGGCCTACGCAACCATGACCGCGCTGCACGCCCGCACCGCCACGGGCCGGGGCCAGGTGGTCGACCTGGCCATCATCGAACCCATCCTCACCCTGCTGGGTGCGCAACCGACCACGTACGACGCCCTCGGGACGGTGCAGGAACGCACCGGCAACCGGTCGGCGAACAACGCCCCCCGCAACACCTACCGCACCCGGGACGGCTCGTGGGTGGCCGTGTCGACCAGCGCGCAGAGCATCGCCGAACGGGTCATGAGGCTGGTCGGTCGCCCGGAGTTCATTGACGAACCGTGGTTCGCCTCCGGCGCCCGGCGCGCCGAGCACGCCAACGAGCTGGACGCCGCCGTCGGGGACTGGATCGCGGCCCGTGACCGGGACGACGTCATCGACGCCTTCGAGCAGGCCCAGGCCGCGGTCGCACCGATCTACGACGTCCGGGACGTCGTCGCCGACCCCCAGTTCGCCGCCCTGGGCAGCCTGGTCCGGGTGCCGGACCCCGAGCTGGGGTCAGTGCTGATGCAGAACGTGCTCTTCCGGTTGTCCGAGACCCCGGGACGGATCAGCAGCGCCGGCCCGCGGCTCGGCGAGCACACCGACGAGATCCTGGGGGGTCTGGGCTACGACGCCGCCCAGATCGCCGGCCTGCGCAGCAAGGGTGCGGTGTGAACAGCGTCCCGAGGTCCTGGCTCTACGTTCCCGGTCACCGCGCCGACCGCGTCGCCAAAGCGTTGGTGGCCGGGGCCGATGCGGTGGTGGTGGACCTGGAGGACGCCGTCCCCGCCGACCGCAAGGACACCGCCCGCCAGCAGACCGTGGACCTCTTGGCGCAGCGGAGCGCCCCGGGTGAGGGTCCAGTGGTGTGGGTGCGGATCAACCCGGCCGGTTCTGAGGCCGGCTCACGGGACGTCGTCGCCCTCGCCGGCGCCCGGGCCGACGGGCTGCGGCTGCCCCGCGCCGAGGACCCCGACGCGGTGCGGGAGGTGGCAGACAGGACGGGCCTGCCCCTGCAGCTGCTGCTGGAGAACGCCCGCGGACTGCTCCGGGCGCACGAGCTCGCCACCTCGCACGACCTGGTCACCGGCATCGGGCTGGGCGAGGCCGACCTGTCCGCGGACCTGCTGGTCGACCACGAGGACGGACTCGCCTGGGCCCGCGGCTGGGTCGTCGTCGCCGCCCGGGCTGCCGGGCTCCCCGCGCCGGTGCAGAGCGTCTGGACCGACGTGGGCGACCCCGACGGGCTGCGGGCCAGCTGCGTGTCCGGCCGCCGGGGCGGCTGCTACGGCCGCTCGGTCATCCACCCACGCCAGCTCGACGTCGTCCACGAGGTCTACACACCCTCGGCCGCCGAGGTCGACCGGGCCGCAGCACTCGTCGAGGTCGCGGCCTCGGCAGCGGCCCGCGGGGAGAGCGCGGCGCTGGGACCCGACGGCCGCTTCGTGGACCCCGCCGTGGTGGCGCGGGCCCGCATCGTGCTGGACCGGGCCAGGCCCGGCACCACCCACCCGATCCCCGTCGCCTCGCCCCCCACATCCCCAGGAGAGCTCCCATGACCAGCAACCAGGCCCCCTCGCCGGCCACCGATGCGCTGCTCGCCGCGGTGGGCGCCGGCGTCCGGGTCGTCGAGCTCGGTCAGCCGTTCTTCACCGGCATGCCCTGCTCGCCCAACCACCCCGGATTCCGGATGAGCCTGATCCGCCGGCACGGGGACATGGTCCGGCCGGACGGGGGGTCGGCAGCCAACGAGATCATCGTGACCGGCGGTCACGTGGGCACGCACGTCGACGCGCTCTCCCACGTCAGCCACGACGGCGAGCTGCACGGCGGGGTGGACGCCGCCCGGGCGCAGACCGGGGGCCGGTTCTCCGAGCTCGGCGCCGAGCACACCCCGGCGCTGCTCACCCGGGGGGTGCTGCTCGACGTGGCCACCACCAAGGACGTGGACGTCCTCCCGGCCGGCTACGGGGTCACGCCTGCGGACCTGGCCGCAGCCGCCGACCGGATCGGGGTCCGCCTGCGCCGGGGCGATGTCGCGCTGGTGCGCACGGGGTGGGCCCGGAACTTCGACGACGCGGCCACCTACCTGGGCCAGGCTGACGGGGTGCCCGGTCCGACCGCTGAGGCCGCGCAGTGGCTGGCTGCGGCCGGCGTGGTCGCCACCGGGGCGGACACCACCGCCTATGAGCAGATCCCGGCCGGCGCCGGGCACCGCGTGCTGCCCGCCCACCGGGTGCTGCTGGTCGAGCACGGCATCCACATCATCGAGCACCTGGACCTCGAGCTGGCCGCCACCGAGGGGCTGACCGAGTTCGTCTTCGTGCTGGCCCCGCTGCGGATCGTCGGCGGCACCGGCTCGCCGGTCCGGCCCTTCGCCGCGGTGCCGGCATGAG
>JBBSVA010000116.1:0-10761 GCA_038233915.1 Mycobacteriales bacterium | reverse complement strand
CGCGCTGGCCAAGGTGTTCGCCCTGGCCGGGACGGCCGACGTGCGGCGCACCTGGGTGGACGGCGAGGTCGTGAGGGTGCCCTGACCGGGCCCGCGGTGATCGAGCAGGCCAGGGCACCGTCGCGGTCCATCGCCAGGTGGGCCCGGGCGCGGCCTTCGGGTGGCTGAACCTGGAGTCCCAGCACACCCACACGAAGCTGCGGGTGCTGGCGCTCCAGCCGAGCAGCTGCTTCGTGAGGGCGGTGACCCGGTTGCGGGGCCCGAGGAGGCTGACCGCGCGGCGGTGAGGTCGGCGGGGTCGGTGCGGGCCAGCTCCCCAGGTACTCGTCGTCGACCCGGTGCAGGCCGGGGTGGTGCGCCCTGGCGGTGTCGGGTCCGCCGTGGGCCAGCAGGTCCGCCACCGTCGCCCCGGTGGATGAAGCGACGCAGGGGCCTCGACGGTCAGCCGGCCTGGCTGCGCCCCTGGGTGGCGGAGACCACGAGGTTCGAGCCCTGCAGCGCGTCCCCGGTCCGGAGCGCCTGCGTCCAGCTGTGGGTGTCGGTCACGGCGGCCCAGTTGGAATGGAGCAGGGCCATCAGGGTGGTGTGGACCGTCCGCGCGTCGACCGAGCCTGCCTCGTTGGCGAGGGCGATCGCCCCGGTCGCGTCGGAGAGGACCTCGGCGGCCAGGCCGTGGGTCTCGGCCTCGGCTGCGGAGGCCAGGACGCAGTTGTTGGTCATGTAACCGACCAGGGTGATCGTGTCCACGTCCTGCTCGTGCAGCCACGCCAGCAGCTCGGTGCCGGCGAAGACGGTACCGAACTGCTTCTCGGTGCGGAACCAGTCGGCGCCGATGCGCCGTTCCACCTCGGGTTCCAGCTGCCAGGCCTCGGTGGTCGGGTCGAAGACCGGTGCGCCCTCCCCGCTGGTGTGCTGGACGACCGCGACCGGGATGCCGGCCTGGACCGCCGCGTCGATGGCTGCGGTGATCTTCGGCAGCGAGTCACCGGGGGTCGGGTACTGGACCTCCAGCGGCCCGGAGGAGTACTGCTGCTGGACGTCGATCAGGATCAGGGCACGGCGCGGGGTGGTCATCGTCAGCTCCTCGTGGGGTGGGCCGACTCTCGGCCCGGAGCCACTGTCCTGCGGTACGAGGCCCGGCGCCATCGGCACAGCCGTGACGAGGCGGGTGGGCCCGAGCCGGTCGATGCGGGGCGGCTCGGGAGCGAGATCAGACCAGCTCGATGGTGAAGGCCACCAGGAACCCCAGCGCGGTGATGAGGCCGGTCCACGTCCGGGTCTTCTCGAACGCCTCCGGGATCATCGTGTCGGCGATCATCGTCAGGATCGCGCCGGCCGCGACCGCAGTGATCACCGCGATGGCCTCCGGTGGCGCGCTGCCCAGGACCACGTACCCGAGCAATGCGGACAGCCCCGAGACGACCGCGATGCCGCCCCACACACCGAACACGTAGCGGGCCGACCGGCCGTTGCGCTTCATCCCGGCGGCGCTGGACAGGCCCTCGGGCACGTTGGAGATGAACACCGCGGCCAGCACCGGCAGGCTCACCGCACCCGTACCGAGCAGGCCGACCCCCAGGACGACGGACTCGGGCACCCCGTCCAGCAGGGCACCGACGGCGATGGCCGCACCGCTCCCCTGCGACTCCCCCTCCGAGGGCTGCTGGTCCCCCGACCGCTTCCGGTGCCGCGCCCCCCGTCTGGCCAGCAGGGCGTTGGCCCCCAGGTAGACAACGGCGCCGCCCAGGAACCCCAGCGCGGTCGGCAGCAGCCCACCGGTCTCGGCCGCCTCCTGCATCAGATCGAACGCGACCGCGGAGATCAGCACCCCGGAGCCGAACGCCATCACCGACGCGACGACGACCTGCGACACCCGGGTGAACCAGGCGATGAGCGCGCCGATCACCAGGGCGCCCCCGCCCAGGAGTCCCCACAGTCCTGCCTCCAGCCACGTGGGCACGGTCTCGCTCCTCCGGTCGTCCGTGGCCCGGGTCCGGGACCGGACGGGGTCATGCCCCGTGCCGCCGTGGTTCAACCCGAGGTGCGCGGTCGCCGTCGACACCCGTCGGCTCCCCCGGCACGCGGCGCTCCCCCGACCGGTGGGTTGAGACGCTCCTCCCCGGGGGAGGAGGGGGTGGTGACGGCGACTCTGGCGGTACGCGAGCGCACCACCCGGGCCGGGTGCCCCACGACGATGGTCTTCGGGCCGTGCGGCGGCGGGCGGCAGGACGGCCGCTACGAGGTGGCCGAGCACCACTGCCCGTTCCTGGGCCACCCCGCCCCCGACCTGGGGGCCGTCGTCGCGACGCCTCCGGCGATTGCCGGGGGTCTGCTGGACCGGATGGCGGCGGGGCCCGTGGCCTTGGCCGGCGTGGACGGTGTGCTGTGCGTGACCGGCGACGGCCGGGGTCCGGGCGTGCGGCACGACGTCACGCAGGTCGTCGACCGGGAAGGTCCTCGGCTGACCAGCCTCGCCGCCGCGGCCGGGCTGTCCGCGGCCCTCCCCGAGTCACCGGACCCACCGCCGGTGGACGCGCGGGCGGCCAGGGTGGCGCTGAAGCAGGCGGTGCTGTCGGCCCCCGATCTCGTCGACGCCGGGATCCAGGCGGAGGTCGCCCGACGCATCGGCGAGGTCACGCCGTGACCAGGCTGGACAGCGCGGCCATGGAGGAGGAGTTCGGCGTGCTGGCCCGGTGGACCGAGGAGGCGGCCCGGGCGCTGGGACCCGGGCACGCTGTCCCGGCGGGCTGCCGTGGCTCGGGCAGCGTCGGGGCCCTGAGCTGGCTGGCCGACCGCCTCGCCCTGGACGCCGGCGGTCCGCTGGTCGACTCCGGCGCCGGGGTGGGCGGGCCCGCGGCGTGGCTGGCCGGCGAGCGCGGCGTGCGGCCGGTGTGCGTGGATCCGATGGTCGGGGCGGTGCACGCGGCTCGGTCGCTCTTCGGGCTGCCTGCCGTGGTCGGCACCGCCCAGGCCCTGCCGCTCGCCGACGACGTCGCCGGCTGCGCCTGGTCGCTCGGGGTGCTGTGCACGACCCAGGACAAGGCGGGCGCCCTCGCCGAGCTGCACCGGGTGCTGGTCCCAGGTGCGCGCCTGGGGTTGTTGGTCTTCGTGCGCACCGGTGGCGAGCTGCCCGGCCCTGTCCCGGACGGCAACTCCTTCCCCACGTTCACCGAGCTCGAAGGGCTGCTGGCCGGGGCGGGCTTCACCGAGCTCGAACGCACCCCGGGCGACCCGTACCACAACCCGCCGGGCTGGGACGACGCCGCCACCGCAGTGGACGCCGAGGTCGCCCGACGGCACAGCGACGACCCGCGCTGGGCCCGCTCGCAGACGCAGTCCACTCGGATGGGCGCGCTGATCGGCGCCGGCGCCGTCGCCCCCTGGCTGGTCGTCGCCCGCGCGGGTTGACGTTCCGGGTGCCGCAGCCGTGCGGTCGCAGAACGCGTTGTTCCGTCCGATCCGTCAACGGTTCGGACCTGACGCCCGCGGTGCGGGGCTCCGGAGGCCCCCTCGGACGCACCACTGACGGTCCTCCGGTGCTCGCGACGGAGCCAAGGCAGTAGAGGACCGTCATGAGACCGCCACGTAAACGGGCCGGGTCCAGCACGCCGCGCGCACCGCATGCCTGAGGCCCCGGTCGGCCGGGGTAGGGCGGGCCCATGGCTTCTGACGAGCACCCCCGCGTTCCCGCTGCTGACCTGCCGCCCGGCGCCGTCCGTCGGGCCGGTCCCTGGGCTGTCGCGAACCGGGACGGCGAGCCCGCCGCGGTCTCCCGTCGCTGCCGGCACCAGCTGGCCGACCTCTCCCGCGGCACCGTGGACGCCGACGGCTGCCTGGTGTGCCCGTGGCACCAGGCCCGGTACGACCTGGACACTGGGGCGATGGTGTCCGGGCCCCGCGGGTTCCTCGGCTGGCACGGCCCCACCCCGGGCTACACCGGGCTCATCCGATTGGTCGGGAAGGTCCTGCCGCTGCGGGTGCGTCGTGCCGTGCGACGGGGGGACGACATCGTCGTGCAGGACTGAGCACCGCGGCGACAGGTCGTGTCACCGGGCCGACGTGGCGTTCCACACCAGCGGGCACGGGCGCCTGTCTGGCGGCACTCCCGGTCGCCGGCGTGGGTTGAGCTAGACGTTCACCCCGGTCGCCGGGTGCCCGTCCCAGCTCGGCCCCCGGGCACGGCACCGGGCCGCTCCCCCGCGGGAACGGCCCGGTGCGGTCGGGTCAGGCGGCCGGCGGCACGGCCGAGGCCGTGACCAGGTCAGCCCGGTCCCACACCCGGTGCTGGCTCATGGCCGTCACCAGGTCCGCGGCAATGTCCTTGGCGTCCTTTCCGGTGAGCACCCCGGGGGCTCCGGTGTCGATACCGGCCGCGGTGAGGACGTCAGCGCCGTCACCCCAGGCAGCGAACGGTTTGAGCTGCCGGAACGCCTCCTGGAGCAGGACCACGGCCTTGATGTCGCCGTCCTTCGGCGCCCCGTCGGCGACCACGATGGCGTCGAACTCGATGGACCGGGCGGTGACGTTGGTCCGCTCCACGACCTCCTGGGAGGCGCCCACCCCGATCGTCCCGCCCCGGGGGGCGATGACCTTGACCTGGGCGCCCTCGGCCGCCAGGGCCGCCCGCAGGGTGGCGATCCCGGCGACGTCGGCGTCCGGACCGGCGACCAGGCCGACCTGACGGCCGACGATCGGGAACGTCTCACCCTTCACCTGTGCGAGCGCGGGCGAGGGGGCGAGGTGCTCGGCGGGCTTGCCGTCGGGCACCGGCAGGCCCAGACCCGCGGCGACCTGCTCGGCCAGATCGCTGTCGATGTTCGTGAGCACGCCGAGAACGCGCTCCTTGATCGCCTGCTCGTAGAGCTTGCCGAGCTCGAAGGTGTAGGCCTCGATGGTGTGCGTCTTCTCCACGTCGGACAGCGAGGCGTAGAACATCGCCGCCTGGCTGAAGTGGTCCTCGAAGGAGGCGTCGACACCTCGGACGACCTCCCCGCTCACCTGCCGCGGGACGTTGACGTAACCGCGCTCGGGGTCGGCGGGCTGCGGGCTGCCGTCGTCGATCGTGTTCGGGCTGTAGGGGGCCTCCCCGGTGGGGATGCCCTGCTGCATGAACCCGTCGCGCTGATTGTCGTTGACCGGAACCTGCGGGCGGTTGATGGGCAGCTGGGTCCAGTTGGGTCCGCCGAGGCGGGTCAGCTGGGTGTCCTGGTAGGAGAAGTTGCGGCCCTGCAGCAGCGGGTCGTTGGAGAACTCGATGCCCGGGACGACGTGCGCGGTGTTGAACGCGATCTGCTCGGTCTCGGCGAAGTAGTTGGTCGGGTTGGCATTCAGCACCAGCCGGCCGATGGGCTGTACCGGGACCATCTCCTCCGGGACGAACTTGGTGGAGTCGAGCAGGTCGATGCCCTCGTAGGTCTGCTCCTCGTTGTCCGGGAACACCTGGACGCCGAGCTCCCACTCGGGGAACGCGCCTGCCTCGATGGCGTCGGCCAGGTCGCGGCGGTGGAAGTCGGGGTCGACCCCCGCGGCGATCTGGGCCTCCTCCCAGGTGAGGGAGTGCACCCCGAGCTTGGGGGTCCACTTGAACTGGACCAGCACCGTCTCGCCCTGGGCGTTGACCAGGCGGAAGGAGTGCACGCCGAAGCCCTCCATCATCCGGAAGCTGCGCGGGATGCCCCGGTCGCTCATGTTCCAGAGCACGTGGTGGGTCGCCTCGGTGTGCAGGCTGACGAAGTCCCAGAACGAGTCGTGCGCCGACTGCGCCTGCGGGATCTCCCGGTTCGGGCTGGGCTTGGCGGCGTGGACCAGGTCGGGGAACTTGATGGCCTCCTGGATGAAGAACACCGGCATGTTGTTGCCGACGAGGTCCCAGTTGCCCTCTGCGGTGTAGAACTTCACCGCAAAACCACGGGTGTCGCGCACGCTGTCGGCGGACCCGCGCGAGCCCAGCACGGTGGAGAACCGGACGAAGACCGGGGTCTCGAGGTCCTTCTGGGCCAGCACGCCGGCGCGGGTGATCTTCGCGGCGGTGCCGTAGGCGGTGAACACCCCGTGGGCACCCGCGCCGCGGGCGTGCACGGCCCGCTCGGGGATCCGCTCGTGGTCGAAGTGGCTGATCTTCTCCCGCAGGTGGAAGTCCTCCAGCAGGATCGGACCGCGTCGTCCGGCCTTGAGCGAGTGGTCGGTGTCGGGGATCCCGACGCCTTGGGGGGAGGTGAGGACGTCGCCGGTCTGGGCGCGGGGGTCACGGTCGCCCTCAGACGGCAGGAAGGGCGCGCCGGTGGCGCTGACCGGGGCGGGGGCGGACTGGTCGGGCTTGCGTGCCGGAGGCATGCGGCTCCCTCTGTACGTGTCGTCCTGGGGTGACGAGCGCCGTTGTCTCGACGCGAACCCCGCAGGATTGCCCGAGGTGGAACGGGGCTCAAACAGAGCCCTGCTCATGGCGCCGGACGCGGGGCGCGCATGTGGTCGAGCCCGCTCGGGACGGGACGAGCCGGACGGAGTCCCGACCACGGCCGCCCGAGACCCGGCGAGCGCAGCGGCGGATCGAAGTTCAGGACAGCTCCCTGTGTGGCAGGCCGCTCGCGGGGCCCGGGTGTCTGCGGCTCAGGTCATGATGTGCGGGTGAGCGTTTCGTGAGCGAGGTTCCTGGTCGGCCCGAGGTGCGAGCGGACGACGACCTCACTGCAAGCAGCGAGTTGGCCCAGGCTCGGCTGCAGCTGGCGCTGGAGGCCACCGGCCTGGGGTTGTGGGACTGGGACGTGACCACTGACGCCCTGGTCTGGGACCAGGCGAGCCGTCGGATGCTGGGGGTTCTGCCTGAGCACGTGGCCGGGGCGATCGGCGACATCGAGCAGCCCATCCACCCTGAGGACCTGCCCGCAGTGCAGGCCGCCCTGGATGCGGCGATCGAGAGCGCCGGCGATGTGGACGTGCAGTACCGGGCGGTGTGGCGCGACGGGTCGGTGCGCTGGATCCACGCACGCGGCCGAGCCGTCCTCGACGCCCGGGGGGAGGTCTGCCGGCTAATCGGCACCAACGTCGACGTCACCGAATCGCACCGGGCTCATCAGGAACAACTCCAGGACGCGGCCCGGTTGGCCGGGCTGGTGTCGGTCGCCCAGGCGCTGGGCTCGGCGCAAACCGAGGCCGCGGTGCTGGAGGTGGTGAACCGCCGCGGGGTGAGGCTGCTCGGCGCGATGGGTGCGGTGCTGTGTCTGGCAGATGCCAGCACCACCAGCACGGTGCGTGCGCTGACCACCAGCTTCTTCGACGACCAGGTCCAGGCCGAGGTGGCCGAGTTGTCCGCTGACTTCCCGCTGCCCATGGTCGACTCTCTCACGACCGGCACCGCCTGGTTCCTGTCCGATCGGGCCGCTGCGGTCGCGGCGTTCCCAGGCGCAGCGGCGCTGTACGAGCAGGCCAACACCCAGGCATCCGCCGCGGTACCGCTCAGAGCCGAGAACAAGGTGCTGGGGTCACTGTCGGTGGCCTTCGACCACGACCACCCGTGGCGCACCCCTGACCGGGAACTCGTGAACGCGTTCGCCTCGCTCACCGCTCAGGCACTGGACCGCATCGGAGCCCGCGACGCCGAGCGCTCCGCCATCCTGGCGACGCAGCGGCTGTCGGAGACGCTCCAGCGCAGTCTGCTCACCAACCCGCCCGAGCCCAACCACCTGCAGATCACCGCCCGCTACCAACCCGCGGCGCAAGAAGCACAGATCGGCGGCGACTGGCACGACGCGTTCCTCACGAGCGGAGGAGTCACGACGGTCGTCATCGGGGACGTCACCGGCCACGACGGACCAGCGGCCGCGGCCATGGCCCAGGTCCGCAACGTGCTGCGCGGGGTGGCTCAGACCATCGGGAAGCCACCCGCGGCGGTCATGACCGCCCTGGACGCTGCGTTGACCAACCTCCGCTTCGGGGCACTGACCACAGCGGTCATCGCCCAGGTCACCGAGCCACCGGCAGCCGCTGCCGTCGGCCAGCGGCTGCTGCACTGGTCCAATGCCGGCCACCCACCACCGCTGTTGATCACCCCCGACGGCAGAGCCGAACTGCTGTGGCGACCGGCTGACCCGCTGCTCGGCCTGGACCCGGACTCCACCCGCACCCACACCCGCACGAATCACACGATCGTCCTGGATCCGGGCTGCACCCTGGTTCTCTACACCGACGGACTGGTCGAGCGTCGGCGCGAGCCCCTCGACGACGGCCTGGACCGGCTGCTCGCCGCCGCCGCCGACCTCCAGGACCTCGCACCCGAGCAGTTCTGCGACGCCCTGCTCCAGCGCCTGGGCGCCGACGCCGAAGACGACGTCGCCCTCCTCGTCCTGCGCCCCGAGCCCGCGCCGGCACCGGGCCCGGCGTTGCCCAGCTACTCCCCCGGCACCGAGCGGGTCCGCTCAGAGGAGGGCGTGCGTGCTGCCGCCACTGTGGACTGAGCAACCCCTCCCACCGCCGGGTGGGGGCGCCGTTCACTCCTGGGACCTCGAGTCACTCGCCCAGCTCGCCCAGCTGCGCGCCGAGCTCCGGGACCTGCTGGCCGTTCACTCCGCGACACCGCCTGCGGACTCCGCGGCCGCCGAGCGGCTGGTGCTCACCGTCGATGAACTGGCCTCCAACGGCCTGCGCCACGGCCGTCGGCCCGTTCGCGCCCACATCGCCTTCGAGGCGGCCTGCTGGCTGGTGGACGTCAGCGACGCCGCCGCCAGCCGCGCCCCGCACGAAGCCCTCGACCGCGATCTGGGCCACGGCGGCATGGGTCTCTACCTCATCGCGGCCTTCACCGACGCACATGGCTGGCACGTCGACGGCGACCGCAAGCACGTGTGGGCCACCGTCCCCCACGACCTCCAGCTCCCCAGCGAGCCGGTTCTCCCGGAGCAACGCCTGGCGCGGGCATGCAGGACCACCGGCTACGACCCCGAGCCAGGTTGACGCCCACGAAATGACCACCCCCGGGCTCGACAGCCGACACTCGGGGTCGACGGCGACCGGTGTCGGAGCAGGCCCTGACGCCGTGGGTCGGCTGCCGTAGGTCGGCGGGTCAGCCCGCGGAGCTGCGTTGCACGCAGGTGGGACAGGCGCCGTCCGAGCCGGCCGCCGCGGGATCGAACACCCGTCGGCCCCAGACATGCACGGTCCGGTTGCACAGCGAGACCGCGCTGCGCCCCTCGGCGGAGTTGCGGGGCACTGCATGCCAGGGACCACCCAGCTCGCTGGTCCCCGTCGCCCCGGGGTTGTCCTGGCTGATGATCCGGCTCTCGCGCCCGATGGAGAACTCCTCGACAGTCATGAGTGCAGTCTCCACAACCCGACCACCTGTCGCGCACCCGATCCGCTCCGCGCCCCGCTGGCCCCGGCCGAGACCACGTGGCTGGCGGAGGGGCCTGATCCCCGTCGAGGCCCCCAGACCCAGGCATCGCGCGGCCAGTTCGTCGGCGGTCAACTCCACCACCGTCCCCGTGGTAGCGGCAGGTGTCCACGAGGTGGGCCAGGGCCGGCAACCCCACCGCAAGGCAGCAGGGCGGTCCTGTAGGAGCGGGTACTGACACCCCTCCCTGCCTGACGGCGCGGCTGCCCACCAGATGCCGGGGTGGCTGCAGGCTCGCGCGACCCTCACCGGGGACCCAGCACCCGAGCCAGGTGGCTCCGGCGGTGAGGTTGGTGGGGTACGCCGCTTCCACACGGGGGTCAGGGACGGCCCGCCTGCTGACCGTGGGTCAGATGTTCGGCCCCGGGTGCTCGGCTCCCGCGTCGGTGGGTGACGCGATGCCGA
Organism: Mycobacteriales bacterium; assembly: GCA_038233915.1. GTDB lineage: Bacteria > Actinomycetota > Actinomycetes > Mycobacteriales > Geodermatophilaceae > Klenkia. Next base: position 974 of record JBBSVA010000116.1, on the reverse strand, counting down.
GGATGCGTCCTCGACGGCGGCGACGTTGGCGGCCGTCACGTCGGCTGGGGTGGTGTGCGCGATCCCTTCGACGTCGTCGCAGACTTCCAGGGAGCCGTTCCAGGGGACCTGGCGGACGTCGGACAGTTCCAGACTGTAGGCAAGGACTTGATGGACTCCCCCAGGGGACAGCGGCACGGACACCCCGCGGTGGGGAATTAACTCGACCCAGCTCAGGGTGTCGATCCCGGCCGCGACGGCGTCCCGCCCAGTGGCGTAGCAGTGGGCGGTTTCAGCCGGTGGTGGCAATCGAGCTGGTCAAGAGGTTGGTGAAGACTTCTGCGGGGGTTTGGTAGCCGAGGACACGGCGAGGTCGGTTGTTCAACTTGGCGGTGACGAAGTCGAGGTAGACCTGATCGTCGGTGATGGCGATGCCCTTGGGTAAGTACTCGCGGAGCAGGCCGTTGGTGTTCTCGTTGGTGCCGCGCTCCCCCGGTGAGTGGGGGGTGGGCGCAGTAGACGTCGACCTGGGTGGCGAGGCTGAAGGCGGCGTGGCCGGCCATCTCGCTGCCCTGGTCCCAGGTGAGGGACTTGACCAGCTGGCCGGGCATGCCGGTCACGGCGCCGATGAGGGCGTTGCAGGTGGTCGCCGCATCACGTCGGCCAAGCGGATCAAGCGCGTCGGCTTCGGCTTCCGCAACGTCGCCAACTACAGACTGCGACTCCTGCTGCACTGCGGCGTCACCTGGCACACTCCGGCCACAGCACGGATTCGAGGGCGCTCACCACGCTCAGTGTCGTAGAGCCGGGCAACTGCATCACCGTGGATGCGAACTGGAGTGTTCCCGGTAAAACGGACACGGGGTCAAGCTGCCGGTTGATAAGTCTTCCGATATCCTAGTTCGTATTCCGCTGGCGTCAAGTAGTCGAGTGTAGAATGGCGGCGGACCGTGTTGTAGTAGTTGATGATCCAGTCGTCAGTTCTAGTGCGAAGG
>JBBSVA010000115.1:0-10959 GCA_038233915.1 Mycobacteriales bacterium | reverse complement strand
GGGCTGATCATCGCGGCCATCGCGATCTGCACGAGGGCCTGCAGGCCACCCAGGCCCAGGCCCTGGAGCACGCGCCAGCCGATCAGGGTGGGCACCGACTGGGCGAGACCGGCGAGCATCGAGCCGACGACGAAGACCACGATCGCGATCTGGATGAGGAGCTTCTTGCTCATCAGGTCGGCGAGCTTGCCCCAGATCGGGGTGGACGCCGTGCTGGCCAGCAGCGTCGCGGTGACGACCCAGGTGTACTCGCTCTGGCTGCCCCGGAGATCGGTGATGATCGTCGGAAGTGCGTTGGCCACGACCGTCGAGGACAGGAACGCCACGAAGAGCGCCAGGAGGAGCCCGGACAGGGCCTCCAGGATCTGCCGGTGCGTCATCCGCCCCTGCTGCTCGACCGCGGGGGCCTCGCTCGGGGTCCGACCGGTCACGGACCGCTCGGTGGTGGTGCTGGACATCGTTGGTTCTCCTGGGTGGTGCGGGGGGACGGGGCTGCGGGTGCCGGGCGGGCCGCCGTCCGGTCAGCCGGGGGCGGCGACGACGGGTCGCGGGTGTGTGGGGCGACGGGCCTGGTCGGCGGCGGCGAGCGGGCCGCTGGCGGCGAGGTCGGCGGTGAACCGCTCGAGCAGCCGGGTGAGCTGCGCGGCCTCCTCCTCGGTCCAGTCGACGAGGGCGGACTGGGCCCACTCGCCGCGGACGCTGCGGGTCCGCTGCAGGGCGGCGGCCCCGTCGTCGGCCAGGCCGATGAGGCTGGCCCGGCCATCGAGCGGGTCCGGACGACGGACGACGTAGCCCGACCTCTCGAGCGCCGCCACCTGGCGGCTGGCGACGGAGACGTCGACGCCGAGGATGCAAGCCAGGGCGCTGAGCCGCTGCTCGCCCTCGGCCTCCAGCGGGACCAGCACGGCCCAGCCGAAGGAGGGCAGGTCGCCGTAGAGCTCGTGCGCGGCCCGGTGGGAGAGCTGTCGGCCCACGCGCAGCAGCTGGCCCATGCCAGCGGTCAGCCGGTCGGTGGTGTCCTGCGTGATCCCCATGGGTGCCTCCTGCGTTGCTTGTAGACCTCAACCATCTTCTATCGTTTGGTTGGTGTCTGCAACTGCCATCTCCTGTGAGGCACAGCACCCGGGCACTCGCCGCCCGAGTGGTGCGCGCTGCATGACGTTCGCGTCCCCACGCACGCGATGGTCGCGAGCGTCGCGCCACTCGTCGTGGGGGCAGCGTTCATCGCGACGATCGCCGTACCCCGACCGGCGTCCCCCCGGACCCACGGGTCCTCAGCCGTGCCGAGGGCGACTCACACGGGCCTCGGTTCGCACTCCGCGAGGCTCACGACTCGCACGCCACGGAACACACGTCGGTCGCGACCTCCGCGGGGGCCATGCCGGCCTCGACCACGACAGCGCGGAGCCGGGGCGTGCCGATGCGGCGGGCGGTGCGGTCAGGCGGGGGTGGACTGGGCCTGGGCGACCTGGGCCTCGCGGGCCTCGCCGAGCCGGTTCAGCCGACCGAGCAGCTCGCCGAGCGTGGCGACGTCGCGGGTCGGCCAGTCGGCCAGATCGGCCTCCCAGCGGGAGCGGCGGGTGTCGCGGATCTCGGAGAGTCGGCGGTGACCCTCCACCGAGGTGGACAGCACCTGGGCGCGGCCGTCGTCGGGGTCGGCGGCCCGATCGACGAGCCCGGTCTCGACCAGTGAGGCGACCTGGCGGCTGACCGTGGACTTGTCCAGGCCCAGCCGGGTGACGACGTCGCTGGCGCGCAGCGGGCCGGCGTCGTCGAGGAGCACGAGCAGCCCGTAGGCGGCGCCGTCCAGCCCGCGGTGCAGCTCGCTGGCCAGCCGGACCTGGATGGCGCGGGCCCGGCGCAGCAGCAGGGCGATCTCGCGCTCGAGCACCACGTGCGCCTCGTGGGCGTCCGGCTCGTCGCCCGGGCGGGCCTCTCCCGGGGCGGGCTGGTCGACGGTCGTCGTGCTGGGTGGTCCCGGTGCGCTCACGGTGTGCACCACGATCGCGGGCTGCCCCGGGTTCCCGGCGGTCGCTGCGGGACCGCTCACCGGGCAGCCCGCGGCGGCCGCGGGCGCCACACGACGAGGGCAGACCCGGGGTTCGGGTGGCCCAGGTCGGGTCGGAACCCGACGGCGACGGCAGACTCCGCGGCCATGGCACGGCGCAGGGCACCGTCGACCTCGGCGAGCAGCTCGTGCACCCGCGCCTGCAGCGCCTCGACCTGCGACTCCAGCTCGATGATCCGCTTGATGCCGGCCAGGTTGACGCCGTCCTCCTGACTGAGCCGCTGGACCTCGCGGAGCAGGGCGACGTCGCGCGGGCTGTACCGGCGTCCCCCGCCGGCGGTGCGACCGGGACGGACCAGGCCGAGCCGGTCGTACTGACGCAGCGTCTGGGCGTGCATGCCGGCGAGCTCGGCGGCGACGGAGATGACGAAGACCGGGGCGTCCTCGGCGACCGACCGCGGCTCGCTCACCGGACGGTCCCCCGGGTCACGAGGGGGTCCCGCCGCGGACGGCGGCCGTTACGTGCGGCCGGGGGTCCTCGGACAGCTCCGAGGCCAGCGCCTCCAGGGCCTCGCGGGCCGCCGGGGTCAAGGTGCCGGGCACCGCCACGGTCACCGTCACCAGCAGATCACCCGCCTTGGCCTTGCCGTGCACGCCGCGGCCCCGGACCCGGAAGGTGCGCCCGCTCGACGTGCCCGGGGGCACCTTGAGGGACACGTTCGCGTCCAGCGTCGGCACCGTCAAGGTGGTGCCGAGGGAGGCCTCGGCGAAGGAGATCGGGACGACGAGGGTGAGGTCGTCGCCGCTGCGACCGAACAGCTCGCTGCCGGTGACGTGCACGACGACGAACAGGTCGCCGGCCGGGCCGCCGCGCCGTCCGGGTGCGCCCTTGCCGGCCAGCCGGATGCGCTGGCCGTCCTTCACCCCCGCCGGGATCCGGACGGTGATGGTGCGGGTCTGGTCGGTGATCCCGCTGCCCTTGCAGGTCGGGCAGGGCTCCTCCACGACGGAGCCGCTGCCACGGCACTCGCGGCAGGGCTCGGAGAACGCGAACGCGCCCTGGCTGCGGCTGGTGACGCCGGCACCGTGGCAGACCGGGCAGGCGTGCGGGCTGGTGCCGGGCTTGGCGCCGGACCCGTGGCAGGTCGCGCAGGAGCCCGGGCTCTGCATCCGCAGCGGCACGGTCACCCCGAGGACTGCCTCGTCGAAGGCCAGCGTCGCCTCGGTCTCGACATCCTGGCCGCGGGCCGGACCGGACGCGGCCTGGCTGCGGCTGCGCGCACCCCCGGCCGGGCCGGCTCCTCCGGCGTTGCCGAACAGACCTCCGAAGAGGTCGCCGATGCCCCCGGCGCCGCGGCCCCCGCCGGTACCGCCGCCCTGGTTGAACAGGTCACCGAGGTCGAAGGTCTGGTTCCCGCCGGCCGCGCCGGGGAACCCGCCCGGGAAGCCCCCGCCGCTGCCCCCGCCGGGCCGGAACCCGCCGGCGCCGAACAGCCGCCGCGCCTCGTCGTACTCGGTGCGCCGCTTGGGGTCCGAGAGCACGTCGTAGGCCTCGGCCACGTCCTTGAACCGGGCCTCAGCGGCGGCGTTGTCCGGGTTCTTGTCCGGGTGCAGGTCGCGGGCCAGCCCGCGGTAGGCCTTCTTGATCGCGGCGGCGTCGGCGTCCTTGGCGACGCCCAACGCGGCGTAGTAGTCCTTCTCGATGAAGTCCCGGGTGCTCATCGGGCGCCCCCTTCCTGCTCGGTCTGAATGTGGTGTCGGCGGTCGGTGGTGCCGTGCACCGACGGAGGCGGCCGGGGCGACGCGTCGTCACCCCGGCCGCGGACCCGCGGGCTCAGCTCGCGGGCTGGTCGTCGACCGGGGAAACGCCCTCGGTCGGCTGCGGGGCGGCCGGCGCCGGGTTCTCCGGGTCGGTCACCCCCACCATGGCGCTGCGAAGCACACGCTCACCCCGCCGGAAGCCCGGACGCAGCACGGTGGTCGCGGTCGGCACGGACACCTCCGCCGACGAGTCGTGCAGCACGGCCTCGTGCAGCGCGGGGTCGAACGGGTCGCCCGCCGCCCCGAAGGTGGTGACGCCGAGGCCGTCGAGCAGGCCCAGCACGCGGTCGGCGACGACCTTGAAGGCCCCCGTCAGGTCCCCGTGCTCACGGGCGCGCTCGATGTCGTCGACGACCGGGATCAGCTGGGCGGCGAACCGCTCGGCCGCCTGGTCGACGACGGCGGTCCGGTCACGGTCCACCCGACGCCGGTAGTTGGCGTACTCGGCGCTGACCCGCTGCAGGTCCTCGGTGCGCTCGGCCAGCTGCCGGGCGTCGTCGGTCTGCGGCGCGTCGGTCTGCTGTGCCTGGGCCGTCGCGTCCTGTGCCGCCGGCTGACCGTCGGGCACGTCGGTCCCGACGGCGTCGGGCTGGTCGACCTCGGGACCGGGTCCCGTCTGCTGGCTCATCTGCTCCCCTGGGGTGGCCGTCGACGCGGCTGCTGCGGTGGGTGACCCGGACGGGCCGCTGGGTCCGGCGGTGCCGGCCGGCACGTCCACGGGGGACGCACCGGCCGGCACCCGGACCTGGCCGCTGGTCGGGTCGATCCGGCGCTTGTCGGTCACGACGACGCGCGGGGTCTCCTCGTCCTGCGGGCGGTCGGTCACTTCTTGTCGGTGTCCTCGTCCACGATCTCGGCGTCGACGACGTCGTCGTCGTTGCCCGAGGCCGTGTCGGACGCACCGGCACCCGCGGCACCGGGCTGGCCCTCGGCGCCGGCGGCGTTCTCCGCCTGCTGGGCGTAGAGCGCACCGCCGACCTCCTGGGAGATCCGGGCGACGTTCTCCTGGGCGGTCTTGATCGCCGCGGTGTCCGAGCCACCGAGGGCGGAGCGCAGGTCGGTCAGTGCCGAGCCGAGCTCCTCCTTCTTGTCCTCGGGGATCTTGTCGCCGTTCTCCGCCAGGAACTTCTCGGTCTGGTACTGGAGGGACTCGGCCAGGTTGCGGGTCTCGGCGTCGTCGCGGCGCTGCTTGTCCTCCTCGGCGTGCGCCTCGGCGTCGGCCATCATCCGGGCGATGTCGTCCTTGGGCAGGGCCGAGCCGCCGGTGATGGTCATCGACTGCTCCTTGCCGGTGCCCAGGTCCTTCGCGTGGACGTGCACGATGCCGTTGGCGTCGATGTCGAAGGCCACCTCGACCTGCGGGACGCCGCGGGGCGCCGGCGGCAGACCGGTCAGCTCGAACATGCCGAGCTTCTTGTTGTAGGCGGCCATCTCGCGCTCGCCCTGGAAGACCTGGATCTGGACCGAGGGCTGGTTGTCGTCGGCGGTCGTGAAGATCTCCGAGCGCTTGGTCGGGATCGTGGTGTTCCGCTCGATGAGCTTGGTCATGATCCCGCCCTTGGTCTCGATGCCCAGGGACAGCGGGGTGACGTCGAGGAGCAGCACGTCCTTGACCTCGCCGCGGAGCACACCCGCCTGCAGCACGGCACCCACGGCGACGACCTCGTCGGGGTTGACGCCCTTGTTGGGCTCCTTGCCACCGGTCAGCTCGCGGACCAGGTCGGAGACGGCGGGCATCCGGGTGGAGCCACCGACGAGGACGACGTGGTCGATCGCGTCGACGGTGATGCCGGCGTCCCGGACTGCCTGGTTGAACGGGGCCTTGGCCCGGTCCAGCAGGTCCTGGGTCAGCCGCTGGAACTCCGCGCGGGTGAGCGTGACGTCCAGGTGCAGCGGACCGTCGGCGCCGGCGGTGATGTAGGGCAGGTTGACGTTCGTCGACTGCGCGCCGGACAGCTCGATCTTGGCCTTCTCGGCGGCCTCACGCAGGCGCTGCATGGCCAACTTGTCCTTGGACAGGTCGATGCCGTTGCTGGCGTTGAAGGTCCTGACCAGGTGGTCCATGACCTTCTGGTCCCAGTCGTCGCCACCGAGGCGGTTGTCACCGGCGGTGGCCTTGACCTCGATGACGCCGTCACCGATCTCCAGCAGGCTGACGTCGAACGTGCCGCCGCCGAGGTCGAAGACCAGGATGGTCTGCTCGGTCTCGCCCTTGTCCAGCCCGTAGGCCAGCGCGGCCGCGGTGGGCTCGTTGACGATGCGCAACACGTTGAGGCCCGCGATCTCGCCGGCCTCCTTGGTGGCCTGGCGCTGGGCGTCCTCGAAGTACGCGGGCACCGTGATGACAGCGTCGGTGACGGGCTCGCCCAGGTAGGTCTCGGCGTCGCGCTTAAGCTTCTGCAGCACGCGGGCGCTGATCTCCTGAGGCGTGTAGTTCTTGCCGTCGATCGCCTCGGTCCTCCACGTGGTGCCCATCTCGCGCTTGACGCTGCGGATGGTGCGGTCGACGTTGGTGACGGCCTGGTTCTTGGCCGACTGCCCGGTGAGGACCTCACCGTTCTTGGCGAAGGCCACGACGGAGGGGGTCGTGCGGGAGCCCTCGGAGTTGGCGATGACCGTGGGCTCGCCACCCTCGAGGACGGCGACGACGGAGTTGGTGGTGCCGAGGTCGATGCCGACAGCTCGTGACATGGGGGAGTGGGCCTTTCCGTTCGGGGATGTGCTCGGGGTCGTGCGGATCCGGTGGTCTCGCGGTGCCCGGGCCGGCGGGTTCCTACACCTGCCTTGCGCCGAGGCCGCTCAACTTTCCTGCCCACCATAACGGCAGCCCCCGCCGCTGTGTTCCCGAGGGGTGCCCGGGTGTGGCGGAGCGGGCAGCAGCGGGAAGGACACCCCGAGCGCTGGGCGTCCGCGGCGTTCCCCGGAGCTCCTCTGCCAGGCACACCCCGTCGCCTCCCCGTCCAGCCCCGGCCGTGCTGGGGGCTCAGCACGGGGAGAGCGGTCACCACAAGGCCGGGGCGCAGGGCGCAGCGGTCCGACCGCGGACGACGGGGCGCGGGGACACGCGGGCCGCTCCCCCGGGACCGCCGGTTACTCGCCAGTAGCCTGTCGGTGCGCTCGGCTAGTGTCCGAGCCCGGACCGGTCGTCGTCGACCGTCGCGAACGAGGGAGTCCCGTGGGCCCGTTGCAGATCGTCCTGGGCACGCTGTGTGTGCTGTTGCTCGTCGTCTCCGTCGTGCTGGCGACCCAGGCGGTGCGGAAGATGCTCGCCGTCCTCAGGACCGGGCAGGCCGACGGCACCCGGTCCGGGCCGGTCGGCCCCCGGCTGAAGAACCTCGCGGTGGAGTCCCTCGGGCACACCCGGATGCTCAAGTGGTCGACCATCGGCGCCGCCCACTGGTTCGTCATGGTCGGCTTCTACGGGCTGTTCCTCACCCTGGTGGAGGCGTTCGGCGAGGTCTTCTCCCCCACCTTCCACCTGCCGCTGATCGGCAACTGGGGCGTCTGGAACCTGTTCGTCGACGTGATCGGCCTGGGCACGGTGGTGGGCATCCTGGTGCTGATCGTCATCCGGCAGAAGGACCACCCGCGGCGGACCGGCCGCAACGGCCGCTTCACCGGCACCAACGAGGGCCGCGGCTACTTCGTCGAGGCCGTCGTGCTGGTCATCGGCCTGTGCATCCTGTCGATCCGGGCCGCCAAGATCGCCTCGGGCATCGACGACGCCCCCGGCTGGTCGCACCCGGTCAGCACCGCGCTGTCGAACCTCTTCCCGGACAACGCCGACGTCGTCAGCGTCATCGCGTTCGTGAAGATCGTGGTCAGCCTGGTCTGGGTGATCGTCATCGCCCGCACGCTGACGATGGGCGTGGCCTGGCACCGGTTCAGCGCCTTCTTCAACATCTACTTCAAGCGCGAGGCGTCCGGCGCCGTCGCGCTGGGCCCGCTGCAGCCGATGACCTCGGGCGGCGTGCCGATCGACTTCGAGGACCCCGACGAGGACGCCACCTTCGGCCGCGGCAAGATCGAGGACTTCACCTGGAAGGGGATGCTGGACTTCACCACCTGCACCGAGTGCGGGCGGTGCCAGAGCCAGTGTCCGGCCTGGAACACCGGCAAGCCACTGTCGCCGAAGATCATGGTCATGGACCTGCGGGACCACCTGTACGCGAAGGCGCCGTACCTGGTGGGGGCCCGCACGGTGGGCGACGGCAAGGGCGAGTCCGACGGCGGCGAGTCCACGATGACGCCGGAGGCGCCCTCGGCCGAGCAGACAGGCACGCTGTCGACAGAGTCTCCGTGGTACTCCGGCTTCGCCCGGATCGAGGGCACCAACGACGCGCAGGCCGAGCGGCCGCTGGTCGGCACCCTCGAAGAGGGCGGGGTCATCGACCCCGACGTGCTGTGGAGCTGCACCAGCTGCGGTGCCTGCGTCGAACAGTGCCCGGTCGACATCGAACACGTCGACCACATCATGGACATGCGCCGCTACATGACCCTGATCGAGTCCAGCTTCCCCTCCGAGGCCGGCGTCATGCTGCGCAACCTGGAGAACCGGGGCAACCCGTGGGGCGTCAGCCCATCCACCCGGGACGAGTGGATGAAGGACATGCCGTTCCCGGTCCGTCAGGTCGAGGGCGCCATCGACGACGACGTCGAGTACCTGTTCTGGGTCGGCTGCGCCGGGGCCATCGACGACCGGGCCAAGAAGGTCACCAAGGCCGTCGCCGAGCTGCTGCACACCGCGAGCGTCGAGTTCGCCGTGCTGGGCTCGGGCGAGACCTGCACCGGTGACCCGGCCCGCCGGATGGGCAACGAGTTCGTCTTCCAGCAGCTCGCCGCGGAGAACGTCGAGACGTTGAACACCGTCTTCGAGGGCCGCGAGACCGGGCGCCGGAAGATCGTCGCGACCTGCCCGCACTGCTTCAACTCGATCAACCGCGAGTACCCGCAGCTGGGCGGCGACTACGACGTCGTGCACCACACCCAGCTGCTGGGCCAGCTCGTCGAGGAGGGCAGGCTGGTGCCGGTCACCCCGATCGACCGCAAGGTGACCTATCACGACCCCTGCTTCCTGGGCCGGCACAACAAGGTCTACACCCCGCCTCGGGAGATCCTGGACAGCGTCCCGGGCCTGCGCACCCAGGAGATGCACCGCTGCAAGGACCGCGGGTTCTGCTGCGGTGCCGGCGGTGCGCGGATGTGGATGGAGGAGAAGATCGGGTCGCGGATCAACATGAACCGCACCGAGGAGGCCCTCGAGCTCGAGCCCGACGTCATCTCCACGGCCTGCCCGTTCTGCATCACGATGCTGTCCGACGCGGTGAACACCAAGAAGGAGAAGGGCGAGGCGGCCGACCACGTCGAGGTCCTCGACGTCAGCCAGATCCTGCTGCGCGCGATGGCGCCGGTAGGTGCTGCCGCCGCGGGCGCGGAGTCCGGCCCGACGCCGGGCGCTGAGGGCCCGGGCGACCGGGGCACCGCCCCGCAGGGCACCGAGCACGGCGATGTGCAGGACGGCCAGTCCGGCCCGGGGGCAGCCCCGGCCGAGTAGCCGACCGGTCCACGAGAGGCCCCGGGAGCACCTGCCCCCGGGGCCTCTCGCCTGTCCGCCCCACCTCGAGACAGCCGGGGGACACTGGCGGCATGAGCTTCATCTTCGGCGGCGTGCGGGGACGCGAGGACCCCGAGCTCGCCGCGGGGAACCGCCGCTCGGCGATGCACTACGCCCGGGACGTGAACGACGAACGGGTGCTCGCCGACGACCGGCCCTCGATCCGGCGCGGTAACCACTGGGTCTGGCTCGCGGTCGCCGTCGTGGTGCTGGGCGTGCTCGGGTTCGCCGGCTCCCGGGGCGCCGACGCCGTGCCGCTGACCGCGGACTGCGACACCCCGGCGATCGGGGTCGCCTCCAGCCAGGTCACCGCCGGGCAGGTGCTGCGCTACCGGCTCACCGGCCCCGACGACGTCGGCTACGTCGTCACCCTGGACGGCGAACCGGTCCGCGGGGACGCCGGTTCCACGGTCAGCTACACCGAGACCCCGGCCGGGCCGGCGCTGGAGCTGCAGCAGTGCCTGTCCCCCGACCTGGCGATCGCCGCGCCGGCCGGCGACGGCCCGCACGAGATCGCCCTGCTCCGCCTGTCCGACGACGGCACGACCGCCCAGGTCGCTGCGATCACGGTGCAGGTCAGCGGCACCGGGTAGACAGTCTCCGTGCTGCTCCACCTGCGGGTCACCTGCCCCCCGGACCGTTCTGGCGACGTCCGGGATCTGCTCGTCGATGACCCGGGGACCGCACACCTGGCCCTGGTGTCCGGTGGCTCGATCGAGCCACCGGGGGACCTCTACCTGGTCGATGTGGCCCGGGAGTCCGCTGATGGCCTGATCGAGGGCCTGCGCCGGCTGGGCGTCGACCGGGACGGCGGGATCGCCATCGAGGCCGTCGACGCCGCGGTGTCCCGGGCGGCGGAGCTGGCCGAGCGACGGGCACCGGGCGACGGTGCGGACGCCGTGGTGTGGGAGCAGGTGGTGCGCAGCACCGACGCGGACTCTTCGCTGTCGTTCTCCTTCGTGGCCTTCCTGACCATCGCCACCGCGTTGGCCGCGGTGGCCATCGTGAACGACTCGGCGGTGCTGGTGATCGGGGCGATGGTGCTGGGACCGGAATTCGCCCCGCTCGCCGCGCTCGCGGTCGCGGTCGTGCACCGGCGCCGATCCATCGCGCGCCGGGCGGCGGTGGCCCTGGGGGTCGGGTTCACGGTGGCGATCACGATCACCACGGCGCTGGCCGTACTCGGCAGGCTGCTCGGCTGGTACGGCACCGACCTGCTCACCGCCGAGCGTCCCGGCACCGGGTTCATCACCCAGCCCGACCGGTGGTCGCTGGTGGTCGCGGTCCTGGCCGGTGTCGCCGGCGTCCTGTCGCTGACCTCGTCGAAGTCCGGGGCACTGGTCGGGGTGTTCATCTCCGTCACGACCGTGCCCGCAGCCGGGGACATCGCGCTGTCACTCGCGCTGGGCAGCGGGCGGGAACTGGGTGAGGCGGCCGCCCAACTGGGCCTCAACCTGCTCGGCATCCTGCTCGCCGCGCTGGCCACGCTCGCAGCGCAACGGGCCCTCTGGCGGCG
>JBBSVA010000114.1:0-11225 GCA_038233915.1 Mycobacteriales bacterium | reverse complement strand
TCCAGGTCCCGGCCACTGGCTGCGACGCCGACGGGGTCGCCCTCGGCCCAGGTGCGGACCATCTCCGGCGTCGTCTCGATGTGGAACTGCAGGCCGTAGACGTTCCGTCCGACCCGGTAGGCCTGGTTCGGGGACGCCGGGTTGCTGGCCATCAGGGTCGCCCCGGTGGGCAGCCTGTCGATCTCGTCGTGGTGCCACTCGAGAACGTCGGGGCTCAGCGGCAGGCCGGTGAACACCGGGTCGCTGTCCGCGGCGTCGCGCTTGGCCACCAGGGTGGCGCCGACCTCGGGTCCGTCCGCGGCCACCCGGGTGCTGCCGCCGCCGACCTGGGCCAGCAGCTGCGCGCCCAGGCACACGGCCAGCGTGGGGACGTCGGCAGCGAGCGCCTGGCCCAACAGGTGCCGGACGCCGACCAGCTCCGGGCTGGTCTCGGCGTCGTCCAGGGAGGACTGCGGGCCGCCCAGCACCAGCAGGCCGTCGTGGCCGGTCAGGTCGGTCGGCAGCTCGTCCCCGGCGTCGCAGCGCCGCTCGTCGAGCTCGAGCCCGGCCTCGGCCAGCCACTGCCCGAGCCGGGCCGGCGGGTCGGTGTCGGAGGGGACGACGACGAGCAGACGGGTCACGGTGCTGAGCTTACGGAGCGCTCAGAGGCCTGGCAGGTACCGCCGGAGCTCGAAGGGCGTCACGTTCTGCCGGTAGGAGTTAAACTCCTCCCACTTGTTGCGCAGGAAGAACTCGTAGACGTGCTCGCCCAGGGTCTCGGCGACCAACTCGCTGCCCTCCATGGCGCCCAGTGCCTCGCCCAGGCTGACCGGCAGGTCCTCATAGCCGGCGGCGCGGCGCTCGGTGTCGGTGAGCGACCAGACGTCGTCCTCGGCCTCGGGCGGGAGCTCGTAGCCCTTCTCGATCCCCTTGAGCCCGGCCGCCAGCAGCACCGCGAAGGTCAGGTAGGGGTTGCAGGCACTGTCCGGCGAGCGGACCTCGACCCGGGCCGAGTTGGCCTTGGAGGGCTTGTAGGAGGGCAGCCGGACCAGCGCGGAGCGGTTGGCCCTGCCCCAGGTCGCCGTGGTCGGCGCCTCGGTGCCGGCCAGCAGCCGACGGTAGGAGTTCACCGTCTGGTTGGTGATCGCGGTGACCTCGCGGGCGTGGGTCAACAGCCCGGCGATGAACTGCTTGGCCGTCGTGGACAGCCGCATCGGGTCGTTGGGGTCGTGGAAGGCGTTCCGGTCGCCCTCGAACAGCGACAGGTGGGTGTGCATCGCCGACCCGGCCAGGTCGGTGAACGGCTTGGGCATGAAGGTCGCGTGCACGCCCTGGGCCAGCGCCACCTCCCGGACGACGTGCCGCAGGGTCATGATGTTGTCGGCCATCGACAGCGCGTCGGCGTACCGCAGGTCGATCTCCTGCTGACCGGGGGCGACCTCGTGGTGGCTGAACTCCACCGAGATGCCCATCGCCTCCAACGCGAAGACGGCCTCGCGACGGAAGTCGTGCGCCACGTCGTGCGTGGAGAGGTCGAAGTAGCCGCCTGTGTCGGCCGGGGTGGGCGGCGTGCCGTCGTCCGGGAGATCCTTGAGCAGGAAGAACTCGATCTCGGGGTGCGTGTAGAAGGTGAACCCCATGTCCGCGGCCTTGCCCAGCGCGCGGCGCAGCACGTGCCGGGGGTCCGCCCAGGACGGCGAGCCGTCGGGCAACGAGATGTCGCAGAACATCCGCGCGGTCTCGCTGGCCTGGCCCTTCGCGCCGGGCATCACCTGGAAGGTGCCCGGGTCGGGCTGGGCGAGCATGTCGGACTCGTAGACCCGGGCGAAGCCCTCGATGGCCGAGCCGTCGAAGCCGATGCCCTCGGCGAACGCGGCCTCGATCTCGGCGGGTGCGACGGCGACGGCCTTGAGGTAGCCGGAGACGTCGGTGAACCACAGCCGCACGAAGCGGATGTCGCGTTCCTCCAGGGTGCGCAGGACGAACTCCTGCTGACGGTCCATGGCGGCCATCCTCGCCTCCGGTCGTGTCCGGTTCGTTACGACACCCGGGAGACTGCCCCCTCGGGGTGGTCCGTCACACGCCGGGGTGATCGGTCAGGCGGCGGCCGGGGCCAGCGCGGAACCGGCGACCCACTCGTCCCAGCTGACGTTCCAGTCACCGAAGCCGTCGGTCTCGGCCAGCGTGCCGCCGGCATCGTCCACCTGGACGACGTCGCCGCGGCCGAAGTTCTCGTAGAACCAGCCGGCGTTCGCCGTCGACACGTTCAGGCAGCCGTGCGAGACGTTGCGGTACCCCTGGTCGCCGACCGACCACGGAGCGGCGTGCACGAAGATGCCGGAGCTCGACAGTCGCGACGCGTAGTCCACCGGGGTCCGGTAGCCGCCGGGGGCGTCGATCGGGACGCCGTAGGTGGAGCTGTCCATCGTGTAGGTGCGGGACTGCTGCATGACGACGTAGGTGCCGCTCGGCGTGGGGCTGGAGTTCTTGCCCAGCGACGTCGGCATGGTGCGCACCAGATGGTCGTCGATGTAGAGCCGTAGCTGCAGTTCGTCGGCGTCCACGATCGCGACCCGCTTGGGGCCGATGTCGAACTCGACGTGCTTGCTGGCCTGGCCGTGCACGCCGTCGCCCACGTCGAGGCCATAGGTGTCCACGTCCACGACGACGTGGGTGTGGGCGGGCCAGAACTCGGCCGGGCGGTAGTGCACCGTGCGGTCGGACAGCCACGACCAGGATCCGGCGACGACGGGCGTGGTGACGACGGACAGCCGCCGCTCCACGGCAGCCCGGTCGGTGACGTCCTCGTCGAAGGTGATCGAGATCGGCTGCCCGACGCCGACCACCGGGGTGTCGGCGTTGGGGAAGACGGTGGGCATCGTCAGCGTGCGCGGGGTGACCGTGCCGACGGTGCCGCTGGTGGTGCTGGTCGTGCCGACGGCATCGGCCGCGGTGGCCGAGACCGAGTACGTGGTGCCGTAGGCCAGCTCGTCCGTGGCGGTCCAGAAGGCGCCGGTCGGGTCGAGCGCACCGGCCAGTGGCGTGCCGTCGGCAGTCGTCACGGTCACCGCGGTGAGCGTGCCGTTGCCGGCGTTGACCCGCAGCGGGGTCACCGGGTCGACATCGGTGGCGCCCAGCGGCGGGTCGACGCTCACCACAGCGGTCGGCGTCGGGGCCGAGGTGGGGGCCGCGGACGGCGTCGGCGCCGAGGCGGTCTCGTCCGAGGGGCCGGAGGAGCACCCGGCGAGGAGCACCGAGGTGACCGCGGCGAGGACGACGACGGGGGTGCGGAGCGTGCGGGCACCGAGCATGTGCGTGGGTCCTCTGCCTCGGACGGGCGCCGGTACGAGCCGGTCAGCACAGAGTTTGACATGCGGCTCGGTGCCGTCCCGCTGGACTGGAGTCCAAGAACAACGGACTTCTGGCCGTTCTGCTGGCAGGTGTCTCCCAGGAGCGCCGGGGTGCAGGATGGCCGGGTGACCTCACCGTCGACGTCCAGCCCCGCTTCGCCCCCCGCGCCGGCCGAGTCCGTGCTCTACGGCGGTGCCTCGACCGCCCGGGTGCGCATCCACCACCTGCAGCAGGCCAAGGCGGCGGGTGAGAAGTGGGCGATGCTCACCGCCTACGACACCTACGCCGCGCGGGTGTTCGAGGAGGCCGGCATCCCGGTGCTGCTGGTGGGCGACTCCGCCGGGAACGTGGTGCTGGGGCACACCTCGACGGTGCCGGTGACGGTGCAGGACCTGCTGCTGTTCACCCAGGCGGTCACCCGCTCCACCGCACGCGCGCTGATCGTGGCCGACCTGCCCTTCGGCAGCTACGAGGGCTCCCCCCAGCAGGCCTTCGAGACCGCCGTCCGGATGATGAAGGAGGGCGGGGCACAGGCCGTGAAGCTCGAGGGCGGCGCCCGGGTGGCCCCCCAGGTGCGGCTGCTCAGCGAGAACGGCATCCCGGTGATGGGCCACGTCGGGTTCACCCCCCAGTCCGAGCACTCCCTCGGGGGCTTCCGGGTGCAGGGCCGCGGGGACGCCGCAGACCAGGTGCTGGCCGACGCGCGGGCGGTCGCCGACGCCGGGGCGTTCGCCGTGGTGCTGGAGATGGTGCCGGCACCCGTGGCCGCCCGGGTGACCGCCGAGCTCGCCGTCCCCACGATCGGGATCGGCGCCGGGCCGGACTGCGACGCCCAGGTGTTGGTCTGGCCGGACATGGCCGGGCTCAACGGCGGCCGGGTGCCGAAGTTCGTGAAGAAGTACGCCGACCTGCGCGGGGAGCTGCTCCGCGCGGCCCAGGAGTACGCCGCCGAGGTGCGCGGCGGGCAGTTCCCCGGCCCGGAGCACTCCTTCAGCTGACCACGCGCTCCGCGGCGCTGCGGAGGATGCAGAACTCGTTGCCCTCCCGCGGGCCCATCAGACGTCGGTGACCCGGATGCCGGCGTGCACCTTGTATCGCCGGTTGACCGAGACCAGGTTGATCGTCAGCGCCTCGACCTGGCGGGCGTTGCGCAACCGCCCGGCGTAGACCCCGCGCATGCCGGGCAGCCGACCGGCCAGCGCCTGCACCAGATCGGTGGCCGCGCGGTCGTCGCCGACCACCATCACGTCGCCCTCCAGCGTGGGGTGCGTCAGGTCCTCCAGGGTGACCGCGGACAGGTGGTGGAACCCGCCGACGACCGCGCTGTCGGGCAGCAGCGCCGCGGCCTGCTGGGTCACGCTGCCCTCGGCGACGTCGAGCACGTAGGCGCCGAGCTCGTCCCAGCCCATCGGCACCACGCAGTCGACGACGACCTTGCCGGCCAGCGGGCTCGCGAGCTCGGCGAGGGTGTCGGCGTGCCCGGCGAACGGCACCGCGACGACGACGAGGTCCGCCGCACCGGCGACGTCGACGTTGGACCCGCCCTGCACCGACACCTCCCCGGCGCCGGCGACCTCGGCGGCCCGCCCGGCGACGGTCGCGGCCACCTCGGAGGCCCGCTCGGCATCCCGGGAGCCCAGCAGCACCCGCTGCCCGGCGGCGGCCCAACGCACCGCGAGACCGCGGCCCTGCGGTCCGGTCCCGCCCAGGACCCCGACGACCAGGTCCTCCACCGCTCGTCGCTCGGTCACGTCGCCTCCGTCCACGGGCCGTCCCCGGTCGAGGTGGCCCCGCCGTCGATCATGCACCGCCCACCGACGGCGGGCCGGGTGGGTCAGGTCTGCTCGCCGCGGTCCCAGGCGCGGTCCTCGGCGTCGGCCTTCTCGTTCCGCTCGGCCACCCGCTCCAAGGCGTGCGCGGCCTCGTCCCGGGTGGCGAAGGGGCCCAGCCGGTGCCGCTCGGCGCAGCCGTCCACGCCCTCCACGGTCTGGTGCTTGACGCAGTAGAACCACGGACCCTCGGCCATCGTCGGCCCCCTCTCTCAGTCGCACGTGCAGACCTGCTCACCCTGGCACCCGACAGCACAACCCGCCCGTCGGTGGCTGAACGTCAACCTAAGTTGCGCTGAGTGAAGGCGCGCCGCTGGCGGGTGCACCCCGGGTGCCCCGATGTCGCCCGGTATCAGCGCCGACCCGGGACCCGGTGGGGCAGACTCCGTCCGTGCCCCGATCCTGGAGCGGCCCTCCCGTCGCGACCGGGCGGGGGCGGTCCGACATCAGCGTGCCTGGTCGTGGCGCCGACCGGCGCACCACGGCGCTGGCGATCGCTGCCCTGCTGGTGATCGGTGCACTGCTGGGCTCGATCAACCTGCTGGTCGACGGGGTGCTGCGCGAGGGTGCGTCGCGGACCGTCTACGGCGCCACGATGGCGATGCTCGCCGTCATCGGCGCGGCGCTCGCGGTCCGCCAACGGGCCGGCCTGTGGACGACGTTCGCGCTCGTCGTCATCGGCGACGTCGTCTACGTCGTGGTCGCCGGGTCGATCACCGACCCGATGCTCTACGCGCCGCCGCTGATGATGCTCTTCGCCGCCGTCACGGCGGCCTGGTTCCTGGACGGCTGGATGCTCGGCGTGCACCTGCTGCTGGTGCCGGTCGCCTGCGGGCTGGCCCTGGCCCCCAGCTTCGGCGAACTCGCCACCCTCGTCGTCCAGGTGGTGGTGAGCGCCGGGGTGCTGAACGTCGTGTCGCTGGGCGTCTTCGTGCTGCGTCGCCGGGTCCAGCGCCTGCTGGCCGACACCCAGCGGCTGTCCTCCACCGATCCGCTGACCGGGCTGGCGAACCGGCGGTCGCTGGTCGTCAGCGCCGAGCGGCTCTGGCGTCAGGCCCTGCGTGACGGCCAGCGGGTGACCGCGCTGGTGCTGGACCTGGACCACTTCAAGGAGCTCAACGACGACCACGGGCACGCCACCGGGGACGCCGTCCTGCAGGCGGTCGCCGCCGAATTGGCCCTCGTCGTCCGGCCCTCGGACGTGCTGGCCCGGACCGGCGGGGAGGAGATGGTCGTGCTCGGCCTGGCCGTCGACCCGGCCGAGGCCCGGCAGCTCGGCGAGCGGCTGCGCGCCGCCGTCCGTGCCGCGGACGCGGCCGGCCCCTCGGTCACCGCCTCGATCGGCATCGCGCTGAGTCGCCCGCTGCCGACCGACGACCCGCACGACGCCGTCTGGCGGCTCATCGACCGGGCGGACGCCGCGATGTACGAGGCCAAGCAGGGCGGCCGGGACCGGGTCGAGCTGGGCCCCGACCCGATCCCGACCCCTCGGCTGCCCACCCCGCCGCTGGCGGTCGACGGGTTCGGGCGGACCTGACCCACCGGGTCTCCTGCAGCCGACCCCGGCCGGGTCTGCTGTGATGGGGCCATGACCTCAGGACTCCTGCACCGCACGTCTGGGATCGATCCCACCACGGTGGTGCCGCTGCCGCTGCGCGACCAGGCCGAGGTTCGCGACCGCTGGTTGACCGAGCGGCTGCGGGACCTGCTCCCCGACCTGATGGACGACGCCGGCATCGACCTGTGGGTGGTCGTGGGCCGGGAGTACAACGAGGACCCGGTGCTGCCCACGATGCTGCCGGCGTCCTGGCTGTCGGCGCGGCGGCGGACGATCTTGCTGCTGCACCGCAGCGACGACGGTGTCACCGCGATGGCTGTCGCCCGCTACCCGGTCGGCCAGTTCGTCTCCGCCTGGGACCCCGAGGACGACGCGCCGGGTGCCACCGCCGAGGAGTCCCAGTGGGCCGCGGTGCGCCGGGTGGTGGAGCAGGCCCGGCCGCGGGCGATCGGGGTCGACGTGTCGGCGACGTTCGCGCACGCCGACGGGCTGTCGCACACCGAGCACGGCCTGCTGGTGCAGGCGCTGGGACCGTGGGCCGAGCGCCTGGTGCCCGCCGAGCAGCTCGCCGTCCGGTGGCTGGAGACCCGGCTGCCCGAGGAGGTCGCGGCGCTGCACACGGCCAACGCCCTGGTGCACGAGACGATCGCGCAGGCGTACTCCCCCGCCGTGATCACAGTCGGGGAGACCACCGCGCTGGACGTGGCCTGGTGGATCCGGCAGCGGTTCCACGACCTGGGGGTCGAGCCCTGGTTCCAGCCCACGGTCGGGCTGCAGCGGGCCGGCGTGCCGTTGCTGGACGAGCGCGGCACGGTGGTGGCCGGGGTCCCGCACGACGCCCCGATCGAGCCCGGCGACCTGGTGCACTGCGACGTGGGCCTGAAGACCCTGGGGCTGACCACCGACACCCAGCGCAACGGCTACGTGCTGCACCCCGGGGAGTCCGCTCCCCCGGCCGGTCTGGTGCACGCCCTCGCCGTCGGCAACCGGATGCAGGACCTGGTGACGACGGCGATGCTGCCCGGCCGCACCGGGGACGAGGTGCTCGCCGCCGCCCGGGCCGCAGCGGCCGCCGAGGGCGTGGACGGCGACGTCTACAGCCACCCGGTGGGCTTCTACGGCCACGGCGCCGGCCCGTCGATCGGCATGTGGGACGCCCAGGGCGGCGTGCCCGGCACCGGGCAGGCGACCGTGCGCACCGACACCACCTGGGCACTCGAGCTGTGCGTGCGGGTGGAGGTGCCCGAGTGGGACGGCCAGCTGGTGCGGATGGCCCTGGAGCAAGGCATCGCGCTGACCGCCGACGGGGTCTCCTACCTGGACGCGCGGCAGACGTCCCTGCTCACGATCTAGCCCGCGCGTGGCCTCGTCGGTGCCGATCGCTCGTCGTGGTCGTCGGCATGGCCGCGGTCCTACCCGGCGGGCTCCTCCAGGAACGTCGTCCAGAAGGCGCGCTCGTCGTCGGTGAGCGGGCGGGAGGCGCCGAGGTCGGCGTCCACCACGACCAGCACGGCGACGACGGAGATCGCCACGTGCCCGTCCTGGCGCAGCTCCTGGCGGGTGGTCACCGAGCTGGTGCCCAGCCGGGTCACCCAGCTCTCGATCGAGACCTGCTCGTGCGGCCGGTAGTACAGCTGGCGCCTGTAGTCGACCTCCAACCGGGCCAGGATGACCGGCGGGGTCGTCGACCCGTCACCGCCGGCCGCGAACTCGGTGGCCATGGTCAGCCGGGCGTCCTCGACGAGGCTCAGCGCCCGGGCGTGGTTGACGTGGCCGTAGCTGTCGGGGTCCGACCACCGCAGCTGGACGGCGTGCTGGTGCCGCACGGTCAGACCGTCTCCTCGCTGGTGCGGTGGCCGCCCTGCGCGTCGTCGGCGTCCGGGTGCAGGGTGCGCTCCTCGGACTCGGCCAGGATCGCCTCGGCCTGGGCCTCGGCGTCGGCACTGCCCCCGGCCGACCGCTCCTCGGGCAACAGCTCCGCGCGGGTCCCGACGTTGTGCTCGGTGACGTTGGCGCGGGCCTCGGGCGAGGGGTCCTTCTGCGTGGTCATGCCCCGAACCTAGGCGGCGGGCCCCGCGCGGACAGCTCAGAAGTTGGCCATCATGTCCAGCACGGCCGGGCCCAGCAGCACGATGAACAGCGTGGGCAGGATGAAGAGCATCAGCGGGAAGATCACCTTGACCGGGATCTGCATGGCCTTCTCCTCGGCCCGCTGCCGGCGCTTGAGCCGCATCTCCGAGGCCTGGGTGCGCAGCACGTCGGCGATGGAGACCCCGTAGGCGTCGGCCTGGTTGATCGCGCCGACGAACCGCTTGAGGTCAGTGACCTGGGTGCGTTCGGCCAGCGCCCGGTAGGCGTCCCGGCGGGGCCGGCCGACGGCGATGTCCTGCACGGTGCGCACCAGCTCGAGGGCGAGCGGGCCCTTCCCGTTGCGACCGGCCCGGGCCATCGCCGCCTCGAAGCCCAGCCCGGCCTCCACCGCGATGGTCATCTGGTCCAGGGTGTCGGCCAGCTCGAGGGTGATCGCCTGCTGTCGTTCCTGGGCCCGGCTGTGCAGCAGCAGCTCGGGCAGGAAGTACAGGACGGCGACCACGGTCGGCGCCAGCAGCACGATCAACAGCGACGGGTTGCCGGTGAGGAGCAGCACGCCCAGGAGACCGCCGACGCCGGCGAGCACGATCTTGGCCCACAGCAGCTTGTCCAACGGCCACGCGTCCGGACTGCCGGCCCGCTCGCGCAGCCGGCGCATGCGGCGCGCTGCGGAATCGGGCGTCAAGGACCGCAGCACGGAACCGGCCGTGCTCCGCTCGTCGTCGGGGGCGTCGAGCACGGTGCCCGCGCTCATGCCGCGGGCCAGGTTGACCGCGACCTGGGCGGGCGGGCGGCCGGGCTGCGCGACGGCGACGTAGAGGGTGCCGGACAGCCCGAGGAGGACGGCACCCACCGCGGCCCACACGAGCGCGGGCATCAGAAGGCGATCTTCACGGTGGAGCGCAACCAGAGCCCGCCGATGGTCAGCATGACCACGCCGGTGCCGATCATGACCCAGCCCAGCAACTCCTCGGTCAGCCGGCCGATGTACTCCGGGTTGCTCATGGTGAGGAATCCGGCGATCCCGATCGGCAGCGCCATCAGCACGTAGGCCGACAGCTTGCCCTCGGCGGCCAGGGCCTTGACCTGCCGGCGGATCTGGTTGCGCTCCCGGATGGTCTGCCCGACCTGGTCGAGTACCTCGGCCAGGTTGCCGCCCACCTCCCGGTGGATGGCGATGGCCTGGGTGACCCAGGCGAAGTCCGTGCTGGCCGTCCGGGTGGACACCTCCTCCAGTGCCTCGTTGAGCTCGCGTCCGACCCGGGTCTCGTTCACCACCCGGGCGAACTCCTCGCTGGTCGGCGACTGGGCTTCGCCGGCCACCGAGTCCAGCGCGCGCAGCAGGCTGTGCCCGGCCCGCAGGCTGCCGGCCATCAGCTGGAGGGCGTCGTCGAGCTGGTCGGCGAACGCCGCCTGACGACGGCCGACGCGGAAGCCCAGGAACGCGCGGGCGCCCAGGGGTACCAGCACGACCAGGAGGACCGCGACCACAGCCCCTTCCAGCAGCATGGCCAGCGCAGCCACCCCGAGGGCGGCACCCCCGGTCAGCACGACGACCTCAGCCGGCGTGCGGTGCACCCCCGCGCGCTCGAGCAGGCCGGCGAAGGCGGCCGCGACGCTGTGCCGGGTGAGCAGCCGCTCGACCAGCGCCGTGGTGCCCCCGGTCGCCCCGGTCAGCCGCGAGTCGGTGACCGCGGCCGGGTCGAGTCGAGCCACCCCGATCCGGATCCGCCCGGGCCAGACCGCGGCCATGAGCAGGCCACCGAACCCCCCGGCCGCCAGTGCGACGCCGGCCCAGACCAGCGGGGTCACCGCCGCACCGCCGTCATCGGGGCCTGCCCGAACACCCGCGGGGAGAGCGTGATGCCCAGGTCGGTGAACCGGTCGGTGAACCGCGGCCGCACCCCGGTCGGCACCGGCTTGCCCAGGAACCGGCCGTCGGGGCCGACGCCGGCGGCGTAGTCGAAGACGAAGGCGTCCTGCAGGGTGACCGTCTGGCCCTCCATGCCCTGTACCTCGGTGACGTGGGTGACCCGGCGGGTCCCGTCGCGCAGCCGGGTGAGCTGGACGACGACGTCGACCGCGGAGGCGATCTGCTCGCGGATGGCCCGCAGCGGCAGCTCCATGCCGGCCATCAGCACCAGCGTCTCCAGCCGGGCGATCGCGTCGCGTGGGCTGTTGGCGTGCACGGTGGACAGCGACCCGTCGTGGCCGGTGTTCATCGCCTGCAGCATGTCCAGGGACTCCCCGCCGCGGCACTCCCCGACCACGATCCTGTCCGGGCGCATGCGCAGCGAGTTGCGCACCAGGTCGCGGATGGTGATGGCGCCCTTGCCCTCGATGTTGGGCGGGCGGGACTCCAGCCGGACGACGTGGTCCTGCTGCAGCTGCAACTCGACGGCGTCCTCGATGGTGAC
>JBBSVA010000113.1:0-11258 GCA_038233915.1 Mycobacteriales bacterium | reverse complement strand
TGGCCCGGGACGCCGCCGCCCGCAGCGCCCGGCTGCCCTCGCTGGCCTTCCGGGCGGCCCGCGAGGCGCTGGCCGCCGGCGCCCCGGTGCTGGTCCAGGTGCCCCGCGCCGGCTACGCACCCGGCCTGGTCTGCGACCGGTGCCGGGCCCCCGCCCGGTGCGCGCACTGCGCCGGCCCGCTCGGCGTCTCAGCCACCCCCGGCCCCTCGGGCTCCCGGGTCGCTGCCTGCCGCTGGTGCGCCCGCCCGGCTGCCACCTTCGACTGTCCGCACTGCCACGGCACCAAGCTCCGCGCCTCGGTGGTCGGCGTCTCCCGGACCGCGGAGGAGCTGGGCCGGGCGTTCGCCGGGGCCAGCGTGCGGGTCAGCGGGCGCGGCCAGGTGCTGGCCACCGTGGAGCCCGGGCCGGCGATCGTCGTCGCCACCCCGGGCGCGGAGCCGACGGTGGAGGGCGGCTACGGCGCCGCGCTGCTGCTGGACTCCTGGGCGCTGCTGGGCCGCGCGGACCTGCGGGCCGCGGAGGAGACGATGCGCCGCTGGCTGAACGCCGCGGCCATGGTGCGGGCCGCGTCGGCCGGCGGCCAGGTCGTGGTGGTCGCGGACGCCGGGCACCCGGTCGTGCAGGCGCTGGTCCGGTGGGACCCGGCCGGGCTGGCCGCCCGGGAGCTGGCCGACCGCCGGGAGCTCGGCTTCCCGCCGGTCAGCCGGATGGCGGCGCTGTCGGCGTCCCCGGCGGCGCTGGCCGAGTTCCTGGACGCGCTGCGGCTGCCCGAGGGCGCCGACGTGCTGGGCCCGGTGCCCGAGCCGCCGCGCCCGGGCCAGGAGGGGGAGCGCGAGCGCTTCCTGGTCCGGTCCCGCCGGGCCGACGGCGTCGCACTCGCCCGGGCGCTGCACGACGTGCAGGGCGTGCGGTCCGCGCGCAAGGCGCCCGAGCACGTGCGGGTGCAGCTGGACCCGCTGGAACTGGCCTGAGGACCGGGGCGCCTAGGATCGTCGGGTGAGCGTCACCCCGATCCGGATCATGGGCGACCCGGTGCTGCGCGCCGTGGCCGCACCCGTCGTCGACTTCGACGCAGAGCTGCGCCGGCTGGTCACCGACCTGACCGAGACCATGCACGCTGCCGGCGGGGCCGGCCTGGCCGCCCCGCAGATCGGCGTGGGCCTGCGGGTCTTCACCTGGTACGTCGACGGCGAGGTCGGCCACCTGGTCAACCCCGACGTCGTCGCGGTGGGGGAGGAGACCGAGTCCGACGCCGAGGGCTGCCTGTCCATCCCCGGCTACCGGTTCGACTGCCGTCGGCACCTCCACGTCGCGGCCACCGGCTGGACGATGCACGGCGAGCCGCTCCGGGTGGAGGGCTCGCACAAGCTGGCCCGCGCCATCGAGCACGAGACCGACCACCTCGACGGCGTGCTCTTCGTCGACCGGCTCGACGCGCAGGCCCGGGAGGCCGCCCTATCGGTCCTGGGTGACGCCGAGTGGCAGGGTCAGCAGGCCTGGCTGCCCTCGGGCTCCCCGGCCCCCGCCCCGGCCCCCGCCCCGATCGTGAAGGTGAGCCCGCACTGAAGCTGCTCTTCGCCGGGACCCCGGCCCCGGCCGTCCCGGCGCTGTCCGCCCTGCTCGACAGCGACCACGAGGTGGTCGCGGTGCTCACCCGGCCCGATGCCCGGGCCGGTCGCGGCCGCCGGGAGGTCCGGTCCCCGATCGCCCAGCGCGCCGATGACGCCGGCATCCCGGTGTTGCAGCCCCGCTCGCCGCGGGAGCCCGAGTTCCTCGAGCAGCTGGCCGCCCTCGCCGTCGACTGCGCTCCGGTCGTGGCCTACGGCGCCCTGGTGCCCCCGGCCGCACTGACCGTGCCGGTGCACGGCTGGGTCAACCTGCACTTCTCGCTGCTGCCGGCCTGGCGCGGCGCCGCCCCCGTGCAGCACGCGGTGATGGCCGGCGACGAGGTCACCGGTGCAGCCACCTTCGCCCTGGAGCAGGGCCTGGACACCGGCCCGGTCTATGGCGTCGTCACCGAGACCATCGGCCCGCGGGACACCGCCGGTGAGCTGCTCGGCCGGCTCGCCGTCACCGGCGCCCGGCTGCTGGTCGCCACGATCGACGGCATCGCCGACGGCTCGCTGGTGCCCGAGCCGCAGCCCGCCGAGGGCGTCTCGCTGGCCCCCAAGGTCGAGACCGCGGACGCCGAGGTCGACTGGTCGCTGCCCGCCCACGTCGTCGACCGGCGGGTCCGCGGTGTCACGCCGGCCCCCGGCGCCTGGACGACGTGGCGTGGTGACCGGCTCCGGTTGGGCCCCGTCGAGCCGGTGGCCGGCTCGACGGCGCTGGCCTCCGGCGAGCTGTCGGTCGGTCCGACCGGCGTGCTCGTCGGCACCGGCCGCGGCGCGGTCCGGCTCGGTGAGGTCCAGCCGGCCGGCAAGAAGATGCTGCCCGCTGTGGACTGGGCGCGCGGTGCCCGGCCCGCCGACGGCGAGCGGGTGGGCGCGTGACCGGGCCACGCCGCTCCGGTGGGAGCAAGGGGACCGGACGTCCCGCAGGTCCGCGGACCGTGCAGGCCCGCCCCGAGGGTCGCCGGGTCCGTCCGGTTCTGGACGGCGCCCGGCTGACTGCCTACGACGTGCTCGACGGCGTCTCCTCCCGCGCCGCCTACGCCAACCTGCTGCTGCCCCAGCTGCTCCGCGAGCGCCGGCTGGAGCCCCGCGACGCCGGGTTCGCCACTCAGCTCGCCTACGGCACGCTGCGCGCCACCGGCACCCTGGACGCCGTGCTCACCGGGCTGGTCAGCCGGCCGCTGGCCGAGCTCGACCCCCGGGTGCTGGACCTGCTGCGGCTCGGTGCCTACCAGCTGATCGACCTGCGGGTCCCGGCGCACGCCGCCGTCGACACGACAGTCGCGCTGACCCGGGCGATCGTGGGCACCGGTGCCTCCGGGCTGGTCAACGCGGTGCTCCGCAAGGTCGGCGCCGGCGGGGACCGGGAGGCCTGGGTCCAGGCCCTGGGGGCGACCGGCGACCAGCGGCTCGCGCTGCTGTCGGACCACCCGCTGTGGGTCGTCGAGGCCTGGCGGGACGCCCTGGGCTCGGACGTCGAGTTGGAGGCAGCGCTGCTCGCCGACGACGAGGCGCCCGAGGTGCACCTGGTCGCCCGGCACGTCGACCGGGACACCCTGGCCGCCGATGTCGACGGCGAGGCCGGCCCCTGGTCGCCCTACGCCGTCCGGCTGCACGGCGGGGACCCCGGCAAGGTCGCCGCGGTCAGGACCGGCACCGCCGCGGTGCAGGACGAGGGCTCCCAGCTCGCCGCTCTCGCGCTCGTCCGCGCTCCGCTGGAGGGCACCGACGAGCGCTGGCTGGACGTCTGCGCCGGCCCCGGCGGCAAGGCCGCGCTGCTGGCCGCCGTCCGGCCGGCCGGGGTGCACGTCACCGCGGCCGACCGCTCCGAGCACCGGGCCGAGCTGGTCCGCACCTCGCTGACCGGGGAGGACGACGTCGAGGTGCTGGTCGCCGACGGCCGTGACGGGCCGTGGCAGCCGGGCTCCTTCGACCGGGTGCTGCTGGATGCGCCGTGCACCGGGCTGGGCGCGCTGCGCCGTCGTCCCGAGGTGCGCTGGCGCCGGACCGCGGACGACGTCGCGCCGCTCGTGGAGCTGCAGGCCCAGCTGCTCACCGCCGCGCTGGACGCCGTCCGGCCCGGGGGAGTGGTGGCCTACGTGACCTGCTCGCCGCACACCGCCGAGACCGTGGACGTCGTCGCGGCCGCCGTCGCCCGGGACGACGTGGAGCAGCTGCCGGTCGCGCCGCTGTTCCCCGAGGTGCCCGACGCCGCCCGCGGCGAGGCGCTGCAGCTGTGGCCGCACCGGCACGGCACCGACGCGATGTTCGTGGCTCTGCTGCGTAAGCACTGACACCGTGTCCGACGACGACCGCCCGCTGGTGTACCCGCCGCCCCCCGAGTTCGCCGCGCAGGCCAACGTCGGCGCCGACGCGTATGCCCGCGCCGAGGCCGACCCGTTCGCCTTCTGGGCCGAGCAGGCCGGCAGGCTGCAGTGGGACACGCCCTGGGACACCGTGTTCGACGACGCGCAGTGGCCCACCGCGCGGTGGTTCGGCGGCGGGCGGCTCAACGTGGCGGTCAACTGCGTCGACCGGCACGTCACCGCGGGCCGGGGCGAGAAGGTCGCGCTGCACTGGGAGGGCGAGCCCGGTGACAGCCGCACAGTCACCTACGCCCAGCTCCAGGACGACGTCTGCCGGCTGGCCAACGCCCTCACCGAGCTCGGCATCGGCCCCGGCGACCGGGTCGTGCTGTACCTGCCTGTGCTGGTCGAGACGATCGTCGCGACGATGGCCTGCGCCCGGATCGGCGCGGTCGTCAGCTTGGTGTTCGGCGGGTTCTCCGCGCAGGCGCTGCGCTTCCGGGTGGCGGACACCGGCGCGAAGCTGCTGATCGCCAGCGACGGCCAGTTCCGCCGCGGGCAGGCCGTCGCGGTCAAGGCGGCCGCCGACGAGGCCGTGGCCGGGCTGGACCACGTCGAGCACGTGCTCGTCGTCCGGCGCACCGGGGAGCAGGACGTGCCGTGGACGCCGGGCCGCGATGTCTGGTGGCACGAGGTCGTCGACCGGCAGTCCACCGAGCACGTGGCGCCCTCCTTCGACGCCGAGCACCCGCTGTTCGTCATCTACACCTCGGGCACGACCGGCCGGCCCAAGGGCCTGGTGCACACCAGCGGCGGCTACCTGACCCATGCCAGTTGGACGCACTGGGCGGTGTTCGACCTCAAGGACGACGACGTCTACTGGTGCCAGGCCGACCTGGCCTGGGTCACCGCGCACACCTACGAGATGTACGGACCGTTGTCCAACGGCGCCACCCAGGTGGTCTACGAGGGCAGCCCGCTGACCCCGCACGCCGGCCGGCACTTCGAGGTGATCCAGAAGTACGGCGTGACGACGTACTACACGGCGCCCACGCTGGTCCGGACCTTCATGGGTCACGGCCCGCAGCTGCCCGCCGGGTACGACCTGTCCTCGCTGCGGCTGCTGGGCTCGGTGGGGGAGGCGATCAACCCCGAGGCGTGGCGCTGGCTGCACGAGCACGTGGGCGGTGGCCGCTGCCCGATCGTGGACACCTGGTGGCAGTCCGAGACCGGGGCCGCGGTCATCGCGCCGCTGCCCGGGGTCACCCCGCTCAAGCCCGGCTCCGGCACCGTCGCACTGCCCGGCCTGGCGGTGGCCGTCGTCGACGACGCCGGGGTGCCGACCCCGCCCGGGGTCGAGGGCAACCTGGTGATCACCGCGCCGTGGCCCGGGATGGCCCGCACCGTGTGGCGCGACCACGAACGGTTCGTCCGGTCCTACTGGGCGCCCTACGCCGAGCAGCGCTGGTACCTGGCCGGGGACTCGGCGTCCGTGGACGAGGACGGCTACGTCTGGATCGGCGGTCGCATCGACGACGTGCTCAACGTGTCCGGGCACCGGCTGTCCAGCATCGAGCTGGAGTCCGCGCTGGTGTCCCACCCGCGAGTGGCCGAAGCAGCCGTCGTCGGTGCCCCCGACGACACCACCGGGCAGCGGATCGTCGCGTTCGTGATCACCCGGTCCGGGGACGCCGACGACTCCGGGCTGACCGAGGAGCTGCGGGCGCACGTGGCCGCCCGGGTGGGCGCGGTCGCCAAGCCTCGGGAGGTCGTCGTCGTCACCGACCTGCCGAAGACCCGCTCGGGCAAGATCATGCGCCGGCTCATGACCGACATGACCGCCGGACGGGGCGGCGGCGACGTCACCTCGCTGACCGACGCGAGCTCGATGACCGTGGTGGAGGCGGCCTGGGCCGAGCACGTCGGGACCCGGGACCGGCCCCGGGGCTGACCGGGGTGCGCACCTACGATCACCCGGTGTCCCGTGCCCCGATGATCGCGCCCAGCCTGCTGTCCGCGGACTTCGCCCGGCTGGCCGAGGAGACCGCCCGGATCGCGAACGCCGACTGGGTGCACGTCGACGTCATGGACGCGCACTTCGTGCCGAACCTGACCCTGGGCGCCCCGGTGGTCGAGGCCATCGCGCGGGTCAGCCCGGTCCCGCTGGACTGCCACCTGATGATCACCGACCCCGAGCGCTGGGCGCCGGCCTACGCCGAGCTGGGCGCCCGGAACGTCACCGTGCACGCCGAGGCCTGCACCGGTGACCCGCGAGCCGTCGCTGCGGACCTGCGGGCCGCGGGCGCGCTGGCCGGGCTGGCGATCAAGCCGGGCACCCCGCTGGAGCCCTACCTCGAGGTGCTGCGGGACTTCGACACCCTGCTGGTGATGAGCGTGGAGCCGGGGTTCGGCGGCCAGTCCTTCATCGCCGACGTGCTGAGCAAGGTCCGGGAGGCCCGCCGGTTGGTCGACACCGGCCACCTGGAACTGCTGGTCGAGATCGACGGCGGGATCAACGCCGACACCATCGAGGCCGCCGCCGAGGCCGGGGTCGACGTGTTCGTCGCCGGGTCCGCGGTCTACGGCGCTGACGACCCGGCCGCCGCGATCGCCGCGCTGCGGGCCCAGGCAGTACGCGCCGCCCGGTGACCCCGCAGGAGCGGGCCGCGATGGCCCGGGCGCGCGAGCTGGGCTGGTCGGCGTTGGGCAGCACCAGCCCGAACCCCGCTGTCGGCGCCGTCGTGCTCGACGCCGCCGGGCAGGTCGTGGGGGAGGGTGCCACCCGGCCCCCGGGCGGTCCGCACGCCGAGGTCGGCGCGCTGGCCCAGGCCGGCGAGCGGGCCCGCGCTGGTACCGCCGTCGTGACGCTGGAGCCCTGCAACCACACCGGGCGGACGGGGCCGTGCGCCGAGGCGCTGCTGGCCGCCGGGATCGCGCGGGTGGTCGTCGCCGTCCCCGAGCCGACGTCGCTGGCCGCCGGCGGCGCCCACCGGTTGCAGGACGCCGGGGTCGACGTCGAGCTGGGCGTCGAGCAGGACCTCGCCGAGGACGGCGCGCTGGCTCCGTGGCTGCTCGGCATCCGGGAGCAGCGGCCGCAGGTGGTCTGGAAGGTCGCCAGCACGCTGGACGGCCGGGTGGCCGCGGCCGACGGCACCAGCCGCTGGATCACCGGCCCGGTTGCCCGCGCCGCCGTGCACCGGCTCCGGGCCAGTTGTGACGCTGTGCTGGTCGGGTCGGGCACCGTGCTCACCGACGACCCCCAGCTCACCGTCCGGGACGACGAGGGTCACGACGTCGACCGGCAGCCGCTGCGGGTGGTGCTGGACCGTCGTGGCCGGGTGCCCGCCACCGCCCGGGTGCGTGACGACACCGCCCGCACCCACCTCAGCAGCGCCGCCGACCCGGCCGAGCTGCTGGCCGAACTGTGGGACCTCGACGTCCGCCGGGTGCTGCTGGAGGGCGGGCCCACGCTGACCGCGGCCCTCCTGACCGCGGGCCTGGTCGACGAGGTCGTGCTGCACCTGGCGCCCCAGCTGCTGGGTGCCGGGCCGGGTCTGGTGGGTGACCTGGGAATCACCACGATGGCGCAGGCGCTGCAGCTCCAGACCCTGGATGTCACCCCGCTGGGGAGGGACGTGCAGATCCGGCTCAGGCCCACCCGGCACACTGGTGGTCCCACCTACGGAGAAAGAGGCCACTGACGTGTTCACCGGCATCGTCGAGGAGGTCGGCACCCTCGTCGTCCGCGACGACCAGGGCGACTCCGCGCGCCTGCAGGTCCGTGGGGCGAAGACCCTGCAGGGGGTGGCCCTCGGGGACTCCATCGCCGTCAACGGCGTCTGCCTCACCGTCACCGGCGTGACCGAGGACGTGTGGTCCACCGACGTGATGGCCGAGACGCTCAAGCGCAGCAGCCTGGGCGCGCTCACCGACGGCGACCCGGTCAACCTGGAGCGCGCGGTCACCGCCGACACCCGGCTCGGCGGGCACATCGTGCAGGGCCACGTCGACGGCGTCGGCACGGTCGTCTCGCTGAGCCCCAGCGAGCACTGGACCGTCGTGCGGGTCGCGCTGCCGGCCGACATCTCGCGCTACGTCGTGGAGAAGGGCTCCATCACCCTGGACGGCGTCTCCCTGACGGTGAGCGCGCTGTCCGCCGTCACCGACCCCGAGCCGTGGCTCGAGGTCTCCCTCATCCCCACCACCCTGCGCGAGACCACCCTCGGCACGCGCACCCCGGGTGACCCGGTCAACCTGGAGGTGGACGTGATCGCCAAGTACGTCGAGCGACTGTTGGGAGCACGAGCGTGAGCGAGCAGCAGGAGCAGGAGTCCCGCCGGGCCCGTCTGGACTCCATCGAGGACGCCATCGCGGCCATCAAGAGCGGCCGCCCCGTCGTCGTCATCGACGACGAGGACCGGGAGAACGAGGGCGACCTGATCTTCGCCTCCGAGCTCGCCACCCCCGAACTGGTGGCCTTCATGGTCCGCTACACCTCGGGCTACATCTGTGTGGCGGTCACCGAGTCCGACGCCGACCGCCTCGACCTGCCCCCGATGTTCCGGGTGAACCAGGACCGGCGCGGCACCGCCTACACGGTCACCGTCGACGCCCGCGAGGGCATCAGCACCGGCATCTCGGCCACCGACCGGGCACACACCCTCCGGCTGCTCGCCGGTGCCGACACCACCAGCGCCGACCTGTCCCGCCCCGGCCACATCGTGCCGCTGCGGGCCCGCGACGGGGGTGTGCTCCGCCGTCCCGGGCACACCGAGGCTGCCGTCGACCTGGCCGTGCTGGCTGGGCTGCGGCCCTCGGGCACGCTGTGCGAGGTCGTCAGCGAGACGGACCCGACAGGCATGGCCCAGGGCGACGAGCTGCGGGTCTTCGCCGACGAGCACGACCTGGTCATGTGCTCCATCGCGGACCTGATCGCCTACCGCAAGCGCTTCGACAAGCTGGTCGAGCGGGTCGCCGAGGCCTCGGTGCCGCTGGCTCCGGGCCTGTTCACCGCCGTGGGCTACTCCAGCTCCTACGACGACCGCGAGCACGTGGCCTTCGTCTACGGCGACATCAGCGACGGCGAGGACGTGCTGGTCCGGGTGCACTCCGAGTGCCTCACCGGCGACGTCTTCGGCTCGCTGCGCTGCGACTGCGGCCCCCAGCTGCAGGCCGCGCTCGCCGCGGTGGCCGAGGAGGGGCGCGGGATCGTGCTCTACATCCGCGGCCACGAGGGCCGGGGGATCGGCCTGCTGCACAAGCTGCAGGCCTACCAGCTGCAGGACGCCGGCGTGGACACGGTGGATGCCAACCTGGACCTGGGACTGCCCGCCGACGCCCGCGACTACGGCACCGGCGCGCAGATCCTGGTCGACCTGGGCGTGCACTCCATGCGGCTGCTGACCAACAACCCGACCAAGCGTGCGGGCCTGGAGGGCTACGGGCTGCGGATCACCGGCCGGGTCGGGCTGCCCAGCCACGTGACGCCGGAGAACATCGGCTACCTGCGCACCAAGCGGGACCGGATGGGACACCTGCTGGAGATCGTCGAGCCCGAGGCCGACATCCCGGTGCCGGTCGGCACGCACACCCCGATCCGGCAGAACGAGCAGCCGCAGTGACCGGGCTGGCGAGGTCACCGGAGGACACCGCAGCGCTGCCGACGAGCCGGGGGCATCTCCCGCCCGCGGGGGACAGCGGGGTCCTCACGTGAGCGGCGCCGGGGCTCCGGAGCTCGCCGCCGTCGATGCCGCCGGGCTGCGGCTGGGCATCGTGGCCACCCAGTGGCACCTGGAGGTCACCGAGTCGCTGCTGTCCCGGGCGATCGCCTGCGCGCACGCCTCCGGCATCGCCGACCCGACAGTCGTCCGGGTGCCCGGCGCGGTCGAGCTCCCCGTCGTCGCCCAGGCGCTGGCCGCCGAGCACGACGCCGTGGTCGCCCTCGGCGTCGTCGTCCGGGGCGGGACGCCGCACTTCGAGTACGTCTGCGACGCCGTCACCACCGGGCTGACCCGGGTGTCCCTGGACGCCGGTACCCCGGTGGGCAACGGCGTGCTGACAGTGAACGACGACGACCAGGCCCGCGACCGCGCCGGCCTGCCCGGCTCCGCGGAGGACAAGGGCTGGGAGGCCACCGTCGCGGCGCTGTCCACGGCCCTCACCCTCCGCGCCATCCGCACGCCGCGCCGGTCCGCCGGCTTCGGCATCAGCCCCGCAGGAGAGACCCCAGCGTGAAGACCTTCGACGACCTGTTCGCCGAGCTGTCGGCCAAGGTCGCCTCGGGAGACCCGGCTTCGGGCACCGTCACCGCCGTCACCGATGGGGTGCACGCCGCCGGGAAGAAGGTGGTCGAGGAGGCTGCCGAGTCCTGGATGGCCGCCGAGCACGAGGGTGGGGAGCGGACGGCGGAGGAGATCAGCCAGCTGCTCTACCGGGTGCAGGTGCTGATGCTCGCCCGGGGCCTGACCCTGGACGACGTCTACGCTCACCTCTGAGAGGACCCTCCTGCCCCCCTGCAGGAGAGCCGTTCCATCACGTCACCTGGAGCCCCTGCAGTGCTGCGCGTCGCCGTCCCGAACAAGGGCGTCCTGTCCGAACCTGCAGCCGAGATGCTGTCCGAGAGCGGCTACCGCCAGCGCCGCAGCACCAAGGACCTCGCGGTGTACGACCCCGACAGCGACACCGAGTTCTTCTACCTGCGCCCGCGCGACATCGCCGTCTACGTCGCCGCCGGCACGCTGGACGTCGGGATCACCGGCCGGGACATGCTGCTGGAGACCACGCCGCCGGACACCGAGTCCCCGGCTGTCGAGGTCATGCCGCTGGGCTTCGGGCGCTCGTCGTTCCGGTTCGCCAGCCCGCTGGACGCCGGGATCGAGAGCATCCCCGCGCTGGCCGGCAAGCGCATCGCGACCGCCTACCCCGTCGTCCTCGAGCGGTTCCTGGCCGAGTCCGGCATCGCCGCCTCGGTGGTGAAGCTGGACGGCGCGGTGGAGACCGCCTGTCGGCTGGGTGTCGCCGACGCCGTCTGCGACGTGGTGGAGACCGGGACGACGCTGCGCCAGGCCGGTCTGCACGTGATCGGCGACCCGGTGCTGACCAGCGAGGCCATCCTGGTCCGCCGGGCCGGCGCCGAGGAGAACCCGGCCGTGGCCCAGCTGCAGCGTCGGCTGCGCGGGGTCCTGGTGGCCCGGCAGTACGTGATGCTCGACTACGACTGCCCCGACGACCTGCTGGAGCGGGCCACCGCGGTCACCCCCGGGCTCGAGGGCCCCACGGTGAGCCGGCTGCAGACCCCGGGCTGGTCCGCCGTCCGCGCGATGGTGCCCCAGGGGGACAC
>JBBSVA010000112.1:0-11266 GCA_038233915.1 Mycobacteriales bacterium | reverse complement strand
TCGATGACCACCTGCCGGCCGTCGGTCGGGTGCGGCGTCCGGGTGACCAGGCCCTTGCCCTCCAGCGCGACGACCACCCGGGTCATCGACGGGGGCTGGACGCGCTCGTGGCCGGCCAACTCACCGGGGCTCATCGCCCCGTGCCGCTTGAGCGTCGACAGCGCGGCCAGGTGGGTGAGCGTGACCGAGGTGTCCACGCGCTGGTTGCGCAGCCGGCGGGAGAACCGCATCACCGCCAGGCGGAGGTCGTGGGCCAGCGCCGCGGTGTCCAGCGTCGTCCGAGCCACGGGAGCGAGCCTATCTACTTAGGAGGGGTAAGGACAACGCGGACAGCCCGGGTTCCTCAGAAGAGCTGCTGCAGGGGCTCCAGCGCGAAGTACACCAGGAAGAGCACCGCGATGACCCACATCAGCGGGTGCACGTCGCGACCGCGTCCGGTGGCCACCCGCAGCAGCACGTAGCTCAGGACGCCGGCCCCGATGCCGTTGGTGATCGAGTAGGTGAAAGGCATCAGCGCGATCGTCAGGAAGGCCGGGATGACCAGCGACATGTCGCCCCACTCCAGGTCCCGGATCTGGCTGATCAGCAGGGCGCCCACGATCACCAGCACCGGGGCGGCCGCCTCCGAGGGCACGACCTGGACCAGCGGGGTGAAGAACACCGCGACCAGGAACAGCGCGCCCGTGGCGATGCTCGCCAGCCCCGTGCGCGCGCCGTCGGCGACTCCCGCGGTGCTCTCCACGTAGGTCGTGTTGGAGGAGACGCTCGCCGCGCCACCGGCGGCGGCGGCCAGCGAGTCGACCAACAGCACCGGCTGCGAGCCCGGCAGGTTGCGGTCCTCGTCGAGCATCTCGCCCTCGGCGCCCACCGCGGTGACCGTGCCGACCGTGTCGAAGAAGTCCGCGATCATGATCGCGAAGACGATCAGCAGGGCGGCGACGACACCGATCCGGGAGAAGCCGCCGAACAGCGACACGTGCCCGATGACCGAGAAGTCCGGCAGCTCGACGATCTTCTCCGGCAGCGCCGGCACCTGCAGCGCCCAGCCCCGCGGGTTGGTCCCGCCGTTGCTCGACCCGACGTGCGCGATGGCCTCCACGACGATCGCGAAGATCGTCGTCGCCACGATGCCGATGAGCAGCCCACCGCGGACCCGCCGGACGACGAGCACGCTGGTCAACGCCAGCCCGACGACGAACGTCAGCAGCGGCCAGCCGGCCAGCGACCCGTCGATGCCGAAGGACAGCGGCACGCTGCCCGACTGCGCCCGGCGCACGAACCCGGCGTCGACCAGCCCGATGATGGTCAGGAAGAACCCGATGCCGACCGCGATCGCCGTCTTCAGCTGGCCCGGGATGGCCTCGAAGACCGCCCGGCGGAACCCGGTGAGCACCAGCACGGAGATCAGCAGGCCCTCCAGCACGACCAGGCCCATGATCTCCGGCCAGCTCAGCTGGGTGGCGGCGTAGACCGCGACGATCGCGTTGATGCCCAGGCCCGCGGCCACCGCGAACGGGTACCGGCCGACGACGCCCATCAGGATCGTGAGCACACCGGCCACCAGTGCGGTGACGGCGGCGACCGAGGCGAAGGGCAACGTGGTGCCCTCGACGTCGGCCCCGGACAGGATGATCGGGTTCAACACCACGATGTAGGCCATCGTGAAGAAGGTGACCAGCCCGCCGCGGAGCTCGCGGGCCACCGTCGACCGCCGCTCGCTGATCGAGAAGAACCGGTCGAGCCCGTTCTTGGGCTGTATCCGTGGACCCGCGCTGCGCCGGGCGCTGCCCGCCGGACGGGGCACCGTGACGGCGTCCTCGCGCTCGGCAGAGGTGGGACGGGACTTCTCGGACATGGCGGGACCCCCGGGTGCGGCAGCGGGGCGGCGGACTGCGACCCCAGCAGGTCGGACGACGAGCGGCGACAGCGTGCCACACGGCGCGAGGTGCTGGGACGACCTCGGTGCAGGGGCCCGCCCCGAGCTGACGGGGGGTGGGGGCCCGAGGTCCTCCTAGAGTCAGCGCGTGCCCACGCCGACCCGCCCCTCCCCGCCGCCACTGCGGGTGGACACCGCCCGCGTCGTCCTGGTCGGGGGCGTCCTGTGGGCGTTGGCCCTGCTCGTCGTGCTGCTGCTGGGTGACCGGCTGGACCGGGTCTGGACCTGGACCTGCCTGTGCGGGATCGTGCTCGCCGTCGCGGGCCTGGGGATCATGCGCTGGCAGGCCAAGCGCTGAGACCGCTCAGATCGAGTCGTACACCGAGGTGTCATAGCGCGCGGAGGTGACGACCTCGGCGGGCGGCCCGTCCTGCACCTCGAGGCTGGCCTGGCTGTGCGCGCCGCACCCGTGGTCCACCGTGACGACGTGACCGTCGGCGGGGGCGTAGCCGTTGGAGCACACGCCCAGCTCGGAGCGCAGCGACCCGGCCAGCGGCAACCAGAAGCCGCAGCTGCCACACGGCCCCGGGGCGTGCCGGGCCATCGCCGAGCGGGGACCGAAGTCGCCGTCGGCCCAGCGCGCCAGTGCCTCGCGACGGCCGTCCGGGGAGAGCACGCGCTCACGTCCGACGCCGATCTCCTCGGCCACCACGCGGCCGGCCGGGTCCTCGGCGGCGTCGTCGGCGGCCAGGTAGGAGGGCACCAACCGGTGGTCGTCCTCGGTGGCGGGCAGCACGTCACCGACCGACAGGTCGCCGGGGCGCAGCCGCTCGTGCCACGGCACCCAGGACGGGGCCAGCAGGGCGTCCTCGCCGGGCAGCAGCACGACCTCGTCGACGGTGACCTCGGTGTCGCCGGGCACGTGCGCGACGGTGACGGCCCAGTGCCAGCCGACGTAGCCGGGCAGCGCGGCCGCGAAGGAGTGGGTCAGCACCTCGCCCAGCGCGCCGGGGTCGAAAACCTGCTCACGCGAGGTGCCCAGGTGCTCGCCGACCTCGACGGCGGCCCCCGCGACCTGCACGGCAGCCGCCCGCGCGGTCTCCACGGCGGCGGTCAGCACGTCCAGGGAGGCCTCGGGGACGGGGACGGCGGCGTTCTCGGGGGCGGGCACGGCGTCGGACACGTGACCATGGTCCCCCAAGAGGGGGTCGGAGCGCCCGCGGGGTGACCGGCCGGGCCCTCCGGGTGGGGCACGATGGACCCGTGTCCGCCGACCCCGCCCCCCGGTTGCGGCGCCGGTGGGGCCGGCGTCCGGGCAGCACGACGGGCCCGGCGGCGGACACCGGCCCGCTGCAGGTCGCGCGGGTGCACACCCGGCCCTTGCCTACGGCCGCGACGTCACCGCCCGGGGACGACTCCCCCACCGTGGTCTCCGCGCTGGGTGCGGGTCCGGTGCGGGTGGAGACCTGGCGTCCGGTCCCGGTCGGCGCCCGGACGACGACCGGCCGGCCCGGCAGGACCCAGCCCACGACGACGCCCCCGCCCACGCCCACGCCCCCCACGGCTCCGCCGCCGGCCGCGGAGCCGGTCCGCGGCCTGGGCTCCCGGCCGGCCAAGCTCACCGTCACCCGGGTCGCCGCGCACCGCACCCGGCAGCTGACCGGGGCCGCGGTCCGCCGGGTCAACGCCGCCAGTCGGGCTGACGGCGCCGGGGACAGTGGCCTGGCCGGGCTGCTCTGGGTCAACGCGCTGCACATGGCCGGCGACGCGATGATCGCCGTCTCGCTGGCCGGCACGCTGTTCTTCGCCGCCTCCACCGACGCCCAGCGCGGGAACGTGGCGCTGTACCTGCTGGTCACCATGGCGCCGTTCGCCGTCGTCGCGCCGGTGATCGGGCCGCTGCTGGACCGGCTGCAGCGCGGCCGCCGGTGGGCGCTGGCCGGCAGCCTGGTCGGGCGGGCCGTGCTCGCGGTCGTGATGGCCCTGCACTACGACGACCTGGCCCTCTACCCCGCGGCGCTGGGCGTGCTGGTGCTGTCCAAGGCGCTGAACGTGCTGCGGGCCGCCGTCGTCCCCCGGGTGCTGCCCAGCCAGATGTCGCTGACCTCGGCGAACGCCCGGTTGTCGGTCTTCGGCCTGCTCACCGCTGGCGCCCTGGGCGGGATCGGCGCCGGGATCGCGCGGTTCGCCGGGTTCGACTGGCTGCTCTACGCCACGGCCGTCGTCTTCGTGGCCGCCGGGGTGCTTGCCGTCCGGTTGCCCGGACACGTCGACGCACCGCTGCCCGGGCTGCCCGCCGACGTCCTCACCGACGGCATCGACGCCCAGGGACGGCGCTCGAAGCGGTCGCTCGGGCCGCACGTGGTCACCGCGCTGCGGGCGACGGCGGCGCTGCGCGGACTGGCCGGGTTCCTCACGATCTTCCTGGCGTTCCTGGTGCAGGCCACCGTCGCGGACGCCTGGGACGCCACCCTGTCGCTGGGCGTGATCGCCGCGGCCGCCGGGGTGGGCAGCGTGCTGGGCACCGGGATCGGCTCGCGGCTGCACGCGGTCAGCCCGGACCGGCTGGTGCTCGCCGCCGCGGGCGCGGCCGCCGTCCTCACCGTCGCGGCGGCGGTGTTCTACAGCTTCGCCATGGCCGCCGTCGTCGCCGGGGTGTCGGCCGTGGCCAACGCGTTGGGGAAGGTCGCGCTGGACGCGATCATCCAACGCGAGGTCCGCGAGGAGCTGCGCGCCTCGGCGTTCGCCCGCT
Organism: Mycobacteriales bacterium; assembly: GCA_038233915.1. GTDB lineage: Bacteria > Actinomycetota > Actinomycetes > Mycobacteriales > Geodermatophilaceae > Klenkia. Next base: position 6,638 of record JBBSVA010000112.1, on the reverse strand, counting down.
CGGAGAGCCTGCTGCAGCTGACCTGGGTGTTCGGCGGGGCGCTGGGCATCGCGCTGCCCACAATCGGCTGGCTGGGCTTCACCGTGGCCGCCTCCCTGCTGGTGCTCGCGGTCGGCCTGGTTCTCTGGGGCCTGCGCCCGAACCGCCCCGCCCCGCGGGTCGACCGGGCACCGGGTGGCCGCGGGCTGCTGCGCCGGGGCCGTCGGGGCGGGCGCACCGGCCGGCAGCAGGACCGGGACGCCTGGTCCCGGGAGCGGACGAGCCCGGACCACACGACCCCGGGCCACACGACCCCGGGCCACACGACCCCGGGCCACACGGCACCGGACCAGACGACGCAGGAGCAGGGGTGGGCATGAGCCGGGCACGGACTGCGGGAGCACTGCTGGGCGCGGCCGCCCTGCTGGCCGGGTGCAGCGCCGGCGGCGCGAGCGGGGCGGCCGGGGGCTCGGACACCGCGCCCACCGTGCGGGTGCAGACCGGCGGCCAGGACGTACGGGTGTCCCCCACCCAGTACTGCCTGGGCGGGGACGGCCAGCGCTACACCACCACCCCGCCGATCATCGAGGTCTCCCCCGACAGCACGATCGGGCTGACAGTCGACGCCGCCGTCGCGGGCCAGGGCTGGAGCGTGCAGGTCTACGACGACCAGCTCGACCAGCTGATCGGCGAGGTCGCCGTCAACGAGGACACCGGCACCTTCACCGGCATCAACAGCTCCGACGTCGTCCCCGCCGCGTTCTACCTGGTCGTGGTCGAGGACTCCGACGACGAGGCCTGCAACGGCCTGTCCGGGGCGTGGCCGGTGGGCTTCGTCCGGTCCGGCGAGACCGCCGTCCCCACGGACGGCGCCACCCCCACGACCGGTGCGTCCCCCACGGACGGCGCCACGTCCACCGGTTGAGCCGTCAGGGGGCCAGGTCCGACGCCACCGCGCGCAGCACCGAGGCCACCTTGGCTGCGTACTGCTTGTCCGGGTGCCGCCCGTGCCGCAGGCCCTCGCCGACCGAGTCCAGCAGCGTGATCAGGTCCTCGATGATCGGCACCAGGTCGTCGGGCTTCTTCCGGGTGACGGCGCGGGTGGCGGCCACCGCGGAGGGCAGCGGGTCGAGCACCTGCACCTGCAACGCCTGGTCCCCGCGCCGTCCCTGGACGATCCCGTACTCCACCCGCTGCCCCGGCACGAGCTCCACGGTCCCGGTGGGCAACGCGTCCTTGTGCACGAACACGTCGGGCCCACCCTCCTGGGAGAGGAAGCCGAAGCCCTTCTCCGGGTTGAACCACTTCACCTTGCCGCTGGGCACGTCGGGTCCTCGCTCTGCTGTGCGTCGTCTCCGGCCGGGGTGGCCGGACGCACCACGCTAGTGCGCGTGTCACCCGGGGGCCCGCGAGTTCCCGGACGGCGCACCTACCCTGACGCCGTGCCCCCGCTGGACCCCGCCCCACACCCGGACTACCGCTTCAGCCTGGCCAACGAGCGCACCCTGCTGGCCTGGCTGCGGACCGCCCTGGCCCTGGTCGCCGCGGGTGTCGCCGTGGCCCAGTTCGTGCCCGAGCTCGGGGTGCCCAGCGGGGGCGTGGTGGTCTCGGTCGGGTTGTTGCTGGGCGGGCTGGCCACCGCGCTGGCCGGGTACCGGCGGTGGTCGACCAACGAGGCCGCGATCGCCGCGGACGAACCGCTGCCGGGCAGCCCGCTGGCCCGGTGGGTCACCGGCGGGCTGGCCGTCCTCGTCGTCGTGGTGCTGGTGCTGGTCGTGACGGAGGCCCTCCGCTGAGCACGATCCGCCGGCCCGGGGAGACCCAGCCGGCCCGGACGTCGCTGGCCTGGCAGCGGACCGGACTGGGGGTCCTGGTCGTGGCCGGCCTGCTGGTCCGCGCCGCCGTGGTCAGCGATCGCACCGGGGTCCTGGTGGCCGCCGGGGTCGTCGCGCTGCTCGGGCTGCTGGTGCTCGGTGAGCTGTCCACCCGGCGCACCCGCAGCACCCGGCGGACGGCCGAGGAGGGCGGTCCGGCGACCGACCGGGTCGGAGCCCAGCTGGTCACCGGCGTCGTCGTCCTCACCGCCTGTGCCGCGCTGGTCACCGAGCTGCAGCTCCGCTGACCGGACCGGCCGGTCGCGTCACCATGGCGGCCTGAGCGGAGTCCCAGGGCGCGGTTTCCGCGCCCGTGGGACTCCATCAGGCTGTGACGACCTCGGTCAGACCGAGCTCGGCGGTCGAGGTCTCGCGCATCTCGACCTTGCGCACCTTGCCGGTCACCGTCATCGGGAAGCTCCCCACGACCTTGACGTAGCGCGGCACCTTGTAGTGCGCGAGCTTGCCGGCGCAGTACGCCTTGAGCGTCTCGGCGGTGAGCTCCTCAGCTCCCGGGCGCAGCTGCACCCAGGCCATCAGCTCCTCCCCGTACCGAGCGTCCGGGACGCCGATGACCTGCACGTCGGCGATGTCGGGGTGGGCGTAGAGGAACTCCTCGATCTCCCGGGGGTACACGTTCTCCCCGCCGCGGATGACCATGTCCTTGATTCGCCCGACGATGTTGAGGTAGCCCTCGGCGTCCATCACAGCCAGGTCCCCGGTGTGCATCCAGCGGGCGTTGTCCAGGACGTCGGCGGTCTTCGCCGGCTCGTCCCAGTAGCCGAGCATCACCGAGTAGCCGCGGGTGCACAGCTCGCCGGTGGTCCCGCGGGGCACGGTCAGCCCGGTCTCGGGGTCCACGACCTTGCTCTCCAGGTGCGGATGGGTGCGCCCGACGGTGGAGGTGCGGCGGTCCAGGTCGTCGTCGGCGCCGGTCTGGGTGGACACCGGGGACGTCTCGGTCATCCCGTAGGCGATCGTCACCTCGGCCATGCCCATCTCCGCGACCACACGCTTCATCACCTCGACCGGGCAGGGCGAGCCGGCCATGATCCCGGTCCGCAGGCTGGACAGGTCGTAGGTCGCGAAGTCCGGCAGCGCGAGCTCGGCGATGAACATCGTGGGGACGCCGTACAGCGAGGTGCACCGCTCGTCCTGGACGGCCTGCAGGGTGAGCGCGGGATCGAAGCCCGGCGCCGGGATCACCATGGTCGAGCCGTGCGAGGTGCAGCCGAGGTTGCCCATGCCCATGCCGAAGCAGTGGTAGTACGGCACCGGGATGCAGACCCGGTCGGCCTCGGTGTAGCTGCAGCCCTCGCCCACGAAGAAGCCGTTGTTGAGCAGGTTGTGGTGGGTCAGCGTCGCGCCCTTGGGGAAGCCCGTCGTCCCGGACGTGTACTGGATGTTGATCGGGTCGTCGGCGGACAGCCGGGTCTCGCGCGCGGCCAGCAGTCCGCGGTCCGCGGCCCGGCCGGTGGCCATCAGCCGCTCCCACTCGGGGTCGCCGATGAAGAGCACCTCGCGCAGCTGCGGGGAGCTGGCGCGCACCTCGGCCACCATCGCGCGGTAGTCGCTCGCCCGATGCGACGGCGCGGCGACCAGCACCGAAATGCCGGCCTGCTCGAGCACGTAGGACAGCTCGTGCGTGCGGTAGGCCGGGTTGATGTTGACCAGGACGGCGCCGAGCTTGGCGGTGCCGTACTGCACGAAGACCCACTCGGCGCAGTTGGGCGCCCAGATGCCGACCCGGTCGCCCTGCTGCACACCGAGGGCGTCCAGGCCCAGGGCGCAGGCGTCGACGTCGTCGACCAGCTGCGGGTAGGTCCAGCGGCGGCCCGTGGCGCACTCGACGAGCGCCTCGTGGTCACCCACCCGCGCTGCCGTCCGGTCCAGGTTGGCCCCGATGGTGTCGCCGAGCAGGGGCACCGTGGAGGTGCCGCTGGTGTAGGACGGCAGCGCGGGGGTGGTCATGCCCGCTCGCCCGGGCGGAGCTGGACGCCGGCGCGATTGGGCTTGTCGGTCGGGTGCGCGTAGCGCAGCCGGTCGGCCGGCAGCGGGAACGCGTGGTCCTCGCCGAACGGCGACAGCGAACCGGTCATCTCGCTGATCAGCTCGGTCAGCGGCGGGCCGCCGTCCTCGGACTGACCCCAGGTCGGCTCGATCAGGTGCGCGTGCTTCTCGTTCTTCTTGGCCACGACCAACCTCCAGTGCTCGTCGCCGCGCCCGTGCGCAGGCGTCCTCGACGGTCATCCTCCCCCGCATGGGACCGGCGGCGCACTCCCCCGTGCGCGCCCGGTCGGGCGCGACCGGGCCAAGGTCCTCCCCGGGGCCTCCGGCGGGTACCACGACGGTCGCCCGGGGGATCCGGCGTCGGCGTGCGGGTGCATGATGCCGGGGCCGGGGTGCGCGGCGGTCCGCCGTGCGCCGATTCAGGGGTCACCGCCCGGTGCGACCCGACAGAGGAGGCCCACGTCGTGCAGAAGACATCGCTCACCGCCCTGGTCAGACACGAACTCGAGCAGGCCCAGCGGGCCGCGAGTGGGCGCAGCGCGCACACCGTCTTCGGCGGCCACGAGCACTCGTTGCGTCAGACGCTGATCGCCCTGGCGCAGGACGAACGCCTGGGTGAGCACGAGAGCCCCGGGGAGGCCACGGTGCACGTGCTGCAGGGCCGGGTCCGACTGACCGCCGGTGCGGACTCCTGGGAGGGCATGGCCGGGGACCTGCTCATCGTGCCCGCTGCCCGGCACGACCTGGCGGCGCTGGAGCCCTCCGCGGTCCTGCTGACCGTCGTGGTGGCCCGCTGACCCCGGCGACTCAGATCAGGCCGTGGGCGTGCACCGCATCGGCGACGTCCAGGAAGCCGGCGATGTTGGCCCCCAGCACGAGGTCGCCGGGTGCGCCGTACTCCTGGGCGGTCTCGTGGCAGCGGGCGTGGATGTCACGCATGATCGAGCGCAACCGGTCCTCGCTGTGCTCGAAGGTCCAGCGGTCGCGGGAGGCGTTCTGCTGCATCTCCAGCGCCGAGGCAGCCACTCCCCCGGCGTTGGCCGCCTTGCCCGGGGCGTAGGCCACCCCTGCCGCCTGGAACACCTTCACCGCCTCCGGGGTGCTGGGCATGTTCGCGCCCTCCACCACGTAGCGGCACCCGTTGGCCACCAGCTTGGCGGCGGCGTCCCCGTCCAGCTCGTTCTGGGTCGCGCTGGGCATCGCCACGTCGCAGGCCACGTCCCAGATGCTCCCGTTGGCGACGAAGCTGGCCGAGCGGCGCCGGTCCGCGTAACCGCTGATCCGGCCGCGCTCGACCAACTTGACCTCCTTGAGCAGTTCGAGGTCGATGCCGTCCTCGTCGACGACGTACCCGGTGGAGTCCGAACAGGCCACCGCGGTGCCGCCCAGCTGGTGCGCCTTCTCCACGCCGTAGACCGCCACGTTGCCCGAGCCCGAGACGGTGACCCGCTTGCCGTCGAAGGAGGTGTCCCGCGCCTGCATCATCGCCTCGGCGAAGAACGCGGCCCCGTACCCGGTGGCCTCGGTGCGCACCTGCGCACCGCCCCAGCCCAGGCCCTTGCCGGTCAGCACGCCGGACTCGTACCGGTTGGTGATCCGCTTGTACTGACCGAACAGGTAGCCGATCTCCCGGGACCCCACGCCGATGTCCCCGGCCGGCACGTCGGTGTACTCACCCAGATGGCGGTACAGCTCGGTCATGAAGGACTGGCAGAACCGCATGACCTCGGCGTCGCTGCGGCCCTTGGGATCGAAGTCCGAGCCGCCCTTGCCACCACCGATGGGCATGCCGGTCAGGGCGTTCTTGAACACCTGCTCGAAGCCCAGGAACTTCACGATCCCCAGGTTCACCGAGGGGTGGAAGCGCAGGCCGCCCTTGTAGGGCCCCAGCGCCGAGTTGAACTCCACCCGGAAGCCCCGGTTGATCCAGACCTCACCCTGGTCGTCCTGCCACGGCACCCGGAAGATGATCTGCCGCTCGGGCTCGCAGATCCGCTCGATCGTCTTGCGCTCGGTGTAGTCGGAGTTGCGCTGCAGGACCACCGACAACGAGTCGAGCACCTCGCGGACCGCCTGGTGGAACTCGGTCTCCCCGGCGTTGCGCCGGACGACGTCGGCGTAGATCTTCTCCACGACCGCATTCACGTCCACACCCACCACGTTCTCCCACCTGCTCGTCGGGACCGCCTGCGGCTGCCGCCAGCGACACCCTATGAGGCCACCTGGTCAGGCGTCGACCGGCCGGTCGAGGCCGGGCCGGCAGCGGCAGGCCCGGTCGACGCTCGCGCAGGCCCTCAGCGGCTGCGGACCGGGGTCAGCGGCAGGAGCCAGCGGCGCACCGGACCGCTGCTGCCGGAGTCCGCCTCGAAGCCGGCCAGCCACGGGCACCTGGCCCGGATCGCCGTCTCCATCCGGCCGGTGAGGGTGAGGTCGGAGGCCGGGCAGTGCGAGCAGGCCCCACTCAGTGACACCCGGACGACGCCGTCCGCCACCGACAGCACGCTGACCGCGCCTCTCGCCCCAGCGCTCGAGCATGCTCGTCACGACGGCTCACACACCAGGCAACAGCTCACAGAGGTGAGGCTGACCTGGCGCCCAGCAGATGCACGGGGCCGTCCCGTTTCCTGGTCCCGGACCAGAGGCGAGGGCTCGGGGCGCGCTCAGCGAGCGGCCCGGCGGGCACCGTAGAGGGTGCCAGCGCCATCGGCGGTCAGCACCCAGCGGTCCCGGCCGACCATGGCGACCCGGACGTCGGCGTCGGCCAGGCGCTGCACG
>JBBSVA010000111.1:0-11283 GCA_038233915.1 Mycobacteriales bacterium | reverse complement strand
TGGAAGAACCCCTGCAGCACCTTCGCGGTCTCGGCGGCGTAGAACCGTGCGGCACTGTCGGCCCGCCCACCAGCGACCGCGCCGGTGACGGTCCCGGCGGAGAAAGCTTTCGCGCGGCGTTCGGCGATCATCGGGTCCACGCACCCGGCGATCGGGTCCCAGATGAGCTCGGGCACGCCGGGGGCCATCCCGAACGGGTCCAGCACGCAGACCGGCCGGTCGGGGGCGTCCGGGCCGGCGCCGGCGGCGGGGGCCTGGCGGGCGGTCATGGTCAGTAGCAGGTCGTCGAGCTTGGTCAGGGTGACCAGGGCCGCGCCGGGGTGGGCGAGCAGCGCCGGCGCGAGCAGGTCCAGCGTCTTACCGGAGCCCTGCGCCCCGTACACCCCGGTCGTGCGGTCATAGCGCACCCACAGCTGCACTCCGCGCGGGGTCAGCGACCGGCCCAGGCGCCAGCCGACCTGCGTGGGGTCGCGGCGCCCGCGCCGGTCCAGCCCGTCCGGGCGGATGATCGCCCGGGCCTGCCGCAGCCGGCCCCGGCCGAGGACGGCGGCGGCCTCGGCGCGGGTAGTCATGCCCCGGCGGGCGTCGCTGGGCCGGTGATAACGCCAGAACGCTGTGCCGGCGGCGGCGGACAGCAGCACGGTCATCAGCTCGACGAGCCCGACGGCGGTGTAGACCGCGTGCGGGCCGGGGACGCGGGCGGCCAGCCCGGCCGGCAGACCGCGGCCGGGATGGCCGGTGAGCAGCCCGGCCAGGACGCGGCCGATCGCGTGGCTGTCGGCCGGCCAGACCCAGCCGCCGCCGAACAGCGCGCTGGCCGTGCCGAGGCCGGTCAGCGCGGCCAGCGCGAGCACGCAGGCGGCGCCCGTGAGCGCGACAGCCGCGACTTCGGCGCCGCGGCCCATCGGCTGCGGGTCCCGCTGACGGTGCTGCGGACTGGTCATGACAGCTCTCCCTGGTCAAGAGTGCGTGTGGTCGTGGGCTCGCCCGGCGGGCGGGTGCTGGTCATCGGCCGCTCGTGGACCAGTGCCAGGGCTCGACGGGCAGGTTGCGCAGCCCGTAGCCGGCGGCGTGCGCGGACAGCCACTGCCAGGCCGGGTCGGCGTGGCTGCGGATCAGGTGGCCGCTGCTGGTCAGGTCGACCGCCAGGCCCCACTCGTGCTGGGACGTGCCGGGCGCCGCGGTCGGCGGGCTGCACTCAGAAGAGGGCCGCTGGAACACGTCGTAGTTGCTGGTGCCGCAGTGCGCGCGCCGCAGGATGATCTGCTGGGCGTTCGAGCGGTAGCCGCCGCCGCCGAGGGTGATCCCGTCGGCGGCGGCTGCGGTCAGCATCGCATGCACGCGGGCGGCGATTGTGGTGTCCACGACCAGCGGCCCGACCGCGCAGACCCGGATCGCGACGTCCCCGGGCGCGGCCACGACCTGACCGGTCCCGCCGACCGAGCACGGCACGGTGCTGGTGGCGGCGCCGCCGGCCGGTCCGGCCGGCGGGCAGCCCGCCTCGAGCTGGTCGTCGTCCGGCGACTGCCCCGCTGCCGGGCCGCCCGCGCCAGCAGTGTCAGCGGGGTTGCTCGTGCCGGGCTGCGCCGGCCCGGCTGGTCCGGCGGCCGCGGCGGCCGGCCAGAGCACGCCGACGGTCGCGGCGGCCAGCGGCTGAGCGGCGGCGTACCGGCCGCGTAGCGGGGCGGCGGGCAGTTCGACGGCGGCTGCCGCGTCGGTCAGCGGCAGGCTCTGCCAGCCGGGGACCTGGATGAGCGCGTCGAGGAACCAGCCGGTGGCGCGGGCGGGGTCGGCGGCGACGTCGGCGCCGTGCAGACCGACCCGGATCTGAAACAGCCCGATGCTGTCGTGATCGTGCTGAGTGAGGTCGTTGATCAGGCGGGACTCGGTGAACGCGGCAGCGACGGCGACGATCGCCGCGTAGGCACCGAGCCCGCGGGCGGCGGTGACGGTCACGATCGTGCGGGCGTTGCCCATCTGCTCGGCCGTCAGCGTGCCGTCCCCGACACCGGGTCCGCCGGCGCCGCAGCCGGCCGCCGGGGTCACGCCGGCGCCGCCGACGACCAGGGCGAGCAGCAGCACCAGGACCGCCAGGGCCGGCGCGAGCGGCAGCGCGAGCGAGCCGGCCTGCCCGGCCGGCAACGTTAGGCGGGCGCACGGCACGTCAGCCACCCGCCCGGGCGCCGCTGTCGGCACCTGCGGTGCGGAGGGCGGTCGGGCCGGTGATGGAGTCGTTGGTGTCGGTGAGCGCGAGCTCGCTCGGCGAGCGGATGCTCGCCACCTTGAACTCGCGGTTGCCGACCAGCCACAGCGCGCGGCCCTTGGCGGCGGTCGCCCAGTCGGTGACGATGCGTTCGGCCATCGGCGCGAGGCCGAGCATGTCGGACAGGTCATCGCCGATTTTCTCGTCCTGGCCGAACAGAATCTTCGTGCCGCACATGTGGATGAGGTCTTTCGCGATCGCGACGGCCTGACTGCCGGCGTCGCCGACGGTGAGCATGTCGCTGGGCTTGTGCGCGGCGATGATCTGCACGCACCCGTCGGTCCGGGACAGCCGCAGGTCGGCGTCCAGGCTCTTGACCGCGTCCACGCCCAGGCGCATCTGCTTCCACGCCTCGTCCCGCACGATGATCCGCAGGTCGCCGGGCTCGCTGACCGCCGTCATCGCCCGGCCCCAGCTGTTCAGACACGTCAGCGCGACCCCGACAGCCTCATCCCCGAGCGGGTCCAGGCGGGACAGCGACAGGCTCTGGATCGGGGCGCGCCAGTCCACTTTGACGGTGGTGCGGGCATCGAACAGCCCCGCGAGGTGGCCGTGCACCAGAGCGCCGAGGGCGTCCCGGATCGGCCGGGTCGCGTCCAGCAGGTGCTGGCGGTGCGAGTACCGGCAGTCGGTGATGAGTTGCTCGGTGGGCTGGTTCAGCCCGTGCCACAGCTGCGGGATCGTGATCTCGGTGAGCCGGGTCGCTCCGGTCGCGTAGCCGGTGAGCTCGCGCATGACCTGACCGACGACGGTCTCATCGCTCGGGGTGAACGCGAGGTGCTGGCTGCCGACCAGGCCGCGGACCAGCAGCAGCCAGCGGCTGAAGACCATCGCCGCGCGGCGCTGGGCCTCGGCGGCGCCCAGGCGGGTCCAGTCGTTGCCCAGCGGTCCGAAGTCCAGCGGGTTGATCCGGGCCGGCAGGCCGTGCCCGACCGCGTGCGGCGCTGCCCCGAGCGCCCGGCACAGCGGTTCGTACTCGTCCTTGACGTCGCCCAGGATCAGCACCCGGTAGCCGTAGGTCATCATCCGCAAGCAGAAGATCTTGACGGTGCCGGACTTGCCCTGCCCGGGCGCCCCGAAGATCATCATGTTGGGGTTGGTGACGCCGGCGGTGCCGGCGAGCGTCCAGCCGACCGGGTCGGCGTAGAACGCTCCGCCGGACAGGTAGTCCAGGCCCATCAGCGCGCCGGTCGGCGGCAGCCCGTCGGAGCTGATCAGCGGCCAGACGCCGCCGACCTGCTCGCTGGTCATCTTGTAGACGGCCAGCGGCGCCGGCACGGCCGCCCAGCCGGCGCAGCGGCCTCGCCGGCCGTGCCGGCCGACGAGCTCGGTGAACGGGTCGCTGGCCGCGGCCGCGGCCAGGGCCGGGCGGCGCGGCGGCAGTTGGTGGCCGAAGTCGCCGACCAGCTCGGTCAGGTCACGGCCGGGCGCCGCGCGCAGCAACCGACGGTCGGCAAGGCCGCTCATCGGATGTCCCGTGTCATCGGGTGTCTCGTCGGCGGGGCAGCCCGATACCGAGCGGGATGCACGCGGCGGCGAACCCGGTGTCTTGGGCGAGGTCCAGGCGCAGCGGGGTGAACCCGGACCCGCGGATCGAGGCCTCCAACCGACGGCCGAAATCGGTGATGGACCATTCGCTCGGGACGGTGACCGCGGCGGCGATCGCGACCCGGACCAGGGCCTTGCCGCTGGCGAGGCGGTGGTCCACGGTCGCGACCCGCTGCTCGTCGCGGCGGTGCACCGCCCGGGCTTTGAAGCCCATTCGGGCGCGCATCTCCGCGGCGGTGCCGGCCGACATCGATTCCCGGCCGACCATCTTGCTGGCCTTGGCCCGGCTGATCGGCTCGTAGAACTCCGTGACGCTGCGTCGTTCCCCGGCGACGCTGGGCGCGAGCACCGGCGCGAGCGCGCCCATGATCGCGCCCTGATCGGGCAGCAGGACCGTGCAGGTCGCGGTCGACCAGGCGTCGTGGGTGTAGTGCCGGGCGTCCGAGGCCGGCGCCGCGCTCGGGCCGGCCGCGGCCATCGGCAGCCCGCCATGCCCTACGCCCGGCACCGTGCCCGGTGCTGTGCCCGGTGTGGTGCCGTCCGGGCCCGCGGGGCGTCCGGCCGCGGTCTCGGCGCCGGCGAGCTGTGCTTGCACGAGCGCGGCCCGGTCACCGGGCGCGTACCCGGTCCGGATCGCCGCGGCGAGCGACGGGGTGTCCAGCCAGACCACGCTGGCGCACCCGACCGGTCCGAGCAGGCGAACCTCGACCTCGCTCATCACCCCGTACAGCACCCGGGCCCGGCCATCGACGCCGCCGCCGGCCTCCTTGGCTTGGCGGGCGATCCGGGACTCGGGCACCACGACGGTCACGAACGCCTCGTGCCGCACCCCGGCCTGCACCATCGCCGCCCCGAGCTCCTCGTTGACCCTCAGCGTCAGCGGCGGCGCGCCGGTGCGGACGTGCCGGGCCTGCCACGCGGCACGTTCAGCGCCGTCGTCCGGCACGGTACGGATCTGCACCGCGACGACCGACACGAGCTCCCCGGTCGCGGCGCCCTCGAGCAGCTCGGCGAGGCCGGCGGCCATCCGGTCGCGGGTGCGCTGCTCGGCCAGCCCGATCCCGGGGTGGCTGATCCGGGCGACCGCCGCCCAGGTCTGCGCGGCGCTGTCCTGCACCAGCGCCGGGCGGGCCAGCGACGCTCCGAACGCCGGGCCGTCGTGCACCCGGATCCCGGACAGCACCCCCGGCAGGTCGGCCTGCCCGGCATCGGGCATGTCCCCGCCGGCCGCCCGGGACTGCCACGCGCTCCACCCGGCGAGCTGCCCGACCGCGCGCAGGCTCGCATCGATCAGCCACCGCACGGCCGGGCGGCCCCGGACCGGCACACACACCCCGGCCGCGAGCAGCGCCCAGACCGGGAGCCACCCCAGCGCCAGCAGCCACTGGTGGGTGCCGATGGCCAGCAGCGCCGGCAGCCCGGTCAGCGTGACCGTGATCAGCGCGCCGCCGGACAGCCCGAACAGCCAGCCTTGGCGGTCCTTGCTCCACTCGCCGTAACGGATCGCGCCCTGCTCGCTCACTGATCACTCACCCGCTGCCTCCTGGACGGATCTCTGGTTCTCGCGTGCCTTGCTGCCGCGCGGTTCGGTGTCGCGCCTGATGTCACAGCGCCACCACCGCAACCTCCGCGGCGCCTGCGCCCGCGCCGCCGCTGGCCGCGCCCGCTCCGCCCGGGCCGCCGACCGGGGAACCCCCGCCTGCCGGGCTGCCGCCTGGCCCGCCCGGAGCGGGGCCCATCGGCGCGGCCGGCGGCGGCGCGCTGCTCCCGCCGTCCGGCGACGCACCGCCGCCCGGATCGGTCGCCGGGGCGCCGTCGGTGCTCGCGCCGCCGCCTTCAGACCCGCCCTGCCGACCGCCGAGACCGCCGCCGCCGCCGTTCTGTCGCCTGGCGGCGTTGTCGGCGAACCCTGAGCTGTAGCCGGGGTCACCGACCCCGCCGGAGCCGAGCACGTCCGAGGCCAGGTCCGCGGCCTTGGTCGCCACCTTCACACCCGCCGCTATGCCGGCGCCGACGGCGCCGAGCGCGCCCATCGCGCTGGCCATCCGCGAGCCGGTCTGGGTCTCGGCGGCGGCCTCACCGGCCGAGCGGCCCTGGCCGTCGTCCGCGGTCGCAGCTGAGCTTGCCTGCTGGCTGCCGCCGGCGGCCTTGCCGCCGCCGAGCAGAGCGCCGACCCCGCCGGCGTCGCTCATCGACTGGCGCAGCGCCGCTCCCGACGCGGTGCCGGGCTCGACGAACGCCAGCAGCTTGAACAGCGTCATCGGGCAGATGGCGCCGACCGCGACCAGCACGCACCCCACGACGGCGGTTCCGGTCGCGGCGACCGTGTCGGTGCCGGCGCCGGCGACCACGCCGGCGCTGATCTGCACGCCGATCCCCAGGATCAGCGCCGCCGCGGGCGCGATCAGCAGCGACGCGATGAACCAGCGCAGCGTCTTCCAGAACCACACCTTGTTTGTGTCGCTCATCAACCCGGCCGCGGAGATCGGCGCGGTCGCCAGCAGGATCAGCAGCGCCGCCTCCCGGACCAGCATCACCATCAGGTAGCCGAACGCGGCCGGGATCAGCAGCAGCAGCGCGCTCACGCCGAGCACGGTCGCGGCCGTCGCGTCACTGATCTCGCGCGGCCACGACTCGCCCAGCGCGAAGTCCGCCCAGCTGCTGACCCCGAGCATCGAGCTCAGCACGCCCTGGGTCAGCGCGCCCGCCGCGGTGATCAACAGACCGGCGACGGTGAGGTAGCCGATCCACACCACGCCGAACTGGGCGAGCCCGAGCAGGACCCGGCCCAGGCCGGCGCCGTCGTGCCGAAACAGAGCGCTGGCCAGCTGCACGGTCATCACCAGGACGCCGACCGTCACCCCGAGCCACAGGGTGATCGGCAGCGCGCTCTTCAGCGGCCCGGCCGTGGTGACGTCCGGGGTCGCGAACGCGTCGATGACGCGAAAGGCCAGCTGCAGCATCCACAGCCCGCCGGACCACAGGCCGATCATCGCGCTCTTCCAGGCGTCGGCGGCGACCCCGACGGCTTGCGCGCCGAGCCAGCCCAGCGGGTTCAGGTCCGGGAACGCCAGCGTCGTCGCGACATCACCGCCGCCGCCGGTCAGGGTCGGCATCACCGGGCCGATGGCCGCGCTCAGTGCCGGGGTCATGAGGGTCCGCCCGGGCCGGTGCGGCGCAGGTCCCGCCAGCCGGCGGAGATCGCCAGGTCGGTGCCCGGCCAGATCGACGGCGCCTGCGCCGGCTCCGGACCAGGCCCGATCAGCCACCGGCCGGCGGACCACAGCATCCGCTGGCAGTCCGCGGCCGCGCCGCGGGCCGTCGAGGTCATCGTCACCTCGAGCTGCAGATCGACGCAGACGACGACGAAGTCCTCGCCGACGGTGCCCTTGACCTGGCCCATCAGCGCGGTGGCGTTTACCGCCATCGACACCGACCCGGCCGCCGGGACCTTCGCCGCGTCCAGGAGCCCGGCCATGGCGTGCACGCCCGACCAGCTGGTCACGCTGGGTCCGCCCGGCGCGGCCCAGCCGGTGATCACCTCGCGGGCGCCGGTGAGGCTGCCCGAGCTCAGCGCGGACTCATCGATCGCGGCCAGCTGCGCCAGCGCCCCCGGCGGGCTTTGGTCGAACCCGGTCGGGACGCCGGCGGGGCCGCTGCGGGTCGACCGGGGCAGCACGAGCGGCGGGCCCGGGTCGGCCAGCGACACCGGTGACGGCCGGGCCGCCGTCGGCGGCGCGGCCATCATCGGTCGGGCGACGAGTGCGTCCTGCCGCGCTCTGACGCTCGTGCCGCTGGCCGGCTCGGCCGGCTGCCCGGCCCCGACAGAATCGCGGTCGGCCGCCGGTTGGTTGCCAGGTCCGCCCGCCACCGGGCTGCCGGCGCCTGTGCTGTCGGGGCCGTGGAGCACCTGCACGACCGCGAGCACCAGGCCGAGCGCGAACACCACGGCGAGCACGACCGCGCCGGCCAGCAGCGCGAGCATCTTCTCCCGGGTCCAGACCACCGCCCGGGCGGTCTCGGTGGGTACTGCTGAGCGGGCCCGCCGGCGTCGGCTCAGCATCAGCAGCCGTTGCCGGTGATCGAGGTCAGGATGACGTAGCCGACGACGTAGATGATCGCCCCGAGCAGGCAGACCATGATCCCGTCGAAGCCGAGCCGGGCGCCCTTGGGGTGATGGGTGACCCGGCCGTAGACGAGCATGCCGACCGCGGCGAAAAAGCTCGCGGTCAGGATCGCCAGGACTCCCCACTTGACCCAGCCGGTCAGCTGGTCGGCGTAGGTCTGCAGGCCAGGCGGCGCCTGCGGGCACACCCCGGCGGCCAGCAGACGGTCGTTCGCTGCGCGCCACGTGGTGCCGGCGGCGGCAAACAAGGCAGGTGCGCTCATCAAAGATCCTTCGGGGTAAGCACGGACCCGTGAGCAGGCTGTTTCACGGGCAGAACCGGTCCGGCCGGGCGGCTGCGGCCGGGCCTCGATGTGCGGCTCGGGCCGGTGATCAGCACGATCGCGGCGGCTCCGGTGCGTTGCACCGGAGCGGGCAGAGCCCGCCCGCTGAGCCCGAACCGGGACAGTTCGCGGTCGGTCGGCATCCGCAGCAGCCGGCCGTCGCTGATCAACCCGCGGGTCAGCGGGCCGGTGTACCGGTCGGCTGCGCCTGACCGCCGGCCCGACCCCGTGATGAGCAGCAGCGCCGGGCGGGCAGCGCCCCCGAGCATCTCGAGCACCTGCTCAGCGCAGGCCAGGTTCACTGCGTCGGCGCGGCAGGTGAGCACGACGGCCGCGGCCGAGCTCATGCTGGCCGCCGGCGCGCCGAGCTCCATGTCGACGACCGTGAACGCCTCCGGCCCGGCCGGCCTGGCCGCGCCCTGGTCGGCGGCGGGCACCTGCGGCCAGCTGGTGTGGACATCGGGGCTGGACAGCGGCCGGGAGATCCTGAGCCGAGGTCCGCGGGCGCCGGTGCTCCACGCGCCCGAGGCGTCCACGCCCAGCTCGCGCGTCGGCGCGCTCCGCAGACCGCACCGGGACGGCTCGTGGCAGCTGACCAGGTGTACCTGCCGGCCGGTTTCGGCGAGGGCCTGGGCTAGCGCGAGCGCGGCAGTGGACGTTCCCGATTGCGGGTGCGCGCCCAGCACGGCCAGCCATGGCCCGTCCTCGCTCGGTCGCGGCAGGAACAGCCCGTCCGTAGCCGCGGTGGGCCGGGCGGGCGCTGCGTCCGGCGTCAACACGGTCGGCCGAGCCGCAGCGCCAGGTAGGTGCCGCGCGACGTTGGTCTGCATGACGGCCGCGGCCGGCTCGCTCGCCGGGGGACCGGTCACCGGCCCGCGGTGTGCCGGGTCGTCGGCTCGGGTGACCGCGCACAGGCGGGCCGCTCGTAACGCCGCCTGCAGCTCCGCGACGCTCAGCAGCGCCCCGGTGCTCGGGTGAACGTCACCGCCGTCGAGCACTCCGCGGGCCGCACCGGCCCGGCCGACCTCGCACAGCAGCCCGCTCATGGTCGCAGCCACCCCGGAGCGCAGCCCCGAGGCGGCGCCCCGGCGATGCTCGGGTTCGACGGGGGAGCGGCCGACCGCATCGCGGCTCGTCGACGCGACCGCAGAACTTCACCCGCCCGCAGCTCGAAGGTGAGGGCGCGCAGTTGCCTGCGGACACCCTTCCCGTGGCGCAGCGTCGCCAGCACGACGGCTGGACGGCCTGTGTTGTCTCCACGCTCCGGCACGCGGCCCCCGCCGTGGTGGTCCATCGCCTTGGCCGACGGTCGGCCGGTGATGGCCAGCAGCTCGACGAGCCCAACGACCTCGACCGAGGAAGGCGCGACCGGCCGCCCCCTGCATCTCGACCCGGTCGCGAGCTGACCCAGGGTCGGCGCTGACGAACGTCCGTGTCGCACCGGCCGGCTTAATCCGGTGCCGGCCCGCGCCGGTGCCCAAGAGCTGCTCACCCCCGCGCAGGCGACCCGCTGGGCCCGCAGTGGACACCACCCGAAGCGGGGCTCGTGTTGGCCCTCGTGAAGCGGGCAGGTCGGGCACAGCGCAGGGCCGCTCATCCGCAGGTGGCCAGATAGCTGCCCCGGGCGGTCCGCAAAGCGGTGAGCGTCCGGTCCCGGCGACGTCGCAGGGTCCGTTCGTTGATGCCCCATGCGGCGGCGACGCGCAGCTGCGCGGGGCCGCCGTCCTGCCTGGAGCGTTCCACCGCCATCAGCAGCGCGACGTCCTCGGCGGCGACGACCCCGGAGCGCTCGGCCCACACCAGTACCTCCAGCAGCTCCAGCTCGTCGCCGGTGTCCTGCACGTTGGGGCGCTCCAGCAGCGCCCCGCCCCGGCGGTCGGTCGGGTCCACGAGCACCTCACCGGCGTTCGGGTGCCGCCGGACCCAGTGCGGCCGCAGCTCGTGCATCAGCGCCGTCTTGGTGTCCATCAGCAGGTTGGCCGCGAAAGCCCGTTGCCGTCGGCGCCACGGGAACGCCCGGATCTGCACGGTGAGCTGAGCGACGACCTGCACCAGCACGTCCCCCGGCAGGTCCGTCAGACGGGCCGCCAGCGCGAGCGCTCCGTCACTGAGCAGGTGCAGCAGCAGCAGCACCGCGTCGTTGTCGTCATGACCGTCGGCCGCGGCCAGACGCACCAGAGCGCCGAGCAGATCGTCCGCGCGCTGCGGCGGGGCGCCGCGCGCCAGCAGCGCCGTGAGCTCCTGCGGCTGTGCCAGCGGCGCGAGCGCCGGTTCCAGCCGCGCCCAGCGCGCCAGGCTGGCCTGACGGTCAAGGCGGTCGATCAGATCAGTCCAGCTGCCGGCGAGGCGCGGGTCTGCGTACATGAGGGCTCCAGGTGTGGTCGGGAACCCGCCCCACACTCAGCACAGACCTCACCGGTCACGTACCGGCTGCGTCACCACCCCTGGCCCGGGGCGGCGGGCAGCCGCGGCCCGATCACCGGCACAGCCCGGCCGGCAGGGCCTCCCGCGGCCCAGTCGCAAGGGGTGGTGACGTGCTCCCTGCTGCCGCGTCACCACCCCGCCGGTCAAGCGCACCACCACGAGCATGTAGTCGGCCGTTCCCGAGTGCTGGTCGGCGTGGCCGCAGACTTCCCCGGCGCAGCAGGCCGGATACGACCGCACCCAGGAGCCGCTCGTCTACGTCCAGTTCACCGTCGAGAGGAGTCAGGAACGCTGCCAGCGCGGCCAGCAGCTGCTGGCCGCGCGGTCGGCCGCCCGCCGGTAGGAGTCGCCGGCGGGCGTCCCAGTCGCCGGGCCGTTTTGCGACGGAAGCAGTGACATAGGTATATGACACGGCCCGGCGGCCGGGCCCGGCGGGCACCCCCGCTGACCTGGGGTTGTCTCGTTCGGGGTTCCCCGGTAGGACGTAGTCTGCCCCGCTGTTCCAGCCCAGAACACCCGGAGGTGTCTGACAGCAGCCTGACGCCCACAGGGAGCGGGCAGCGTGTCACGCCAGTGAAATTGGCCTTGAGCACGACGGT
>JBBSVA010000110.1:0-11521 GCA_038233915.1 Mycobacteriales bacterium | reverse complement strand
CGTGCGTCCTCCTCCACCGACGCCGGTGGAGGAGGACGCACGGTGCTCGTCGGAGCTGATCCACGCCGCGAGGGGGCCGTCACTCACACGGGCCGGTGTCCACCTCGGTCGAGGACGACGCGCCCTGGGCGGCGGCGTCGGCGACCTCCGCGCCGGTGAGCGCGTAGCCGGTGTCCGGGTCGTCGATCGCCGAGGCGAACACGACGCCCAGGACGGTGCCGTCGGTGGCCAGCAGCGGGCCACCGGAGTTGCCCGCACGCACCTGGCCGTAGAGCGCGTACACGTCGCGGACGACCGTCTGCTGGGCCCGGAAGTCCGGGCCGCTGATGTCACCGCGATCGCGCACCCGGGCGGGCCCGACGTACAGCCCGCCCCCACCGGGATAGCCCATCACGATGACGTCGGCGCCGGAGTCCACCGGCTGCGGGGCGAAGGCCAGCGGCACCTGGGGCAGCCCGGGCACCGCGAGGACGGCGACGTCAGTCTCCTCGTCCACGTAGACCGCGGTGGCCTCGTAGCTCTCGCCCTCCGCGGTCACGACGGGTGAGTCGACGCCGGCGAGCACGTGCGCGTTGGTCATCACCCGCTCGTGGGCGTAGACGAAGCCGGAGCCGTCGATCTGCCGGGAGCAGGCCGCCGCGACCCCGCGGATCTGGACGACCGACCCGCGGACCTGGGTGACGACCGGGCTGTCCAGCAGCGACTGATCCGGCGCCGGCACGTCGCGCACCCGGGTCGGGGTGAGCGGGTCCAGCACGTCGGGCAGCCCGCGCCGGTCGATGGCCTCGCGCAACGAGTCGTACAACGAGCGGACGCCGTCGGGCACGCCGCGGTCCACGGCCTGGACCAGCGTCGACTGCCGGACCTGGCTGGCCACGGCCGGGTAGGCCGAGCTGGCCAGCGGCGTGGCCACCATCCAGGCGACCAGCAGGACCGCGATCGCCGACACCACCGCACCGGCCACCGAGTCGACCACCTTGGCCGGCTCCCAGGTGACCCGCTTGCGCACCGCCCGCCCGACGTACCCGGCGAGCAGCTGACCCAGCAGTGCCCCGGCGAGGACGACGACGAGCGCGACGAAGACCCGGGCCAGGCTGGACCCGGCCAGGCCCTCGGCGACCGGGCCGGACAGCTGGGCGCCCGCGACGGCACCGCCGAAGAACCCGACGAAGGAGGTCGCCGAGACGATCAGCCCCTGTCGGAAGCCGGACAGCGCGAAGAGCAGGGCCAGCGCGATCAACGCGAGGTCGACGAAGGACACGGGGGTCAGCCCGAGGCGCTGGAGGTTGCCGGGGTGCTCGCGGTGCCGCTGACGACCATGGTGCCGACCTGCCCCAGGGCCACGTGGAACGTGCACTCGAAGGGGTAGTCGCCCGGCGCCGCCACGGTGAACTCGATGGTCTCGCTCTGCCCCGGCGCCAGCAGCGGGATCTCCTCGGTGATCTCCGCCGGCCCGGTGCCGGTGGTGAATGCGAAGTTGTGGGTCAGTTGCGTCGCGGTGTTGGTGACGGTCAGCCGGACCTGCCCGGGGGCGACGGTGAAGGTGTCCGGGGTGAAGACGTAGTCGTCCCCGGTCTCCAGGGTGATCTCCTGGACGCCGTCCGCGTCGGTGGTCACCTCCCCGACGCCGGCATCGGGGGTGCGGGTCGCGGCCGGGGTCGCCGGCGACTCGTTGGTGCAGCCGGCGAGCAGGCCCAGGGCGAGCAGCAGCGCGGTGAGCAGGACGCGGGCGCGGCGCGGGGAAGCGGTCATCGCCGTTGGACCGTACGCGGCCAGGCTGAGGACCCGGCCCCGTCGGCGACCGTCGGCGCGGCGCGGTCCGCGGGCTCCGCGACCACCGCCACCGCCCCACGGACCCGTTCCTGCTCCTGGGCCAGCGGCCGGACGTCGGTGTCGTCCCACGGCCGGGTCAGACCGCACGCGGTGAGTACGGCGTCCAGGACGCCGGCCGTGAAGCCCCACACGACCATGCCCGCGACGTCGAAGGCCGGCCCCACGTAGCCCGCGGGGTGCCGGACCCGGAACCGGTGCGCCGGGTCGGTCAGCTCGGCCAGCGGCACCCGGGCCACCTGGGCGACCTCGAACGGATCCCCGGTCAGCGCGTCGCGCGGGTCGTCCCACCAGCCGACCACCGGGACGACGAGGTTGTCGCTGGGCCCCAGGAACAGCTCCGGCAGGGTGGCCAGCACGCGCACGGAGCTGGGCTCGACGCCGGCCTCCTCGTGCGCCTCGCGCAGCGCCGTCCCCACCGGGTAGTCCTCGCCCGGGTCGACGCCGCCGCCGGGGAAGGCGGGCTGACCTGCGTGGGTGCGCAGCCGGTCGGACTTCTCGATCAGCAGCACGTCGGGACCGGCCGGTCCGTGCCCGAAGAGGATCAGCACCGCCGAGCGCCGGGCGCTGTCCGTGGCGTCGGCGCGCCGGTGCCGCAGCGGGAGCTCGTCGGCCGAGGCGACCAGCCGGCGGACGTGCTCGGGGACGCCGGTCAGGTCGGGTGCCTGCAGGTCGGTCACAGCGTGACGCCGAGGTGGTCGCTGACCAGTTGCTCGAACCCGGCGAGGTCGGCGACGGCGCCGGTCTGGGTGTAGGCCAGCGTGCCGTCGGCGGCCACGAAGAACGTGTAGGGCGCCCCACGGAGGCCCAGCTCGGCGGAGAGGTCGCCCTGCTGGTCGAACGCGTTCGGGAACGTCACCCCGGCGTCGGCGGCGAAGGAGTCGGCCGCGCTGAGGGTGTCGCTGGTGACGAGCCCGAGCACCTGGACCTGGTCCCCGCCGGCCTCGGCGAGCTGCTGGAGTACCGGCAGCTCCTCCCGGCACGGCGGACACCAGGACCCCCACACGTTGATCACGGTCGGCACCCCGGGTGCCAGCGACAGGTCCAGGGTCCCGCCGCCCAGGCAGTCGAACGTCATCGGCGGCAGGGCGTCCGCGGCCTCGACGGCGTCGCCGTGCTGCTCGGGGCAGGACTCCAGAGCGGTGTCCAGACCCGTCACGTCCTGCGTGGCGGCCGCCGAGGCCGACGGCTGGTCAGCGGACCCCCCGGTGCAGCCGGCGAGCCCGGTCAGCGTCACCAGGCCCAGCACGGCCAGCGTGCGCCTCACAGCGTGTCCGAGGCGGCCGGAGTCTTCACGAGCTTCCCGGCGACCTCCGGGTCGATCGGCCCGGTGCCGTAGGAAGGGCACCAGCGGGCCAGCCCGCAGGCCCCGCAGGCCGGCTTCTTCGCGTGGCAGACCCGCCGTCCGTGGAAGATCACCCGGTGGGAGAAGTCGGTCCACTCCTTCTTCGGCACCAGCACGGCGACCTCGGACTCGACCTTCACCGGGTCCTCCTCGGCGGTCCAGCCGAAGCGGCGTACCAGGCGGCCCAGGTGGGTGTCCACGGTGATCCCGGGGACCCCGAAGGCGTCACCCAGCACCACGTTCGCGGTCTTGCGGCCCACCCCGGGCAGCGTCACCAGGTCGGCCAGCCGACCGGGCACCTCGCCGTCGAACTGCTCGAGGAGAGCGTGGCCCAGGCCCAGCACCGAGTTCGCCTTGGCCCGGAAGAAGCCGGTGGGCTTGAGGATCGTCTCCAGCTCCTCCCGGTCGGCGCCGGCGTAGTCGGCCGCCGTCCGGTACCGGGCGAAGAGGGTCGGCGTCACGGTGTTCACCGTGCGGTCGGTGGTCTGCGCGGACAGCACGGTGGCCACCAGCAGCTCCAGCGGGGTGGTGAAGTCCAGCTCGCAGTGCGCGTCGGGGTGGATCAGCGCCAGTTCCCGGGACATCCGACGGGCCCGGCGGGTGCGGGACAGCGTCGACTCGTCCGGATCGACCGGTGAGACGCTCGCCCGGGCGGCCCGGGCGGGCCGCCGCGGGGGCACCGGGACGGCGTATGGCGGGGTGGGCTGGGCCGGGGCGGACACGCGGTCGAGGGTAGGCCGAGGTGCCGACAGCGGCGGACCTGTCATGCTCGTCCCGGCCGACACACCCGCCCCACGGGTGCCCGGCCCCACCGACGACGTCTCTCCCCCCGGCGCTCCCCCGCGCCGGAGACGCTCGCCCAGGAGGTGCTGGTGGTCGCGCTCATCGTCATCCTCTTCCCGCCGCTCGTGATCGCGTTCCTGCTGGTCATGGAGCGCGTCGAGGAGCCGCTGCGACGGCCGACCTCGCAGCGCCAGGTCGAGGAGTTCCTGGCCAGCGCCACGCCGGACGACGTCGACGAACTGGCCCACTCGGGCATCCGGCGGGCCATGGACCGGTGGCGCGGACGGCGCACCCGGACCAGCAGCGAGCGCACCGTCGCAGCGCCCGAGGCGGTGACCTCCGCGCGGCACGGTGACTGACCACCACCACTCGGAGTGGGCACGGCCGTGACACACCGCATGGTGAGTACGGCCACAGGCCCTAGACTCTCCCCCGGACGTGGGTGATCACTGCACCCGCGACGACGTGGTGAGAGGTGCGCTGGTGGACGAGGTCCTTGCCCAGTCCGGTCTGTTCCAGGGGCTGTCGGAAGAGGCTTCCGAGCCGACGGCGAGCGGTCTGGAGACCGTCTCCATGCCCCGGGGTCGGGTCGTCTTCAACGAGGGCGAGCCCGGAGACAGCCTGTACGTGGTGCTGTCCGGGAAGATCAAGCTCTCCCGACGCTCCCCCGACGGCCGCGAGAACGTGCTCGCCGTGATGGGTCCCTCGGACCAGTTCGGCGAGCTGTCGGTCTTCGACCCCGGCCCGCGCACGGCGACCGCCACCGCGGTCACCGACGTCCGGCTGGCCAAGATGCCGCAGGCGATGCTGCGCCCGTGGATCGAGGCGCACCCCGAGGTGGGCGAACGGCTGCTGCAGGTGCTGGCCCGTCGGCTGCGTCGCACCAACGACTCCGTCGCCGACCTGATCTTCACCGACGTGCCCGGCCGGGTCGCCAAGGCGCTGCTGCAGATGGCCGACCGCTTCGGCAGCCGGGAGTCCGACGGCCTCCGCGTCAAGCACGACCTGACCCAGGAGGAGCTCGCCCAGCTCGTCGGTGCCTCCCGCGAGACGGTGAACAAGGCGCTGGCCGACTTCGTACACCGCGGCTGGATCCAGCTGCAGGGCAAGTCCGTCGTCGTGCTCGATGAGGACCGACTGCGTCGTCGCGCCCGCTGAGACCCCGCACGCCAGCGGCCCAGGACCGGATGAGTCCTGGGCCTCTCGCGTTCAGCCCGGGAGCGGGACGACCAGCCGGATCCGGGTGCCGTCGGGCAGCAGCGCCCAGCGCTGGCCCTCGGCGTCGTACTCGAAGGTCGGGCTGATCGGCTCCAGCGGGTCCGGCGGGCTGCCGGCCAGGGCCGCCTGCACGTCGGCGAAGGGCTCCAGCTGGCCCAACGTGTGGATCGTCGGGGGCAGCATCGGTCGGGCGCCCGCCGCCAGCTCGGCCAGCGCGGCGGTCGGGGTGAGCCAGATCGCCTCGTCGGCCTCACCGGAGACGTCGCGTGCCTCCTGGCCGGCCGGCAGGAGCGCGGCGAAGAACTTGGTGTCGTAGCGCCGCGGCTCCACCGGCGGGGTCACCCAGTGCGCGAAGGGCCGCAGCAGGTCCGACCGCAGGGCCAGCCCACGGCCGGCCAGCAGCTCGGACAACGACAGCTCACGGGTCAGCAGCGCCTGCCGCTGCGCCTCCCAGTCGTCTCCGGACACATCGGGGACGACGCCGCCGTCGGCCGGGCCGGCCAGCAGCACGCCGGCCTCCTCGAACGTCTCCCGGACCGCCGCGCAGACCAGCTCCCGGGCCATCCGCTCGTCACAGCCCCAGGTGCGCGCCCAGTCAGCGGGCGAGGGACCGACCCAGGTCAGGTCGGTGTCCCCGTCCCGGGGGTCGACTCCGCCGCCCGGGTAGGCGGTCATCCCGCCGGCGAAGGGCATGCCCTGCGTGCGGCGCAGCAGGTACACCTCCAGCCCGGCGGTGCCGTCCGGGAGCCGGCCGTCCCGCAGCAGGAGCACCGTTGCCGCCTGCCGGGGCAGGGCGGTCACCGCAGTTCGACGGTGAGCTCGACCTCGACCGGGGCGCCCATCGGCAGCTCGGCCACCCCGATCGCGCTGCGCGCGTGCTGCCCGGCCTCGCCGAACACCCGGCCCAGCAGCTCGCTGGCCCCGTTGACCACGCGCGGCTGGCCGGTGAAGCCCTCCGCGCTGGCTACGTAGCCGACCACCCGGATGACCCGGGCGACGGAGTCCAGTCCCACCAGGGCGTCGACGGCGGCC
The DNA here is from genome assembly GCA_038233915.1 of Mycobacteriales bacterium. Lineage (GTDB taxonomy): Bacteria > Actinomycetota > Actinomycetes > Mycobacteriales > Geodermatophilaceae > Klenkia. The sequence goes on along the minus strand of JBBSVA010000110.1, from coordinate 5,313 downwards.
AGCGCGTTCAGCGCGCAGACCTTGGCGTCGTGGGTGGCGTCCTCGACCTCGACCGAGCCGCCGACCTTGCCGGTGCGGCGCAGGCCGCCGTCGACGAAGGGCAGCTGGCCGCTGGTCATCACCAGCTGGCCGGTGCGCACGGCCGGGACATAGGAAGCCACCGGTGCGGCGACCGGGGGGAGCCGGATGCCCAGCTCGGCCAGCCGCGCGGTCCAGCTGGTCGGGGGTGTGCTCTCGCTCACCGGGTCCGCCTCAGGCCGACGGGCGCTTGAGGTAGGCGACCAGCTGGTCGCCGCCGCCCGGCCCGGGGAGCACGGTGACCAACTCCCAGCCGTCGACCCCCCAGGAATCCAGGATCGCCTTGGTGTTGTGGGTCAGCAGCGGGATGGTCGCGTACTCCCACGTCCGGCGGGTGCTCTCGGTCATGGCTGCGGACGCTAGCGCAGCGACGCGGTCCCGCGCCCCGACGGGGCGGGCTCGACGGCCCGTGGGCAGGCGGTCCCCCCGTCACCGCTCGTACGCTGGCGGACGTGAGCTCCCAGCCGTTCCCCGTGCGCTGCCACGTCGTGACCGGCAAGGGCGGTACGGGCAAGACCACGGTCGCCGCCGCCCTGGCCCTGGCGCTGGCCGCCGGTGGCCGCCGCACCCTGCTCGTCGAGACCGAGGGGCGGCAGGGCATCGCCCAGCTCTTCGACACCCCGCCGCTGCCCTACGAGGAGCGCCGGGTCGCCGTCGCCCGGGGAGGTGGCGAGGTCAAGGCCCTGGCCATCGACCTCGAGGAGGCGCTGCTGGAGTACCTGGAGATCTTCTACTCGATGAAGCGGGCCGGCCGGGCGCTGCGCAAGATGGGCGCCATCGACTTCGCGACCACGATCGCCCCGGGCCTGCGTGACGTGCTGCTGACCGGCAAGGTCAAGGAGGCCGTCACCCGCAAGGTCGACGGCGAGCGGGTCTACGACGCCGTGATCGTCGACGCTCCCCCGACCGGCCGGATCACCCGGTTCCTCAACGTCACCGACGAGGTCGCCGGGCTGGCCCGGTCCGGCCCGATCAAGACCCAGAGCGACGGCGTGATGGCCGTGCTGCGGTCCCCCCAGACGGCGGTCCACCTGGTCACCCTGCTGGAGGACATGCCGGTGCAGGAGACCTCGGACGCCATCGACGAGCTGACCCGCACCGGCCTGCCGGTCGGGTCGGTGCTGGTGAACATGGCCACCGAGCCGCTGCTGCCGCCCAGCAGCCTGGCCCGGGCCGCCGAGGGCCGGATCACCGCCGCCGAGCTCGCCCCCGCACTCGCCCAGGGCGGGGTGCCGGCCGACCCGGCGATCGCCGCCGGGCTGGTCGCCGAGGCCGTCGAGCACGCCCGCCGCTGGCAGTCCCAGGACGCGTTGCGCGAACGGGTCGCCGAGCTCGGCCGCCCGACCGTGGAGCTGCCGTTGCTCACCGGGCCGATCGACCTGGGCTCGCTGTACGACCTGGCCGGCCGGCTCGAGGCCCACCTGGGCCTGGGGGTGGCCGCGTGACCGCCTCGCGGACCGCACCGGCGATGGACCTCGCGGCCGTCGTCGCGGACCCGGAGACCCGGATCGTCGTCTGCTGCGGCGCCGGTGGCGTGGGCAAGACGACGACGTCGGCTGCGCTCGCACTGGCCGCGGCCGAGGCCGGCCGCCGGGTGGTCGTGCTGACCATCGACCCGGCCCGCCGGCTGGCCCAGAGCCTGGGCCTGGAGGAGCTGGACAACGAGCCGCGGCAGGTCGTCGTCCCCGAGCTCGACGGCTCCAACGGCGGCGAGCTGCACGCGATGATGCTGGACATGAAGCGGACGTTCGACGACATCGTCGCCGCCCACTCCACGCCCGAACGTGCCGCCACGATCTTCGAGAACCCCTTCTACCAGGCGCTCTCCTCCTCCTTCGCCGGGACGCAGGAGTACATGGCGATGGAGAAGCTGGGCCAGCTGAGGGCCAGCGGCGCCTGGGACCTGATCATCGTGGACACCCCGCCGTCGCGGTCGGCGCTGGACTTCCTGGACGCCCCGAACCGGATGAGCCGCTTCCTGGACGGCACCATGATCCGGCTGCTCACCGCACCGGCCCGGGCGGGCGGCAAGGCCGGGCTGCGGATCGTCGGGGCCGGCTTCATGTTCTTCAGCCGGATCATCTCCAAGATCCTCGGCGGGCAGCTGCTCAACGACATCAGCTCGTTCGTCTCCGCCCTGGACACGATGTTCGGCGGGTTCCGGGAGCGGGCCACGGCCACCTACGAGCTGCTCCGCCAGCCCGGAACGTCCTTCCTGGTGGTCGCCGTCCCCGAGCCCGACGCCCTGCGCGAGGCCTCCTACTTCGTCGACCGGCTGTCGACCGAGGGCATGCCGCTGGCCGGCCTGGTGCTCAACCGGACCCACCCGCCGGCGACGACGGGCCTGTCCGCCACCCGCGCCGAGGCCGCCGCCGAAGCGGTCGCCGAGGCCGGGGGCACGGGCGCCGAGCTCGCCGCGGGGGCACTGCGGGTGCACGCCGAGCGGATGACGCTGGCCGCCCGGGAGCAGCGGTTGGCCGACCGGTTCACCAGCGCGCACCCGGAGGTCGCCGTCCGCACGGTGCCGGCAGCCGCCGGCGACGTGCACGACCTGGCCGACCTGCGGGTGATGGCCGACGAGCTCACCGCAGCGGACGACGACACCGGCACCGGCACCCCGCGCACGAGGGTGCTGCCCGTCCGCCGCTGACCTCCGCGGGGCCGCCCGGGGCAGGTGAGACCGATGCCACGGCGTGTCCTGCGCGTCCGTCCGGCGGAGCGACCGGACGGACCCGTCCGGCAGGTACCTTGGCCTGCGATGTCTGACACCGCTGCGCACAAGGTCGGCACCCTCGCCAAACTGGCCGCGACGATCGTCGTGGCCGGGGCGCTGGTTGCCGGAATGATGTTGCCGTTCATCGGCGGCACCGGGCTGGTCGCCCGGAACTCCGCCTCGCTGCTGGACGCGCTGCCGGTCGAGCTGACCGACCAGACGCCCAACGGCAACACCACGGTGCTGGCCGCCGACGGGTCGGTGATCACCCAGTTCTACGAGAACAACCGCACCCCGGTGGCCGCCGACCAGATCTCCCCGGTCATGAAGCAGGCCATCGTCGACATCGAGGACAGCCGCTTCTACGAGCACAACGGCCTCGACGTGCAGGGCACGCTGCGCGCCCTGGCCGCCAACGTCGCCGCCGGTGGCGTCGCCGAGGGTGGCTCCACGCTCACCCAGCAGTTGGTGAAGCAGACCCTGCTGCAGACCGCGGACACCCCCGAGGAGGCCGCCGCCGCCGACGAGCAGACAGTCGGCCGCAAGCTGCGCGAGGCCCGGCTGGCCCTCGCCCTGGAGGAGACCTACTCCAAGGACGAGATCCTCACCCGCTACCTGAACATCGCCTACTTCGGTTCCGGCGCCTACGGCATCCAGGCCGCCGCCCAGCGGTACTTCTCGGTCAACGCGATCGACCTGGACCTGGCCCAGGCCTCCGTGCTGGCCGGACTGGTGCAGAGCCCGACCAACGACGACCCGATCGCCAACCCCGAGGCCGGCCAGGCCCGCCGGGACACCGTGCTGAACCGGATGCACGACCTGGGGCACATCACCGACCAGGAGCTCGCCGACATCACCGCAGCTCCGATCGCCACCGTCCCCGGTGCGAACCCGGCCAACGGCTGCGTGAACGCCGCCATCGGCGGGTTCTTCTGCGACTACATGGAGTCATACCTCATCAACACCCTGGGCATGACCCAGACGCAGATCGACAACGGCGGGTACACGATCCAGACCACGCTGCGCCCGGACATCCAGGCATCGGGTCAGCAGGGCATCCTCAACACCCTGGCCATGGGTGACGCCCTGGTCGGAACGTTCACCGTCGTGGAGCCGGGCACCGGGCACCTGCTGGCGATGGCGAGCAACCGGGAGTTCTGCTCCGACCCCGACAACGCCGCCTGCGAGTCGGTGAACTTCAACGCGGTCGCCAGCCGCGGGGCAGGCTCCACGTACAAGGTCTTCACCGCCGCCGCGGCGTTGGAGCAGGGCTTCTCGCAGTACTACTCGATCACCACCAGCGACCCGTACACCTCTCGGGTCTACAAGGGCGGCTGCCAGGGGTCGCCCGCCTCCCGCCCGTACTGCGTGCAGAACGTCGGGACCTACCCGGGCACCTTGAACCTGGAGCAGGCCCTGGTCCGGTCGTCCAACACGTACTTCGTCGCCCTCGAGGACGCGCTCGGATCGGTCGAGGCACCCGTCCGTATGGCCGAGCGGATGGGCATGCACTTCGACCGGTCCAACCAGACCCCGGCTGACACGATCATCGCGGAGAACCAGGGCTCATTCACCCTCGGCCCGTACGCGACAAGCCCGCTGGACCTGGCAGCGGCGTACTCCACGCTGGCGTCCGGCGGCACGCAGTGCGACCCCAACCCGGTCGTCGCAGTGCTCAACCGGGACGGCTCACCGGGGACGCTCGCCGACGGCACCCAGATCAACACCGCCGACCGCTGCACCGTCGAGGCGATCCCGTCAGGTGTCGCCAACACGATGAACCAGATCATGATCGGGGACACCGCGGCGTCCTACGGGACAGCCCGCCGGGCGGCGATCCCCGGTCACCAGATCGCTGGCAAGACCGGCACCGCACAGGACAACGTCTCGGTCAGCTTCATCGGGTCGACCCCGAACTACACGACCAGCGTCATGGTCTGGAACTCCGCCGGCAACGAGAGCGTCGGTGGTTTCGGTGGCAACAAGCCCGCCGAGATCTTCCAGGACGCCATGGGGCCGATCCTGGCCAACGAGCCGGCCGAGGACTTCCCCGCAGCCGACGCCACCGTGCAGAACGGCAACACCCGGGTCGTGCCCGCGTGCTCCTCGGCCAGTGAGTGCCAGTCGGCGATCACCGCGGCCGGGCTGCGCTACGCCGGGCAGACCAACGCCGACTCCAACGAGCCCGCAGGCACGGTCATCGGACTGAACCCCTCGGCCGGCTCCCGGATCCGGGCGGACGCCGCGGTCTCCGTCCTGGTCAGCAACGGCTCGGGCTACGCCGCCCCGGCCCCTGATCCCGCACCGGCCCCGGTCGACCCGAACGCACCCGACACCAACGGGGACGGCCAACCCGGCTGAGCCGGCCCCGCCGACGGCGGGGCTGCAGACAGCCAGACGGCGAGGGCCCGGCGCCCACCCGGGCGACCGGCCCACGCCGGGTGGGGGGGGCGTGGGGGGCAGCCCCCCGGGCGGCGCACCGCGGCGGGGCCCCCGCCCCCCGCGGCCCCGCCGGCGCCCGT
>JBBSVA010000109.1:0-11562 GCA_038233915.1 Mycobacteriales bacterium | reverse complement strand
GTTCTCCTTCGTGGCCTTCCTGACCATCGCCACCGCGTTGGCCGCGGTGGCCATCGTGAACGACTCGGCGGTGCTGGTGATCGGGGCGATGGTGCTGGGCCCGGAATTCGCCCCGCTCGCCGCGCTCGCGGTCGCGGTCGTGCACCGGCGGCGGTCCATCGCGCGCCGGGCGGCGGTGGCCCTGGGGGTCGGGTTCACGGTGGCGATCACTATCACCACGGCGCTGGCCGCACTCGGCCGGCTGCTCGGCTGGTACGGCACCGACCTGCTCACCGCCGAGCGTCCCGCCACCGGATTCATCACCCAGCCCGACCGGTGGTCGCTGGTGGTCGCGGTCCTGGCCGGTGTCGCCGGCGTCCTGTCGCTGACCTCGTCGAAGTCCGGGGCACTGGTCGGGGTGTTCATCTCCGTCACGACCGTGCCCGCGGCCGGGGACATCGCGCTGTCCCTGGCGCTGGGCAGCGGGCGGGAACTGGGTGAGGCGGCCGCCCAACTGGGCCTCAACCTGCTCGGCATCCTGCTCGCCGCGCTGGCCACGCTCGCAGCGCAACGGGCCCTCTGGCGGCGGGTCCCGGGGACGGTTCCCCCGGTGCCTCGGCGTGAGCCCGCCTGAGGGGCGGCCCAGGAGAGCACCCGGGCGTGTCACCATGTCCGCTGTGGCTCAGGTCCCAGCGCAGTTCTCCGCCACCCCGGGCGCCCTGCTGCACCACGTGCGCACCGGGCGGGCCAAGAGCCGGGCCGAGCTGGTCGCGCTCACCGGCGCCTCCCGGAACACGATCAGCAGCCGGGTCGACCAGCTGATCGTCGCGAACCTGCTGGCCGAGGGCGGTCGCGGGTGGAGCACCGGCGGGCGCCCACCGACGCTGCTGCAGTTCAACAGCGGGGCCGGCTGCGTGCTGGCCGTCGACCTGGGGGTGACCAGCGTCGACGTCGCCGTCACCGACCTGTCGGCCCGGGTGATCGCCACCGCCGGGCACCCGATCGACGTCTCCGAGGGGCCGGTCGCGGTGCTCACCGAGGCGGGTCGACTGGGCCGACAGGTGCTGGCCGAGGCCGGGCTGACCGACGCCGACGTCCGTGCCGTCGGGGTCGGGATCCCCGGGCCGGTGGAGTTCTCCACCGGGCGGCCCTCGCACCCGCCGATCATGCCGGGCTGGCACGACCACCCGATCCCGGATGCCTTCGAACGCTGGGCCGCGCCGGTGTTCGTGGACAACGACGTGAACGTGATGGCGCTGGGCGAGATGGGCGTCGGCGGGTCGGTGCAGGACGTGCTGGTGGTCAAGGTCGGCACCGGCGTCGGCTGCGGCATCATCGTGGAGGGCCGGGTGTACCGGGGTGCGCAGGGCAGCGCCGGGGACATCGGGCACATCCACGTGCCGGCCGCCGACGGGCGCAGCGTGCTGTGCCGCTGCGGCAACACCAACTGCCTGGAGGCCCTCGCCAGCGGTGCGTCGCTGCTTCGGGACGCGCTCGCCGCGGGGCTGCCGGTGGCCACCACCCGGGACGTCGTCGAGCTGGCCGCCCGGGGCGACGGCCCCACCCTGGAGCTGGTCCGGGAGGCCGGACGCACGATCGGCACCGTGCTGGCCTCGCTGGTCAACTTCTTCAACCCGCACCGGATCGTGATCACCGGCGGGGTGGCCCGGGCCGGGCTGCCGCTGCTGTCCGGCATCCGGGAGTCGGTCTACGCCCGCGCCATGCCGCTGGCCGCGCGCACCCTGGACATCTCGGTGAGCGACGCGCCGGACCTCTCCGGCCGGGTCGGGGCTGCGCTGATGGCGATCGAGGGGTACCTCGACGAGGACTCCGTGCGCGAGGCCATCACGTCCTGACCCTGCGGTCCGGTTGCGGTTCGGTAACGACAACGAGCGACCTTGACCACACGTCTGGCCACCCCATAAGTTGACGCCGCAACGTACTAATGCTCATTGATGAGCATAAGTAGGAGGGTGACGACGTGGCTGGCACCGACCTGAGCAGTCCCCTGCTGGAGATGCAGGGGATCGTCAAGACCTTCCCCGGCGTGCGGGCGCTGGGCGGCGTGGACCTCGACGTCCAGGCCGGCGAGGTGCACTGTCTGCTGGGCCAGAACGGGGCCGGCAAGTCCACCCTGATCAAGGTGCTGGCCGGCGCACACCAGCCCGACGAGGGCGTCATCCGCTGGCAGGGCGCCGAGGTCCGGCTCACCGACCCGCAGGCCGCGATGAACCTGGGGATCGCCACGATCTACCAAGAGCTCGACCTGGTCGCCGGCCTCTCGGTCGCCGACAACGTGTTCCTCGGCCGCGAGCGCTCCCGCTTCGGGCTCAACCGACCGGCCACCGACCAGCGAGCCACCGCCGCGCTGATGGCCCGCCTGGGCCACCCGGAGATCCGCCCGGGCACCGAGGTCGGCGCGCTGTCCGCGGCCAGCCAGCAGATGGTGAGCATCGCCCGCGCGCTGTCCCAGGACGCCCGGCTGATCGTCATGGACGAGCCCTCCGCGGTGCTGGACAACGAGGAGGTCGAGCGGCTGTTCGCCGTCGTCCGGGACCTCACCGCCGACGGCGTGGCCGTCGTCTACATCTCCCACCGGCTGGAGGAGATCCGGCAGATCGGCGACCGGATCACCGTCATCAAGGACGGCGCGACCGTCGCCACCGGGCTGCCGGCCCGGGAGACCCCGACCCGCGAGGTCATCTCGCTGATGACCGGCCGGACGATCGAGTACGTCTTCCCGCAGCGCACCGAGCGGGTGGCCGTCACCGCGACGCCGGTGCTCGAGGTCAGCGACCTGAGCGTGCCGGGCCGGTTCTCCGACGTGTCGTTCACCGTGGCGCCCGGGGAGATCCTGGGCCTGGCCGGGCTGGTCGGCTCCGGCCGCTCGGAGGTGCTCGAGGCCGTCTACGGGGCCCGGCGCCCCAGCAGCGGCGAGGTCCGGGTCGACGGGAAACGGCTGCGCCCCGGCGACGTCGCCGCCGCGGTGGGCGCCGGGGTCGGGCTGGCCCCCGAGGAGCGCAAGAGCCAGGCGCTGATGCTCGGCGACCCGATCTACCGCAACATCACGCTCTCCAGCCTGGCTCGGTTCTCCCGGGCCGGCTTCCTCTCCGTCCGGGCCGAGAAGGCCGCGGCCCGGGAGCAGACCGAGGCCCTGGACCTGCGCCCGGTCGACGTCGACCGCGAGGTCCGCACGCTGTCCGGCGGCAACCAGCAGAAGGTCGTGCTGGCCCGCTGGCTGCTCCGGGACTGCCGGGTGCTGCTGCTCGACGAGCCCACCCGCGGGGTCGACGTCGGCGCCCGGTCGGAGATCTACGCCCTGGTCCGCGCCCTGGCCGACCGCGGGGTGGCCGTGGTCGTGGTCAGCAGCGAGATCCCCGAGGTCTTGGGCCTCGCGGACCGGGTGCTGGTGCTGGGTGACGGCCGCGTGCTGGCCGACGAGCCGGCGACGGCACTGGACGAGCACCGGGTCCTGGACCTGGTGATGCAGGGCCTCCCCAGCGGGGCCACCCACACCACCGAGGGACACGTGGCATGAGCGAGAACACCCGCACGACGACCGGCAGCACCGTGGCCGCCCCCGACGCGCGCCCGACCCCGCCGCCCAGCACCCGGACACCGTCGGGCGGGGGGCTGCTGTCCGGCTCGATCGGTCGCAACCTGGGTCTGGTGGTGGCCTTCGCGCTGCTGTGCATCGTCGGGATCGTGACCGCCGGCGACCGGTTCGCCAGCACCGACAACGTGCTGACCATCCTGCGGCTGGCCGCCGTGGTCGGTGTGGTCAGCATCGGCATGACGTTCGTGATCATCGGCGGCGGCATCGACCTGTCGGTCGGTGCGCTGGTGGCGCTGTCCTCGGTCTGGGCCACCACGCTGGCCACCCAGGCGGTCGCCGCCGATGTCCACTGGATCGTCATGGTCGGCACCGCCGTCCTGGTGGGCGCGGTCGCGGGGCTGGTCAACGGGGTGGTGATCGCCTACGGCAAGCTGGTGGCCTTCATCGCCACCCTGGCCATGCTGGCCGCGGCCCGGGGACTGGCCGAGATCATCGCCAACCGGCGCACCCAGATCGTCCAGGACCAGGACTTCCTGCGGTTCTTCTCCGGCTCCGTGCTCGGCATCCCGACCCTGGTCTGGATGTTCGCGCTGGTCGCCGTCGCCGGCTGGGTGCTGCTCAACCGCACCACGTTCGGACGGCGGACCTTCGCCGTCGGCGGTAACGCCGAGGCGGCCCGGCTGGCAGGCATCCGGGTGCAGCGGCACACGGTGGCCCTGTACGTGCTGTCCGGGGTCACCTGCGGCATCGCCGCGGTCATGCTGATGGCCCGGACGACGACCGGCTCCTCCACCCACGGCACGCTCCTCGAGCTGGACACCATCGCCGCGGTCGTCATCGGCGGGACCCTGCTCATCGGTGGCCGCGGCACGATCGTCGGCACCGTCATCGGCGTGCTGATCTTCACCACGCTGAGCAACGTCTTCACGCTGAACAACCTCTCCAGTTCCGCCCAGGCCGTGGCCAAGGGCGTGATCATCGTGGCCGCCGTCCTGCTGCAGCAGCGGGTCGCCGCCGGCCGCCGGCAGCGCCGGTCCTCCAAGGCCCTGCCGCCCACCGCCGCGGAGGGCGCCCCGGCCGGCGCGAGCCCCGGCGTGCCCGCCCCCTGATCTGCACCTGCACCTGCACGGCCCACCCCCCACCGACCAGACCGGGAGCAGTCTCGGCTGGCGACCCGCGAGGAGATCCCCATGTCTGCAACGAGGCAGCGCCGCCGCCTGTGGTCCACCGCCGTCTGCCTGGTCGGCGCCGGCGCGATGGTCGCCGGCTGCACCGGCAACACCCCCGAGGCCAGCAGCTCCGGCGGCGGCGGCAACAACGCCGCCAGCTCGAACGACGACACCGGCGACACGGTCACCATCGGCTTCTCCGCACCCGCCGCCGACCACGGCTGGATGGCCCAGATCACCGCTGCCGCGCGGGCCGAGGCCGACTCCTACGACGACGTCGAGCTGGTCGTCGCCGAGGGCACCAACGACGTCAGCACCCAGATCAGCCAGGTCGAGACCTTCATCAACGACGGCGTCGACGCGATCGTGCTGCTGCCCTTCGACGGGGCCGCGCTGACCCCGATCGCGCTGGAGGCCATGCAGGCCGGCATCCCGGTCATCAACGTGGACCGGGAGTTCAACGACCCGGACGCCGCCCGCGTCACGATCCTGGGCGACAACTACGGCATGGGCGTGTCCGCCGGTACCTACATCTGCTCGCAGCTGGGTGACCAGCCCGACGCCGTCGTCGCCGAGGTGGCCGGGATCGACTCGCTGCCGCTGACCCAGGAGCGCAGCCAGGGCTTCTCCGACGCCCTCGCCGACTGCGGCCTGGACGTCGACAACCGGGTCGCCGCGGAGTTCACCGTGGAGTCCGGTGAGGAGGTCACCGCGAACCTGCTGCAGGCCGCCCCGCAGATCGACGCCCTGTGGAACCACGATGACGACCAGGGCATCGGGGTGCTGGCCGCGATCAACAACGCCGGCCGCGACGAGTTCTTCATGGTCGGCGGCGCGGGCTCGGCCAACGCGATGCGCAGCATCCAGGCCGGCGACTCGGTCCTGCAGGCCACCGTCATCTACCCGGCCAGCCAGGCCGCGGACGGCGTCCGGCTGGCCCGGCTCGTGGCCCAGGACAAGGCGCTGTCGGACCTGATCGACGTCGAGGTGCCGCGCCGGATCACGCTCTCGGCCCCGGTCGTGACCGCGGACAACGTCGACCAGTACATCGACAGCGCGTTCGAGTCCTGATCGCACCGCCCGGGTGCGCGGGACCCCCGCGCACCCGGGCCCCCCTTGGAGGACCCGCATGAGCACCCCTCTCAGCCCCGCCCCCCTGCGGATCGCCATGGTCGGCCACGCGTTCATGGGCGCCGCCCACTCGCAGGCATGGCGCAGCGCCCCCCGCTTCTTCGACCTGCCGCTGCACCCGGAGATGTCCCTGCTCGTCGGTCGGGACGCCGAGCGCACCGCCGCCGCGGCCGCCCGGCTGGGTTGGGCCGCGACGTCCACCGACTGGCAGTCGGCCGTGCAGCGCGACGACGTCGACCTGGTCGACGTCTGCACCCCCGGTGACACGCACGCCGAGATCGCCATCGCCGCGCTCGAGGCCGGCAAGCATGTGCTGTGCGAGAAGCCGCTGGCCAACTCGGTCGCCGAGGCCGAGGCGATGGTCGCCGCCGCCGACCGCGCCGCCGAGCGTGGTGTGCGGGCGATGGTCGGCTTCACCTACCGGCGGGTCCCGGCCATCGCGCTGGCCCGCAAGCTCGTCGCCGAGGGCCGGATCGGGGAGGTCCGGCACGTCCGGGCCGCCTACCTGCAGGACTGGATCGCCGACCCGGCCGCCCCGATGTCCTGGCGGCTGGACGCGGAGAAGGCCGGCTCCGGGGCGTTGGGCGACATCGGCGCGCACGTCGTGGACCTGACCCAGCACATCACCGGCGAGGTCGTCACCGGCGTCAGCGCCGCACTGGAGACCTTCGTCAAGGAGCGACCGCTGCCAGCCGTCGCCGGATCGCTGTCCGGCACCGCAGGGGAGGGCACCGGCACGGTCACCGTGGACGACGCCGCAGTCTTCCTGGCCCGCTTCTCCGGCGGGGGGCTGGCCGTCTTCGAGGCCACCCGGTTCGCCCTGGGCCGCAAGAACGCCATCCGGATCGAGGTCAACGGCTCGCTGGGCAGCCTGGCCTTCGACTTCGAGGACATGAACGTGCTGGAGTTCTTCGACGGCTCCGAGCCCGACGAGACCGCCGGCTTCCGCCGCATCCTGGTCACCGAGCCCGGCCACCCCTACGTCGGCGCCTGGTGGCCGGCCGGGCACGGACTGGGCTACGAGCACGCGTTCACCCACCAGGTGGTCGACCTGGTCGGCGCCCTGGCCGCGGGCGAGCAGCCCACGCCGTCCTTCGCCGACGGGCTGGCCGTGCAGCGAGTGCTGGACGCCGTCCAGCGCAGCGCCGCCGACCGGTCCACCTGGACCCCCGTCCCCTGCTGAGAGAGAAGGACCCCCGATGCCCCGCCCCGTCACCCTGTTCACCGGCCAGTGGGCCGACTTGCCCTTCACCGAGGTCTGCCGCCTGGCCTCCGGCTGGGGCTACGACGGCCTGGAGATCGCCTGCTGGGGCGACCACCTCGACGTCGTCCGCGCGACCGAGGACGACGGCTACCTGCGCGCGAAGAAGGACCTGCTGGAGCAGCACGGCCTGCAGGTCTTCGCGATCAGCAACCACCTCAACGGCCAGGCCGTCTGCGACGACCCGATCGACGAGCGGCACGCCAACATGGTCGACCCGCGGGTGTGGGGCGACGGCGACCCCGAGGGCGTCCGGCAGCGGGCGGCCGAGGAGATGAAGGCGACCGCACACGCCGCCGCCGCACTGGGCGTGCGGACCGTCGTCGGGTTCACCGGGTCCTCCATCTGGAAGACCGTGGCGATGTTCCCGCCGGTCCCGGAGTCGATGATCGACGCCGGCTACTCCGACTTCGCCGACCGGTGGAACCCGGTGCTGGACGTCTTCGACTCCGTGGGCGTCCGGTTCGCCCACGAGGTGCACCCCAGCGAGATCGCCTACGACTACTGGACGACGGTCCGCGCGCTGGAGGCCATCGGCCACCGGGAGGCCTTCGGGCTGAACTGGGACCCCAGCCACTTCGTCTGGCAGGACCTGGACCCGGTCGGGTTCCTCTGGGACTTCCGGGACCGGATCTACCACGTGGACTGCAAGGACGCGAAGAAGCAGGTCGGCAACGGCCGCAACGGCCGGATGGGCTCCCACCTGCCCTGGGCCGACCCTCGCCGCGGCTGGGACTTCGTCTCCACCGGGCACGGCGACGTCCCGTGGGAGGCGTGCTTCCGGATGCTGAACACGATCGGTTACGACGGGCCGATCTCGGTGGAGTGGGAGGACGCCGGGATGGACCGTCTGATCGGTGCCCCCGAGGCGCTGGGCTTCGTCCGCTCGCTGGCCTTCGACCCGCCGTCGGCGTCCTTCGACGCCGCGTTCTCCCGCAGCTGACCCGACCGACCGGCCCCGCCCGGCCGGGTGCACCATGGCCCCGGTGAGCAGCTCAGCACCAGCCCCCGCCGGTTCCTCGCGCCGGGGGCTGGTGCTCGTCGCGACCGCGATCGTGCTGACCGGGTTCAACCTGCGGACGGCGGTCAACGCCGTCGGGCCGGTGCTCGAGGAGATCGAGGACGGCCTGGGCATCTCCTCCAGTGCTGCCGGCGTGATCACCACGATGCCGGTGCTGTGCTTCGCCGTGATCGGCTTCGCCGGACCGCCGCTGGTCGCCAAGTTCCGCGACGGGCACGTGCTGGCGGCCGCCCTGCTGGTGATGACCGTGGGCCTGGTGGGTCGGGCGCTGGCATCCTCGTTCGGGGTCTTCCTGGCCGCCACCGCCGCGACACTGGTCGGCGGCGCGCTGGGCAACGTGTTGCTACCGGTGCTGGTGAAGACCTGGTTCCCGCACCGCACCGGGTTGATGGTCGGCGCCTACGGCACCGCCCTGGCGGTCGGCGGGGCGAGTGCCAGCTTCGCGGCCGCACCGATCGCCGAGGCCGTCGGAGCGGGGGGCTGGCGCTGGTCGCTGGGCATCTGGGCGGTCTTCGCGCTGATCGCTGCGCTGCCCTGGCTCGCCGTCCCGGCCCGCGCCCCGATGGGCTCGAGCCCCGCTGCGCCGCCGCGGGTGCGCCGGCTGCTGACCAGCCGGCTGGCCTGGGCGATGGCCGTCTTCTTCGGTCTGCAGTCCATGCAGGCCTACATCGTCTTCGGCTGGGTCGCCCAGTACCTGCGCGACGCAGGCCTGCCGGCCGCGACCGCCGGGGTCCTCGTCGGGGTCAACGCGCTGATGGCCATCCCGCTGAGCGCAGTCGTCCCGCTGGGGGCGGTCCGATCGCACCTGCAGCGGCCGATGCTGGTCGCGTTCGTGCTGGCGCTGATCGGCGGCTGGGTGGGACTGCAACAGGCCCCGTTGACCCTGACCCTGCTGTGGGTCGTCCTGCTGGGTGCGGGCATGGGCTCGTTCCCCCTGGCGCTGACCCTGATCGGCCTGCGCGGTCGCCACCCCGGGTCGGTCGCCGCGCTGTCCACCTTCACCCAGGGTGTCGGGTACGCACTGGCCTGCGTCGGGCCACTGCTGGTGGGTGTGCTCCGCGGCGCCACGGGGAGCTACAGCGGCATGTTCGTCCTGGTCTACGCCGGCGCGGCCGGGCTGCTGGGGACGGGCTGGCTGGTCACCCGGGGAGGCTTCATCGACGACGAGGTGACCGGTCTCGGCACCGACCAGGAGCCGCTGGCCGACCCCGAGGTGGCGAGCGCGGGGGTGGAGCCTGCGGTGACGGTGCACCCACCCGCCGGTCCCGGTCGGGACGCCTGCCCGAGTGGGCGGGGATAGTCGACCGGGGCCGGCTGGGGCCGGTCAGCCGCGGGTGTCGGCCCGGGTGAAGTTGCGGTAGGAGCGGGACGGCGTCGGGCCGCGCTGTTCCTGGTAGCGGGAGCCGTAGACCGAGCTGCCGTAGGGGTGCTCGGAGGCGCTGGTCAGCCGGAAGAGACACAGCTGGCCGATCTTCATCCCGGGCCACAGCGTGATCGGCAGGTTCGCCACGTTCGACAGCTCGAGGGTGATCGAGCCGGAGAACCCGGGGTCCACGAAGCCCGCGGTGGAGTGCGTGAGCAGGCCGAGCCGGCCGAGGCTGGACTTGCCCTCCAGGCGTGCGGCCAGGTCGTCGGGGATGCTGACGACCTCGAGCGTGGAGCCGAGCACGAACTCGCCGGGGTGCAGCACGAACGGCTCGTCGTCGGCGGGCTCGAACAACGTGGTCAGGTCGTCCTGCTGCAGCGCCGGGTCGATGTGGGTGTACCGGGCGTTGTTGAAGACCCGGAAGTAGCGGTCCAGCCGGACGTCGATGCTCGAGGGCTGGATCAACCCGGGGTCGTGGGGCTCGATGCCCAACCGGCCCTCGGCGATCGCGGCGGTGATGTCGCGGTCGGACAGCAGCATGGCGCGGACAGTACAGAGCGGCCCCCACGGGTGCGCACGCCCCGACGGGGGCGCACGCTGTGCTCTCGCTCGTGTGCACAGATGAGAGGAACCCCCGTGTCCGCAGCACCCGAAGAGGTCTCCGTCCCGCTGGCCGACGGCCGCACGATGCGCGCTCAGCTGGTGCGCCCGGACGGCGAGGCACCCGAGGGCGGCTGGCCGGGGGTGCTGGTCGTGCACGAGGCGTTCGGGCTGACCCCGGAGATCCTCGAGGTCGGCCGCACCTTCGCCGACCGGGGCTGGGTCGCCGTCGTCCCCGACGTGGTCAGCGCCGGGAACAAGATGGGCTGTCTGGTCCGCACGGCACGCGAGATGGTCAGCGGTCGACCGGGGCCGGTCGTCGACGACCTGGTTGGCGTCCAGCAGTGGCTCAGGGCCAGGGACGACGTCGCCGCCGACCGGACGACGGCGATCGGGTTCTGCATGGGCGGGGCGTTCGCGCTGCTGCTGGGCTCGCTGGCACCCGAGGGGCTGCGCGCGGTGAGCGCGAACTACGGCCAGCCGCCCGCCGAGGACGTCGACCTGACGCGCTGCCCGCCGGTGATCGCCAGCTACGGCGAGCGGGACAGGTCGCTGTCCGGGGCCGGGCCGGCGATCGAGGCCCGGCTGACCGCGGCCGGGGTGGAGAACGAGGTGACCACCTACCCGGGCGCCGCGCACTCGTTCCTGACCGGGGACCACAAGGTCCTCGGGTTCGTGCCGCTGCCCGGGACGTCGTACGTGACCTCGGCCGCCGAGGAGGCCTGGCCGCGGATCTTCGACTTCCTGGAGCGGCACACCGCCGTCAGGACCTGACCGCTGTCACCGCCCAGAGCGGGTCGCCATGCGCGGCCGGTGTCCGCAGCGCCACCTCGGGCTCGGTGAACCCGCCGGCGCGGCGCAGCAGCTCGACGACCAGCGCGCCGTGCTGGGAGTCCGAGGTGCCCAGCCAGCCGCGGACGGCCTTGGTCGGGAAGCACCGGTTGGAGAACGTGATCGCCACGACGCCGCCGGGCCTCAGCACCCGGGCGACCTCGGCGAGCACCTCGACCGGGCGGGTCAGGTAGTCGATCGAGACGCAGCAGAGAACGGCGTCCACGTCGGCGTCGGGCAGCGGGATCCGCGGGTCGTCGTTGAGGTCGTGCACGAGCCGCTCGGTCGCCGCCGGGTTGGCGTCGAGCTCGGCGGCGTTCATGCCCAGCACGGCCAGCTCGGCGGGCGGCTGCTCGAAGTGCGAGACCCACGAGCTCATCAGGTCCAGCGTCCGGCCGGTGATCCCGAGCTCGGTGTAGAGCGCGCCGACGGCGGCGATGGCCCGGTCGTCGATGTGCGTGACCAGCCGTGGCGGGGCGTAGAAGCGGTCGTCGGGCGTCGCGTCGACGCGGTCGAAGAAGCCGGGCGGGAAGCCGTCGTACGGGTCCGGGGTCACGCCCCGAGTCTGCGCACCGGGCGGGGTCTCCGCCGGGTGGAGCAGGCGCTGCGGTAGTGTCTCGGGAGCGCTCTGCGGGTGTAGTTCAATGG
>JBBSVA010000108.1:0-11705 GCA_038233915.1 Mycobacteriales bacterium | reverse complement strand
GAGCGGTATGGGAGGCGTAGTTCAGCCACTTCATCCCGGCGTCGGTGCCCGGCTTGATGGGCAGCAGCTTCTGGGTCAGCTGAGCAGGGGCGTAGCTGTCCTCCCGCTCGGAGATGGGCATCTCGACCAGCTTCTGGAACGCGGTCATCACCGCGCTGCCGGCCACGCCGGTCAGCGCACCCCGACCGAGGTCGGCTACCAGAGAGGGGCGCCTAGTTGAAGATGAAAGCAGTCGCATGGCCCAGGGGTACCCGGCGGAGCGGAGCCCATGCCCGCCGGACAAAGTTGGGCGGATCCTGTCCCGGTGCGGGTTGCCGCCCCGGCGGCAACCGGCCTCACTCCCGGCCGTCGTCGTGCCTGATCTCGAGGTCGACCCGCTCCTCGACGAAGCACAGCAGCCCTCGGACGGCTTCGGCATCGTGGAACGGCTCGGGATAGGTCCAGACCAGGTCCTTCTCGAACCGCTTCCCCAGCCGGACCGACCAGTAGTGGGCGATGCCCTTGTAGGGGCAGCGGGTGGTGGTGTAGCTGGGCTCCAGCAGCTCGCTGCGCACGTCCTCGCGGGGCAGGTAGTAGCGCACCGGCAGGCCGGACTCGAGGAGCATCCGTGGCCGGTTCGAGTCGGCCACCACGACGTCGCCAATGCGCACCTGCACGTGCCTGGAGCTCCTGAGCACGTCGATGCGGGTGTAGGGATCGCGTGGGTGGACGAAGACCTCCTCGTCCTCCTCGAACACCCCGTCCATCGAGTCCCAGTCGAAGGCCACCAGCCCCGCGACCGCTGCCGCCGGCTCCGGTGGCTGCTGGAAGGAGTACGCCGCGTCCACCGCCCGCCGGTCGCCGGCCTGCACCGTCCAATACGTCCCCTCGCCCATCGCCGGGTCGGACTTGCAGCGGTCGCTGCGCTGGAACAACTCGGTACGCACGTCCTGGCGGGGGAACAGGTATGTCGGCGTCCGGCCCGGCGGATGCAGCAGACGGACGTCGGTGCTGTCGGCGACCGTCGCTCTACCGAGGAGGACCCGCACCCGCCGCGGTGAGCGCTCCAGATACATCACGTGCTCGGGCCGGTGCGGATCGAAGTTGAACGACCCCGCCGGATGCGCGCCGAACGGTCCACTGCCTTTGGTCAGACTCACTCCGCTGCGCTACCCGTACCGGCGGATCTCATGTGGGAGGCCAGTCCGTCCCGCGTTCCATCGTCCGGCGGCGGCCTCGGCCGGGCCCGGTACGTGGATGCTGCCCCGCGTGATCTCCGGGGACCTTCCACGGAACCAGAAGACTCGCGTGATCTCGGGCGGACCGGTCAGACCGCGCAGTTGTAGACCATGGGCAGCGAGCCGTCGCCCTGCCGCAGGCGCAGGAAGATCTCCACCGCGCGGCGCTTGGCCTCGGCCATCGGGATCTCCGGGCCCCCGAGCAGCATGTCCGGTGAGGTGCCGAGGTCGGCCCCGGCCGGGTGCCAGTGCCAGCCGTCGGCGGTGGCGGTCAGCTCCGGCACGGTGTTCTCCGCGCCGATCGCCACGCCGCCGTCGGAGTGTCCGCGGTGCACCAGTGGGCGGACGGCGAAGTCCCGGCCGCGGATGCCCTTGGCCGCGAGCAGGTTCCGCAGCGGCTCGACCTGGTCGCCGTTGTCGGCCGTCTCGGTCATCCCCACTCGCACCGGCAGGCCCAACCCGAGGGCTGTCTCCAGGCCGGCCATCGCCCTGGCCCAGGAGCCGCGTCCGCGGTGGACGTCGTGGGTGGCGGCTGCCGCGCCGTCCAGTGAGGTCTGCAGGGTCAGCCGGGACCTCCCGGACAGCCGCTCCAGCTGGGTGCGCCGGTAGCCCTGGTAGAGCATTCCGTTGGTCAGGCAGACCACGTCGAGCCGTTCGGTGGCGTACAGCAGCATGTCCACCAGGTCGGGCTCCAGAAAGGGTTCGCCACCGGTGACGTAGACCTCGGTGAAACCCTCGGCGACGGCGTCGTCGACCAGCGCGCGGAACCGGGGCAGTCCGAGGCTGCGCCGCCGGGCCTGAGGCGAGGAGGCCACCGAGCAGTAGTCGCAGGCCAGGTTGCAGTGGAAGTTGGTGTAGGCCCACAGCCGCGGCGGAAAGAGCAGGGAGCCGAACAGCGGCAGGACCGGTAGCCCATCGTCGGGAACCGGTGCGGCGTCGGCCCAGGTGACCGGTGCGGCGGAGAAGTCGGGCACCGCGGACTTGTAGAGCTGGTATCGGCCGCGGGAGCGCTCGGCCGGTGGCACGACCTCCAGGCACGTCGTCCAGTGACCGGACTCGACGGTCTCGGCGAAGGCCTCGGGGAGGCCTGCGGCACGGATGGACGCGGCTTGGGCCTGCCAGTCGTAGTGCAGCGGCAGCAGTTGGGCGCTGGCGCCTTCCGGCCCCAGGTCGACCAGGGCGAACCAGACGTGCTGGCCACCGTCGTTGGCCGGCCGGCCGAGCACCCCGACGTTGACGACCAGCGTCTCACCGCCGTCCCGGCGCGGGACCCGGCGGGTCCACGGCAGCCCGGAGTGGGTGCAGCAGATGACATCGGCCCCGGAGGCCTCGACGCGCAACCGGTGCTGCTCGTCGGACAGCGACTCCCACCAGAAGTCGTTGACCGCCAGCGTCGAGCCGTGCACCAGGTGGACGTCGACCCCGTCGATGTCCTCCCGCCGCTCGGTGGGCAGCGTGCGCATCCAGGCGGCGAAGGCGGGGGAGGTGTGCGCGAAGGTGTAGTCGTAGGCGATCGCGGCGAAGGCGTTGTCGGCGTCGTCGGTGTACCCGCAGCCGCAGTCGGTCTGCCCGCTGCCGATGGCCACCTCGTAGTTGCCGGCGATGCACTCGATCCCCGAGTCGAGGAGCAGCGGCCAGATGGCCTCGGGCTCGGCGCCGTAGGCCCCGAAGTCCCCCAGGCAGACGAGCCGGTCGGCGCCGTGGGCCCGCGCCTGCACGATGAAGGCGCGCAGGGCGTAGGGGTTGGAGTAGGTGCCGCCGCAAATGGCCAGTCTGGTCACGATGCGGGAACCCGCCCAGCCCTCCCGGGCCTTCCACGTGCACCCTGCGGATGTGGGAAGGGTCGCCCGGGGTCACCGGGTTCCGTGCCCGGGACGCCCCGTGGGGGGCCGTCTGCACACCGGACGGCGACGGGAGGCGGTCGGTGACAGGTCTGCGCGGTGGCCCGGTGCCAGGCAACCCGGCACCAGCGTTGCGGCCATTGACCGTGTCCATCGTCGTCCCGGTGCTGGACGAAGCAGCCACGCTCGCCGGCGCACTCGACCGGTTGACGCGCGACTTTCCCGGCTGCGAGGTGGTCGTGGTCGACGGCGGCTCCACCGACGGCACTCCCCAGCTGGTCCGGTCACCGGCCCGCGTGGTGTCGACCTCTCCCGGTCGGGGGCACCAGGTGAACGTGGGCGCGGCGCACGCCTCCGGGGACGTGCTGTGGTTCCACCATGTGGACACCCGCGTCGACCCGGCGGCGCTGGGGCAACTGCGGGCAACGCTGGCCGACCCGGCCGTCGTCGGTGGCGGTCTGACGCTGCGCTTCGACCGTCGCAGCGCGGGCCTGGACTATGTCGCAGCCACCTCCAATGCCCGGGCACGGCGGTTGCACTGGATCTTCGGGGACCAGGCGATGTTCATCCGCAGGTCGGTCTTCGAGGAGCTGGGCGGGTTTCCCGAGCTGCCGTTGATGGAGGACCTGGAGATGTCACGGCGCCTGGCGCGCATCGGCCGGATGGTCCTGCTGCCGGCCACCTCGACGGCTTCGGCGCGGCGGTTCGACGAGCACGGCACGCTCCGGCTCCTGGTGTTCATGCAGTGGCTGAAGCTGCTGTACTTCCTCGGCGTCGATCCGGCTGACCTGGCGCGCCGCTACGCGGCCGGGCCGCGGTGGGCGCGCGGCCGCCGATCCGCCCGTCGCCGGCCCGGCATCCGCGTGCCCGACAGCGGTCGAGTGGACGCCCGGTGAGCACAGCGGTGGCCGCGGCCAGCATCGGCGACCGACTCGACCGGCTGGCGTGGAGCAGCCGGCACACCACCATCCTGATCGCGCTGGGCGCCGGATGGATGTTCGACTCCTTCGAGGTGCAGGTCTTCTCCAGCGCTGTCGGACCGCTGGGGGACGAGTTCCGGGCTTCGGTGTTCGCCCGCGACGCCGTCCTGGCCGTCTGGCTGGTCGGGATCCTGCTCGGCGCCCTCGTCGGTGGCCGGCTCACCGACCGGTTGGGCCGACGGCGGCTGTTCCTGGTCACCCTGCTCTGGTACGCCGGCTTCACCATGCTCACCGGCCTGGCCCCGTCGCTGGGCTGGGTGTACGCGCTGCGCTTCCTGGCCGCCCTCGGCGTGGGGGCCGAGTACGCGATCGTCAATGCCGCCATCGCCGAGTTCATGCCCGCCCGGGTGCGCGGCCGGGCCAATGCGGTGGTGATGAACTTCTGGCCGGCCGGCGCGATCCTCGCCGCGCTGATGGCCTACCTGCTGCTCAACAGCGCGGCGCTCAGCGCGGGCCTCTCCTGGCGGTTGACCTTCGTGGTCGGCGGTCTGCTCGCCCTGGTGGTGTTGTTCTTCCGCCGCCGCATCCCGGAGTCGCCGCGGTGGCTGGCCAGCCGCGGGCGGCACGCGGAGGCCGACGCGATCGTCTCTGCACTCGAGGCCGCGTCCGGGCAGCCGGCTCCGCCGGTCGAGGCCGCCGCCCGGCCGGCACCACTCCCGACGGGTGCGGCGCTACGGGAACTGGTCCGCCGCCATCCGGGACGGCTCGCGCTGGGCGCGAGCCTGGACCTGGCCGAGGCGTTCGGTTATTACGGCCTGTTCGCGTTGCTGTCGGTGGTCGTTCTCCCACAGGTGCAGATCTCCCAGGCCGAGATCCCGTTCTTCTACATCCTGGGCAACCTCGGCGCGCTGGCCGGCGGCCTGGGAATGAGCAGCTTCTTCGACCAGCTCGGTCACCACCGGACCGTGCTGGCCTGTTACACCGCCGCTGCTGCCGGCGTCGGGTTCCTCGCCGCGGCCACGGCGACCGGCAGCGCTGGGTGGGTCACTGTGGCTTTCGTGGTGGCGAACGCCTTCGCCACCGCGGCCTGGACGTCGGCCTATCCGACGATGACCGAGCTGTTCCCCACGCATCTGCGCGGCGCAGGCGTGGGGGCCTCGGTCGCCATCGGCCGGATCGGGGCGATCGTGGGCACCCTGCTGCTGCCTGCCCTGGCCACCGCAGCGGGCGCCACCGTCTCCTACCTGCTCGTCGTCGGATTCTGGCTCGCAGGGGCCGGGGCCATGGCGGGGTACGCGCGGCGGGGCGGCCCGGACGCGGCCGGCCGATCCCTGGAAGCCCTCTCATCGCGGTCCGACCTCGCGACCACGCCCGCCTGACCGCACCACCGGGAGACTGGAATGCCGTACCGGGAGAACGTGTCCATCGACGTCGGCGACGTCGTCCTGATCGATGCCGCCGGCGCCCGGACGATGCTGCGCGGCGTGGCCGGGGTTCAGGTCGTGGTGCTGATGCGCCACCGGCATGAGCTGCCGTGCCAGCAGCACCTGGTCCAGGTGCAGGACGCGCACGACGATCCGCGGATCGGGCTGCTGCTGGTCGGCTTCAGCCCGGCCGACCGGTTGGCGCCCATCGCCCGCCGGCTCGGCTGGACCGGCGCCGTCCTCAGCGACCCCGACCGGGAGCTGTACCGGCGTCTGGGCATCGGCGGTGCACCGTGGTGGCGGGTGTACACCCCCGCCACGCTCGCCATCTACGCCCGTGCGCGGCGGGCCGGCCGGCGTCCTTCCCGGCCCACCGGTGAGGACACCCCAGCTCGGCGCGGACGCGTTTCTGGTCGGGGGAACGGTGCTGACACTCTGGCGCCCCCGCAGCCCGGACGACCGGCCGGCCGCCGCCGACGTGCATGACGCGGGCCGGCGGGCGCTGGCGACCGGCGGACCGGCGGGTGATCCGGCGTGAGCGTCGGCGGCGGAGCGCGTCACGCGGCTGACCGGGGAAGCGGAAGGATTCACGGCGTGGACCTCGGCGGGTGCGATCCGTGCTCGACACGTGGTCATCGCCGCCGGCCCGTTCCAGCGACCATTCACCCCTGACGCAGCCGCCGGGCTCGCCCCCGAGGTGGCCCAGCTGCACTCGGCCGGGTACCGCCGGCCGGACGACGTCCCGCTCGGCCCCGTGCTGGTGGTCGGCGGCGGCAACTCCGCCGCTCAGCTGGCCATCGAGCTGGCGGGCACCCACGTGGCCATCGTCAGCTCCCGGCCCCTGTGGTTCCTGCCCGAGGACATCCTCGGGGTGAGCATGTACTGGTGGACCTTGCTGACCGGCGTCCTCAACTCCGCCAGCACCTCCCCGGTGTCGCGGTACGTCCAGCGGCGGGGCGACGCGATCGTCGGTCGGCAGGTGCGGGACCTGGCCCGCAGCGGACAGCTCCGGCTCCCGCCGCACCGCCTCGTGGCGGCGGACGGATAATGCGTCACCCCGGCCGACGGGACGTCGCTGCCGGTCACATCAGTGCTGTGGTGCACCGGCTTCCGTCCCGACACCGCGTGGGTGCAGCTCCCTGGCGCCACGGACGCCGCCGGTGCGCCAATCCACCAGTACGGCGCTTCCCCCGTCCCGGGGCTGCACTGGATGGGTCTGCCGTGGCAGACCCGCCTGAACTCCGCGATCATCGACGGCGTCGACCGCGACGCCCGGAGAACGGCACGGCGCATCGTGGACTCGCTGCAGAGCTGACCGTCCCCCC
The DNA here is from genome assembly GCA_038233915.1 of Mycobacteriales bacterium. Lineage (GTDB taxonomy): Bacteria > Actinomycetota > Actinomycetes > Mycobacteriales > Geodermatophilaceae > Klenkia. Next base: position 4,978 of record JBBSVA010000108.1, on the reverse strand, counting down.
GGATCGGGGGGACGGGTCACCGCCGGTGGTCGACCCAGGCCCGCCGTACCCGGACGATCGTCCCGGTGAGGAGCCGGGCAGCCGGTGCCGCCAGTCGTCCCCGGACGTGTTCCACTGCGGTGTTCCACACGGCGTCGTTGTAGGTCGGATAGGCGTGCGTGGTGCCGGCCAGCGCCGAGGTTCGCATCCCGTGCCGCACGGCCAGGGTCAGTTCCCCGAGCGTCTCCCCCGCGCGGGGACCGACGACCGTGGCGCCGACCACCCGTCCCCGGCGGTCGAGAACCAGCGCGGTGAACCCATCGGTCCGTCCATCGATGACGGCGCGGTCGAGATGGGTGTGCTCCGTCCGGTGCACGGTGCAGCCGGCTGATGTGTCGGCGGTCGGGACGCCGACGGCGCCGACCTCAGGGTGGGTGTAGGTCACCCGGGGCACCACCGGGTCGAGGCGGCGCCGCAGGCCAAGGACGGCATTGGACGCCGCCAGGCTGCCGTGCATCCCGGCGGTGTGGGTGAACTGTGGATGCCCGGTCAGGTCGCCAGCGGCCCAGATTCGGGGGTTGGTGCTGCGCAGCGCGTCGTCCAGGACGACGGTGTGGTCGTCTCGGAGCTGGACGCCGGCCGCGGCACAGCCCAGCTCATCGGTGCGGGGACGTCGTCCCACGGCCATCAGTAGACGGTCGAACGGCACGACCGCGTCGTCGGCGAGCTGCAGTTCACCTCCCTGGTCGGAGTGCCTGACCGTGGTGACCTGCTGTCCCAGCATCAGGTGCACGCCGTCGCGCCGCAGGGAGTTCGCCACCACGGAGGCTGCGTCCGGGTCCTCCTTGCCGAGCAGCCGGTCGGCACCCTCGACGAGGGTCACCTGGGCGCCCAGCCGGGCGAAGGCCTGCGCCAGTTCGCAGCCGATCGGGCCGCCCCCCAGCACGGCCAGCCGGCCCGGCAGCTCGTCCAGCTCCCAGACGGTGGCACTGGTCAGCACCCGGCGGGGATCCAGGCCCGGGATCGGCGGCAGGGCCGGTGCCGCGCCGGTGGCCAGCAATGCTTGCCGGAAGCGCGCCGGGTGCCCGTCGATGTCAGCGGTGTCCGGGCCGGTCAGCCGGGCGGAGCCGGTGACCACGTGCACTCCGACGGCGCGCAGTGCCTCCGGGGAGTCGATCGGTGCGATCGCGGCGATGGCTGCCCGGACGTGGGCCATCACCTGCGGGAAGTCCACTCGGACGCCGTCGACCTCTATCCCGAGCGGGCGCGCGGAGCGGGCCGTCGCCGCAGCGGAGGCCGCAACGAGCAGCGACTTGGATGGGACGCAACCGGTCCACAGACAGTCGCCGCCCGTGCGGTCGCGCTCCACGAGCAGCACCCGCGCACCCAGTGCGGCCGCGGTCTTCGCCCCGACCATGCCGGCCGTGCCGCCACCGAGCACCAGCAGGTCCCAGACGCCGGACGGCACGGACGGGGATGCGGGCGCCGACCGTGCGGCGGTCACCGGCGATCTTCCACGAGCTCGTCGACCACCTGATGCATGCGGTGCACCGCTGCCGGATCGGGACGCAGCCGTGCCGACATCCGCCACATCGCCCACCGCAGCGACCGGAAGTCCTCGACCGCGCGGGCGCAGCGGGCGCACTCGGCCAGGTGCGCTTCCAGGCGACGGACCTCCGCCGGGTCCAGGAGGGCGGACGGATCGGCGTCGAGGTACCGCTGCAGGCGGGCAGCGGTGAAACGGCAGGACAGCATCCGCCGGGCGCCGGCGATCATCGGACGATCCCTTCGCGGTCGGTGTGGGTGCGGAGATGGGTGCGCATCCGCTGGCGGGCCCGGCTCAACCGGGACATGACCGTGCCCAGGGGGATGCCCAGGGTCTCGGCGACCTCGGCGTAGGTCAGCCCGTTGACGTCCACCAGGACGACGACGGTCCGGAACTTGGGGTCCAGGCTCCCGATGGCGCGCTCCAGGTCGTCGGGCAGGATGTTCCTCACGAGCTGCTCCTCCGGGCTGGGCTCGGCCAGCGCACCGAAGGCAGGACGCACTCCGGGCAGGACGCTGATGTCCTCGACGGTGTCCGGCCGGCGCCGACGGTTCATGTTCACGTGGGTGTTGCGCAGGATGGTCAGCAGCCAGGCCCGCGGATGCGCTCCGTCGAAACCGTCCAGTGCGCGCCACGCACGCACCAGGCTCTCCTGGGTCAGATCCTCGGCTTCGGCCCAGGAACCGGTGAGTGTGCGGGCGACCCGCAGTAGGACCTCGATCTCCGGCTCGACGTGCACGCGGAAGAGCTCAGCCCGACCGACGTGGGGATCAGTCGGCCGGTACATGTCCCGGAAACCCGGCGAGTGACACGGCGTGTTCCCGCAGGGCAGCGGTCGCGTGACCGCGTTCGGCACCAGGCGGCGCCACCGCCGTACCCCGCGAGGATGCAGACCGGGCTCGAGCGTTCGCCACCCCTGCCCCTCCCGGGCCGCTCGCCGTCAGGCTGTGGAACCGGCGCGGTGGCGGGGCTCTCCTCGGGCCCGCTGTCCAGCGGGCACAGTGCTGCTCCCACGCCACGTTCGCGATCTGTACCAGACCTGCTCCGGTCTGTTCCGTGGCTGGCTGCCCGGGGTGGCCATCGCCTCGGTGGGTGAGCTATAGGTAACGGCAGACCGCATCCGGATCGCAGGTCTCCGGCTCGGCGGTGGCCGCTCCGGCGTGCAGTTCCGTGACGGTGGTTCGCAGCGCCAGCAGATCGGTGATCTGCCGATCCAGGTCTGCCAGCCGGCGGGTGAGCAGCTGTTGGACGTGCCCACAGGGCGCAGCCCCGCCGTCCCGGATCTCGAGGACCTCCCGGATCGCGGCCAAGGTCAGGCCGGCGCGCTGGCTGCGGCGGATGAAGTCCAGCCGGGAGAGGATCTCGGCCGGGTAGTCCCGGTAACCCGCGCTGGTGCGCTCCGGTGGCGGCAACAGCCCTGCCGCCTCGTAGAAGCGCAGCGCCTTGGTGCTGGTGCCGGCGGCCGCAGCCGCCTCCCCGATGCGCACGGTGGTCTCTCCCTCCATTGTGGTGCGGCTTGACCTTGCCCTGTACTGGAAGGTCAAGTCTGATCCCGATCGAGGAGGTCAGCAATGCGTGCAGATGCACACGAGACCAGGGACGAGATCGACCTGGCGGTGATCGGGTCCGGCGGAGCGGGCATGGCCGCGGCGATCGCTGCCCGGCAGGCCGGCGCGAGCGTCGTCGTGATCGAGCGCGGCGTGCTGGGCGGCACGTGCGTCAACGTCGGGTGCGTGCCGTCGAAGACGCTGCTGGCCGCGGCGGGCGCGCGCCACGGTGCGGCGACCAACCCCTTCACCGGGGTGCCGACCTCGGCCGGTGGGGTCGACCTGGGCGCGCTCGTCGCGCAGAAGGACGAACTCGTCGGCGGCATGCGTCAGGCCAAGTACGCCGACGTCGCCAGTGCCTACGGGTTCGAGGTGCTCCCGGGACACGCTCGCTTTCGGGATCCCTCCACCCTGGAGGTCGACGGCCGCGCGTTGCCTGCCCGGGCCCATCTGGTGGCGACGGGTTCGGTGCCGGATCGACCGGACCTGGCCGGGCTCGCCGACGTCGAGTACCTGACTTCGACGACGGCCATGGAGCTGACCGAGGTGCCGGAGTCGCTGGTCATCGTCGGTGGTGGCTACGTCGGCATGGAACAGGCGCAGCTGTTCGCGCAGCTGGGCGCCCGGGTGACGATCGTCGGGCGGTTGGCTCCCGAGGCCGAGCCGGAGCTGGCCGACGTCCTGCGGGACGTGTTCGCCACCGACGGCATCGAGGTGGTCCAGGAGCGGGCCAGCGCGGTCGCCGACGACGGGGGACAAGTGACGGTGACCACGGCGTCCGGACGGCGGGTCAGCGGACACCGGCTGCTGGTCGCCACCGGCCGCCGGGCCCGGACCGACGGCCTCGGTCTGGCAGCCGCCGGAGTGCGCACCGACGAACGCGGCTTCGTCGCCGTCGATGAGGGACAGCGCACCTCCAATCCCCACATCTATGCCGCCGGTGACGTCTCCGGTTCTCCGCAGTACGTCTACGTCGCCGCCGCGGGCGGTCGGGCCGCGGCGCTCAACGCACTGGCCGCCGACCGCGAGGCGCCCCCGGCCCGGGTGGACTACACCGGGCTGCCGGCCGTCGTGTTCACCCGGCCGCAACTCGCGTCCGCGGGATGGGGCGAGGCGGAGGCGTTGCGGCGGGGGCACCGCTGTGAGTGCCGGGTCCTGCAGCTGGATGACGTCCCTCGCGCGCTGGTCCAACGGGACACCCGCGGCGCGGTCAAGGTGGTCGCCGACGCCGGCACCGGGCGGGTCCTCGGCGTCCACGCCCTGGCCGACGGCGCGGGGGAGATGATGCTGGCCGCCACCTACGCCATCAAGGCCGGGATGACCGTCGACGACCTGGCCGACACCTGGGCGCCGTATCTGACGATGGCCGAGAGCCTGCGCATCGCCGCGGGCCTGTTCCGCAACCAGCTACCGACCTCCTGCTGCGCCTGACCGGGCCAGCAGCGGCAGTGCCACCACAGGACCCAAGTAGGAAGACACCATGACCGAGCAGGTCGACGTCGCAGTGATCGGGATGGGGCAGGGTGGCGAGGTCGCCGCCAGCCGGACGCTGGCTGCCGGTAACGGGTCGCGGTGATCGGGCGGGAGGTGATCGGCGGGAGTGCGCCTACTGGCGTGCACCCGTCCAAGACGTGCTCCGGCCGCCGAGAGCCGCCGGTAGGCGCCGGTGCGACCGATCGCGCCGCGGGAGCCGGGGGCACACGGCTGGACTGGCCGCAAGCGCGGGAGTACCGCGACCACATGGCCTGGTACCTCGACGACTCCGGTCAGGTCAGCGACTACGCCGAGAAGGGCGCGCTGGTGCTCAAGGGCGAGGCCCGGCTGCTGGCTCCCGGCGCCTGGAGGTCGCCGGGCGGGAGGTGCATGCCGACCACGTCGTCCGCGCGACCGGCTCCGAAGCCGTCGT
>JBBSVA010000107.1:0-11781 GCA_038233915.1 Mycobacteriales bacterium | reverse complement strand
TGTCGCCCTCCTCCAGGTGCGGCAGCAGCTGCAGCCGGGTCACCCGGTCCACGTGCGGCACCAGGTCCGGGTGCCGGTGGTGCAGCGCGGCGCTGACCACGGGGAACAGCCGCTCCCGCTGGACCTCCCGCAGCGCGGCGCTGACCGTGCCGGGCTCGCCGAGCACGGAGACCTCGTCGTCGGGCAGCTCGCCGAAGGCGCGTCCGCCGGCCCGCAGGACAGCAGCGTTCACGACCGGCCGGAGTCGGGTCAGGGCAGCTGCGGCGGCGGCCCGATCGGCCTCGTCCAGCCGTCCGTGCAGGCCCTCGGCGGCGAGCAGGTCGGCGTCGTCGGACCCGGTGGGCAGGATGTCGCAGCGCGCCCAGCCGAACGCCGGCAGCTGCACCCAGCGACCCTCCCGGGTGCCGGGTGGCCGGAACCACAGCGGCCGGCGGCCGTGCCGGTAGCCCTGCACCGCGGCACGGGCGACGTCGGCCGGGATCGGCTCGGGGCCTGCGCTGGGCAGCACGAAGGGCAGGTCGGACGGCGCGGTCACCGGCTCATCATCACCGGCCTTCCTACTGTCTCCCCGTGACGAGCACCGATCGGGACCTTGGCCGTGGTCTTCGCCTGGGGGGCCGGGGTCCGGCCGCTGACGGCGGGCCGGTCGGCCCGCCGTCAGCCGTGGGTCAGGCCGAGGCGTCCTGCACGTCGAAGTGCACCATCGTGGCCCCGCCGGTGGCGAAGGTCGCGACGTCCGCGCCGGCCGCCGAGCCCTCCGGGGAGCTCATCGAGGCACCCATCGCCTCGGCGGACTCGAAGTCCAGCTCGGCGATCAGGTAGGCCGGCGAGGGGGAGCCGTCCATCGTCTCGGGGTGGCCGGTGCTGAACCGCGTGACGCCGGGGATCTTCTGCGCGAGGCCGGTGTGCACGTCGCGGTAGTGCGCGTCGAAGGCTGCGGGGTCGGTGGGCGGTCCGTAGGTCACGAGCAGGCGATGGGTCACGAGCACCTCCGTGTCTGGGCCCGGCTCCGTCGCCGGGACCCTCCACGGCATCAGACCACCGCGCGGGCTGGACGGCCAGGTGCCAGGGTGCGGGACGTGAACGGTGCCCAGGCAGTCATCCGCACGCTCGTCGACGCCGGGGTGGAGGTCTGCTTCGCCAACCCCGGCACCTCGGAGATGCACTTCGTCGCCGCCCTGGACGACGTCCCGGAGATGCGGGCCGTGCTGACGCTGTTCGAGGGCGTGGCCACCGGTGCCGCCGACGCGTACGCCCGGATGACCGGCAAGCCCGCCGCGACCCTGCTGCACCTGGGCCCGGGCTTCGCGAACGGCTGGGCGAACCTGCACAACGCCCGCCGCGGCCGGGCCCCGGTGGTCAACGTCGTCGGGGACCACGCGCTGACCCACAAGCGGCTGGACGCCCCGCTGGAGTCCGACCTGGACGCCCTGGCCGGTGCGGTCGGCTGGCTGCGCCGCTCGCTGACCACCACCCACGTCGGGGACGACGTCGCCGACGCGGTGGCTGCCGCGACCCGCGGTCAGGTGGCCACCCTGGTGCTGCCGGCCGACGTCTCCTGGTCGAAGGGCGCGACGCCCGGGGTGGTCGACCGGCCCCGGGCCCGCCCTCGGGTGCCCGACCCGACCGCGCTGGCCGGCACGATGGGTCGGGAGACCGTGCTCTTCCTGGGCGGAGACGCACTCACCGCCGAGGCATTGCTCGCCGCGGCCCGGATCGCCGCCGGCACCGGGGCCCGGCTGATGGCCGAGACGTTCCCGGCGCGGATGGCCCGCGGGGCCGGGCTGCCGTACGTGCCGAAGCTGCCCTACCCGCCGGGTCCGGCGCTGGCCGCGCTGGACGACGTCCGGCAGCTGGTCCTGGTCGGTGCCCCGGCGCCGGTCTCCTTCTTCGCCTACCCCGACGTGCCGGGCTCCTTCGTGCCCGACGGCTGCCGGGTCGACGTGCTCACCGAACCGGGGGAGTCGGCGCTGGCCGCGTTGGAGGCCCTCGCCGACGAGGTGGGCGGCGACCCGGTGCTGGCCCCGTCGTCGGTGCCCGAGGTGCCGGAGGGGCGGCTGGACCCGCAGGTGCTGGCCGCCGTCGTCGCCGCGGTGCTCCCCGAACACGCCGTGCTGGTCGACGAGTCCCTCACCAGCGGATCTGCGCTCTTCCCGGCAACGGCGGGGGCAGCGCGGCACGACGTGCTGTCGCTGACCGGCGGGGCGATCGGCGACGGCCTGCCGATGGCCGTGGGTGCCGCGGTGGCCTGCCCGGAGCGACCGGTGCTCGCGGTGCAGGCCGACGGCTCGGCGATGTACACGGTGCAGGCGCTGTGGACGATGGCCCGCGAGCAGCTCGACGTCACCGTGCTGGTCTGCGACAACGGGGCCTACGCGATCCTGGCCGGTGAGCTGGAGAACGTCGGGGCCACCGCGGGCGGGCAGCGGGCCGGCCGGCTGCTGGACCTGGGCTCGCCATCGCTGGACTTCGTGGCGCTGGCCGCCGGGATGGGCGTGCCGGGCGTGCGCGCGACCACCGGCCCGGAGCTGGCGGCGGCCCTGCGGCAGGCTTTCGCCGAGCCCGGCCCGCACCTGGTCGACGCCGTCCTGCGGTGATGCTGGTCCTGGGGGTCGACCGCACCTAGGGTCCGGTGCACGTCGCAACGCAGCGGCGTGCTGGAGGTGCTCTGCTGTGGTCGACCCGCTCGCGCACGTGCCCGGTGACCGGGGCTGGCCCCTGGTGGGCCACACGTTGATGTTCGTCCGGGACGCCGCAGGGCTGGTCGAGAGCCGCCGGCTCCAGCACGGTGACGTGTTCCGGATGCGGGTGCTAGGTCGCGAGGGCATCACGTTCCTCACCCCGCAGGCCACCCGCGAGGTCTTCCTGGACCCGGGCAAGGTGCTGTCCAGCGAGCAGGGCTGGTCCAACAGCATCGGCCCGCTGTTCCGCAACGGCCTGATGCTGCGCGACTTCGACGACCACCACCGGCACCGCCGGGTCATGCAGCAGGCGTTCAGCCGGGCCGCGCTGACCGGCTACGTCGACGCCATCCACGACGTCACCGACCGGCACCTGCGTGACCTCCCCGACGGCGACGTCGACGTCTACCTGCTGATGAAGCGGCTGACCCTGGATATCGCCGCCGAGGTGTTCGTCGGGGTGTCGTTGGGGGAGCAGTCCGAACGGGTGAACAAGGCCTTCCAGGCCGCCGTCGCCGCCTCGATCACCCCGCTGCGGGTTGCGCTGCCGGGCACCCCGTACCGGCGCGGGCTGCAGGGCCGGGCCGAGCTGACCCGGGTCTTCGGCGACCTGGTCGCCGCCCGCCGGCGGGAATCCCCGCGCGGGGACCTGCTGTCCCGGCTGTCGCACGCGACCACCGAGGACGGCGCACTGCTGCCGGTGGAGGACGTCGTGGACCACATGGTCTTCCTGATGCTCGCCGCGCACGACACCACCACCTCGACGCTGGCCGTGCTGCTGTGGCAGCTGGCCCTGCACCCGGCCGAGCAGAACCGGGTGGCCGAGGAGGTCCGCGCGCTGGACGGCGCCCCGGTGACCCCGGCCGACCACGGCGCGCTGGTGCACACCTCGCGGGCGATGTCCGAGGCGCTGCGGCTGAGCCCGCCGGTGCCGTTCTCCCCGCGCCGGGCGTTGGAGGACGTCGTCATCGACGGTGTGCCGGTGCCGCAGGGCGTCGGGGTGAGCGTGTCGAGCCTGGCGCTGCACCGGCACCCGGACTGGTGGACCCGGCCGGCCGCCTTCGACCCAGACCGCTTCGCCCCGGGCCGGGAGGAGCACAAGCAGCACACGCACCTCTTCGTGCCCTTCGGCGGCGGCGCGCACCTGTGCATCGGCAACCACGTCGCGGAGGTGATGGTGAAGGCGATCGTGGCCCGGCTGCTGGCCACCCGACGGGTCACCGCCGACCCGGACGCCGGCGTCGTCATCTCCCCGGTGCCGATCCCCAAGCCGCGCGGACCGATGCTGCTGACTGTGCGCTGAGCGCCTCGGCGAGCGGTGGTCCGGCACCGGACAGCAGCGGCGGACGTCGACGGGCGTCACCCGGAGGAGCTGGTGTTCGCCCGGGAAAATCCTGCGCAGGGCTAGGCTACCGGCATGACTGCCAGTGCTCGGTCGCGTCCGGACGGTTCCGTTCCGCGACCGATCAAGCGGGGCGCGAAGGTCGCCGAGGCGTTGGCCCAGGAGATCGTGCACGAGATCGTGTCCCGCAAGCTCCAGCCCGGCACGCTGCTGTCCTCCGAGGCGCAGATGCTCGAGGACTACGGCGTGGGCCGCGGCTCGCTGCGCGAGGCGCTCCGGATCCTGGAGGTGCACGGCCTGATCACCATGAAGCCCGGCCGCAACGGCGGTCCGGTGGTCATCGCGGTGGGCACCCGGGACTTCGGCCGGATGTCGAGCCTGTTCTTCCACCTGGGCGGGATGACGTTCCGCGAGCTCATCGACGCCCGCCTGGAGATGGAGCCGATGATGGCCCGGCGGGCCGCCGAGCGCCGGGCCCAGGAGCTGGTCGCCGGGGGCGGGCAGCCCACCGGGGAGGCCGTGGCCCAGGACGACCAGGTCTACTTCGACGCCACCCACGACTTCCACCGCACTGTCGCGTCGCTGTCGGGCAACCCGATCCTCAACCTGGTGAGCATGTCGTTGGAGGACATCTTCCACGACCAGGTCGTCGGGCTGCTGTCCCCGAAGGAGCAGCGCGACGAGGTGCTGACCGTGCACGCCCGGATCGCCGAGGCGATCGCCGAGGGCCGGGCCGAGGAGGCCCAGCGGCTGATGCACGAGCACATGCAGCAGTACGCCGACTGGGTCCGGGTCCGCCACCCGCACCTGATGGACGCCGTCGTCGACTGGAAGTGACGGACCGGGTCAGCGCCCCCGCCAGACCGGCTCGCGCTTCTCGGTGAAGGCCAGCGCGCCCTCCCGCGCGTCCTCTGAGGAGCGGATCGGCGCGTAGACCTCCCACTGCCGCGCGAAGGCCTCCTCGGCCGGCCACTGGCCGCCCTCGGTGAGGATCCGCTTGGTGCCCTGCACCGCGAGGGGGCCGTTGCCGGCGATCTGGTGGGCGAGTCCCAGCGCCTCGGGCAGTGCGTGCCCGTCGGGGACGAGCCGGTTGACCACGCCCGCCGCGTGCGCGTCGGCGGCGCTGATCCGGTCACCGGTCAGCGCCCACTCGGTGGCCCGCGGCAGCCCGGCCTTGCGGGGCAGCCGGAGCAGCCCGCCGCCACCGGCCAGCAGGCCGCGCCGCACCTCGGGCAGCCCGAACGAGGCTCCCCGGCCGGCGACGATCAGGTCGCACGCCAGCGCGATCTCGAAGCCCCCGGCCAGGGCCGGCCCCTCCACCGCCGCGATCAGCGGGGTCGTGGGAGGTCGCTCCACCAGCCCGGCGAAGCCGCGGCCGGGCACGTGTGGCTTCTCTCCGCGCAGGAACGCCTTGAGGTCCATCCCGGCGCTGAACACCCCGCCGGCGCCGGTGAGCACGCCGACGAAGAGCGTGTCGTCGTCGTCGAGGGTGTCCATGGCCGCACCGATGGCGACAGCGGCCGCGGTGTCGATGGAGTTCTTGGCCTGCGGTCGGTCGATGGTGACGACCAGGACGGCGCCGTCCCGCTCGACGCGCACCCCGGAGTCGGGCGTGCTCACTTCGGCTGCATCCGGATCGCGCCGTCCAGCCGGATGGTCTCCCCGTTGAGCATCGGGTTCTCGATGATCGCCATCGCCAACCGGGCGTACTCGTCGGGCACGCCGAGGCGCCTGGGGTGCGGGGTCATCTGGCCCAGCGATTCCTTCACGGCTTCAGGCAGCCGGGCCAGGATCGGGGTGTCGAAGGTGCCCGGGGCGATGGTCATCACCCGGATCTGCCGGCTGGACAGGTCGCGGGCGGCGACCAGGGTGAGCCCGACGATGCCGGCCTTCGCCGAGGCGTAGGGCAGCTGACCGATCTGGCCCTCCCAGGCAGCGACGGAGGAGGTCAGCACGCACACCCCGCGCTCGCCGTCGACCGGGTCGTGCGCGGCCATCCGGGCGGCGGCCTGGGACAGCACGTTGAAGCTGCCGATGAGGTTGACCCGGACGACGGACTCGTAGAGCTCCAGCGACCCGGGCTGCCCGGTCTTGTCCACCACCCGCATGGCCCCGCCCCGGCCGGCGCAGTGCACCAGGGTGCGCAGCGGGGCCATCGCGTCCGCGGCCTCGACAGCGGCGGCGACCTGCTCGGGGTCGGTGACGTCGGCGGCCACGAACCGGGTGTCCCCGCCCAGCTCGGCGGCACGCTCCTCGCCGGCCGAGGACGGCAGGTCCAGCAGCACGGTGGGCACCCCGCGCTCGACCAGTCGGCGGGCGGTGGCCAGCCCGAGGCCCGAGGCGCCCCCGGTGACGACGGCGGATCCTGCGGTGACGTCCATGCTCAGTGGCTCCTCATGATCGGTGGCTCCTCATCGGTGCCCCAGGTTCTCCAGGACCAGGGCGTTGGCCATGCCGCCGGCCTCGCACATCGTCTGCAGCCCGTAGCGGGCGCCGGTGTCCTCCAGGTACGACAGCAGCGTGGTCGCCAGCCGGGCGCCCGAGGCGCCCAGCGGGTGGCCCAGTGCGATGGCCCCGCCACGCGGGTTGAGTTGTGCGGCGGGTACCGCGAACTCGGCCTGCCACGCCAGCGGGACCGACGCGAAGGCCTCGTTGACCTCGAACACGGCGATCTCGTCCAGCGACAACCCGGCGCGGGCGAGCACCTTGTGCGTCGCCGGGATCGGCCCGGTGAGCATCAGCAGTGGATCGTCACCGGTGACCGCGGTGGCCACGATCCTGGCCCGCGGCGTCAGCCCCAGCGCAGACGCGCGCTCCTCGCTCATCACCAGCAGCGCCGCGGCGCCATCGGTCAGCTGGGAGGAGTTGCCGGCGGTGATCATCCAGTCCAGGTCGGGGAACCGCTCGGCGTGCGGGCCGCCGGCGAAGGCGGGGGAGAGGCCGGCCAACTTCTCCGGGGTGGTGCCGGGCCGGATGGTCTCGTCGGCGGTCACCTCGCCGTCCGGGGTGGTCACCGGGACCAGTTCGCGGCCGAAGGCGCCCTCGGCGGCGGCCGCCGCGGCCCGGGCGTGCGAGGCGGCGGCAAAAGCGTCCAGCCGGTCCCGGGTCAGCCCCCACTTCTGCGCGACCAGCTCGGCGGAGACACCCTGTGGCACCAGTCCGGGGGCGTAGCGCTCGGCGACGCGGGGGCCGAACGGGTCGGCGTCGCCCCTCGCTGAGCCCATCCGCACCCGGCTCATCGACTCCACGCCCGCGGCGATCGCGATGTCGTAGGCCCCGGCCAGCACGCCCTGCACGGCGAAGTCCAGGGCCTGCTGCCCTGATCCGCACTTGCGCTCAATGGTCACCGAGGGCACCGACGCCGGCCAGCCGGCCGCGAGCACGGCCTGCCGGCCCGGGGTGCCGGACTGCTCGCCGTTGCCGCCCACGCACCCCACCAGCACGTCGTCAACGGTGGCCGGGTCGAGGTCGGAACGCGCCGCGAGGGCGGTCAGCACCTGGGCGAGCAGGTCGACCGGGTGCAGTCCGGAGAGCGCCCCACCCGGTTTCCCGCGGCCCATGGGCGAGCGGACGGCGTCGACGATGACGGCGGCATGGCCTGGTACGGGCACGGTGGTCCTCTCCGTGGGAGTGTGGGCGTTGACACAATAACCATGCTCACGAATAACATGGATGTCTGGAGCAGTCGCCGTCGTCGGTGACGCCCCACGGCCCCGGCGACGACGCCACGGCCGGTCGAGACCAGGAGGACCCCGGATGTCGTTCGAACTGCCGGACCGGCACGCCGCGCTGCTGGCGGAGGCCCGCGAGGTCGCCGAGAAGGTCGCCTGGCGTGCCGCCGAGGCCGACGAGGCCACCGACGTCGACCCGGTGATGCTCGACGCGCTGCGGGACAGCGGGCTGGCGGGACACACCGTCACCGCCGCGTTCGGCGGCCACTCCGAGACCGTCGACCCGTTGGCGGTGACCGTCGTCCGGGAGGCCTTCGGCGGGGTCTCGGCCCACCTGGACTCCCTCTTCGTCATGCAGGGCATCGGCAGCTACGGGGTCTCCACGGCCGGCAGCCCGCGGGTGCAGCAGGAGTGGCTGCCGCGGGTGGTGTCCATGGAGGCCATCGCCGGGATCTGCCTGACCGAGCCCGCCGTCGGGTCCGACCTGAAGTCGATCACCACCACGCTGGTGGAGACCGACGGCGAACTGGTGCTGAACGGCCACAAGTCCTACATCACCAACGCTCCCGCGGCGCACTGCTTTCTGGTCCTCGCCAAGGAGGAGGACGGCTTCTCGCTGGTCTTCGTGCCCCGCGACACCCCCGGGGTCAGCACTACCTCGGGCCCGGTGCTCATCGCTCCGCACGTGATCGGCGACGTGGTCTTCGACGACGTCCGGCTGCCGCTGGACTCCCGGGTGGGCACACCGGGCCAGGCGTTCTCCCTGGTGCTGGAGACGCTGGCGACCTTCCGGGTGTCGGTCGCCGGGTCCGCGGTGGGGCTGGCCCAGGCGGCGCTGGACGAGGCAGTCCGGCACACCACGGGCCGGGAGCAGTTCGGCACCACGCTGGCCCGGCTCGGGCCGATGCCGCAGATGCTCGGCACCTGCTGGATGGAGGTCGAGCAGGCCCGGCTGATGGTCTACGCCGCGGCCACCCGGGCCCAGCGCGACCCGCTGGGCGCTTTGCACTGGTCCTCGATGGCCAAGGTCGCGGCCACCGAGACCGCCAGCCGGGTCGCCGACCGGTGCGTGCAGATGATGGGCCGCTACGGCGTCGTCCGGGACTCCACGATCGAGCGGCTGTACCGCAACGCCCGGCCGATGCGCATCTACGAGGGCGGCAACGAGGTCCTGCTGGGCCAGCTGGCCAAGACCCTCACCAAGCCCGCCCGCGGCTGAGCCGCACCCGCCCCGACCCCGCAGAGAAGAGGCCCCCATGGTCGCCGTCGGCATGCTGCTCTCCGACGTCCCCACGTCCGTCCCGCCGGCGCAGCAGTTCAGCGACCTGCAACACATCGTCGAGACCGCCCAGCGCAACGGCATGACCTACATCGCCGTCGGCCAGCACTTCGCCTACGGCGAGCTGCGCTGGCTGCAGCCGGTGCCGCTGCTGGCCCGGCTGGCCGCTGACTGCGACCCCGACACCCGGCTGGTCACCCAGATCATGATCGCTCCGCTGTACCACCCGGTGATGCTGGCCGAGGAGCTCGCGACCCTGGACGTGGTCACCGAGGGCCGGCTGATCTTCGGTGGCGGGATCGGTTACCGGCCGGAGGAGTTCGCGCACCTCGGGATCCCGTTCAAGGAGCGGGCCGGGCGGATGGACGAGATTCTCGAGCTGCTACCCCGGCTCTGGACCGAGGACGAGGTCTCCTACCAGGGCAAGTACTTCCAGCTGGACGGCGTCACTCCGCACCTGCGGCCGGTGCAGCAGCCCGGGCCGCCGATCTGGGTGGGCGCGCAGTCCCTGGCCGGTGCCCGCCGGGCCGGTCGGCTCGGGGATGCCTACCCGGTGACGCCGGAGGCGACGTACGCCGAGATCGAGGAGCGGTTCGCCGTCGTCCGGGCGGGCTTCGAGGCCCGCGGCAAGGTGTTCGGGCCGCAGCCGGTGCGCCGGAACGTGCAGGTCGCGGACTCCCGCGAGGAGGCGCTGGTCGAGTACGCCCGGGTGTCCAAGGGCAAGTACCTGTCCTACGCGGCCAAGGGCATGGCGCACGCTGGGTCCGGGGCCGACCTGGACGCGGACTTCCTGGCCACCGTCGGTGAGCACGCCGTGCTGGGCACCGACGCCGACGTGGTCGCCCAGTTGACCGACCTGTGCACCCGCTTCCCGGTCGACCCGCTCCTGCTCCGCCCGCAGTGGCCGAGCATGGGCGTGGAGGAGACCGTCGCGGCGATCGAGCGCCTCGGCCGGGAGGTCGTGCCGGCCATCCGGGCGCTCACCCCCACCCAGCCGACTCCCACCCGGCCGACTCCCACCCGGCCGACTCCCACCCAGCCGACCACGGCCCCGGCGACACCCGTCGCCGGCTGACCGGCACCCGACCAGACAGATCGACGGAGGAACAGCCATGGCAGGACGGTTCGAGGGACCCCGGTTCGAGGGCAAGGTGGCCCTGGTCACCGGTGGGGCGCGAGGTCAGGGGCGGTCGCACGCGGTGCGGCTGGCCGCCGAGGGAGCCGACGTCGTGGTGCTGGACGTCGTCCGCCAGTTCGACTCGGTGCAGTACGACATGAGCACCCCCGAGGACCTCGCGGAGACCGAGAAGCTGGTCCGCGGGCACGGTCGGGACTTCCTGGGCGTCGTCTGCGACGTCCGGGAGGAGGCCGAGGTGACCGCAGCGGTGGCCCAGGCGGCGGAGCACTTCGGCCGGGTCGACCTGTTGTGCGCGAACGCGGGCATCCTGCCCTCCACGGGCCCGCACGCCCAGCGGATCAGCGCGTGGCACGACACCATCGCGACCAACCTGTCCGGCGTGTTCTACACGCTGCAGGCGGTGACCCCGCTGATGGTCGCCCAGGGCAGCGGTTCGATCGTGCTCACCGGGTCGACGTCCAGCTTCCGGGGCGTGGCTTACAAGCCGGAGATGCTCAACCCGGGCCACATGGCCTACGGCGCGGCCAAGTCCGCGGTGCTGTCGCTGATGCGCAACTACGCGATGGCGCTGGGCACGCACGGCATCCGGGTGAACACGATCATCCCGGCGGGCGTGGACACCCCGATGATCAACAACGAGTACTTCAGCCGGGACCTGCAGGCCGACGCCCCTCCTGGCTGGATGGCCAACGTGATGGAGCACGGGCTCGTCCAGCCGGGCGACATCTCCGACGCCGTGCTGTTCCTGCTCTCCGACGAGGCGAAGTTCGTGACCGGGACGGCGCTCCCGGTGGACATGGGCACGCTGCTCATCTGAGGACGACGACAGGAGAGCCCGGGCTGACCTGAGGGCGAGGACAGGAGAGCCCGGGCGTCACGCCCGGGGCCCTCCTGTCGTCCGCCGGATCGGGACCGGGCAGGTCCACGTCAACGACTGGGGCATGTGCGTCACCCAGCCCTTCGACAAGTTCAAGCAGTCCGGCATCGGTCGGGAGGGTGGTCCCGATGGCATCTCCGCCATCTCGAGACCACGATGATGCAGGGCATCTGAGCCCCTCGCGAGGCCGTCAGCCCCGTCCCCGAGCCGGGACGGGCCGTTGTGCGTCAGGGGGCGTCGATGCTGGACAGCGGCTGTGAGCGCCGTTACATTCGGTGAAACCTGCACATGATTATGACGCTTGTGGAGGGTTGGATGGACACCGTCGTTCCCCGCCGGCCGCGCCGGCCCGCTGGCTGCGCCGGCACTGGCCCTCGTCCTCAGTTCGTGAGCCAGGTTGTTCCTGGGAGAGGCGGCGCTCGCGGAGTGGTGGGTGGCTGGCCACAGAACCATGTGCATGATTAGCTCGATAAGTGTTCGCAGCGGAGCGGGCGTGAGGGGGCGAGGGTGACGATGAGGACCTACGACGACTTGGTACCGGCGTTCGCCGACCAGGGCGACTGGACTCTGTCGACGGTGCTGCGCCACCACGCTGCCCGTCGTCCGGAGGCGGTGTTCCTCGACCTGCCGGCCGAGGGGGTCACCCTGACCTACGCGCAGTCCCTGGCCGACGCGGAGTCCGTGGCCGACCGGATGGCCGAGGCGGGTGCCGAGCCGGGCGACCGGGTGCTGGTCCTGGCGGCCAACTCCAGCCAGTTCCTGCGGACCTGGCTGGGCACCGGCATCGCCGGCA
>JBBSVA010000106.1:0-11811 GCA_038233915.1 Mycobacteriales bacterium | reverse complement strand
GACGAGGGTGATCGGGGTGGCGTCGTGGGGGGTGAGCTGACGCAGGTCGTCGGACGCGGTGTGTTCGGAGCCGCCGGGGAGCATGACCCCCAGTGTGCGCCAGCCGCGTCGCGAGGCGTTTCGGCCGTCCGTCAGGGGCCCGCGCCGAGCCTGCGAGGTCTGGGGGGACGCGTGGTCCTTCTTCAGCGGTAGCCGACGACCTGGTCCGGCGTGGCGACGACGACGGTCGGGCCGACCACCGTCGTCCGGCCGCCGGTGGGCAGGTCGGCGGGGACGCTCGAACGGGCCAGCTCGGCACCGGTGCCGAGGTCCCGGGTGACGAGCGCGCCGTCCTCGGGCACCAGTACGGCGCCGCCCGCGGTCTTGCCGTCCTCGCCGACCGCGGGCAGCCCGGTCGCCGGCACCGACCACAGCGCGGCGCCGGTGACCTGGTCCAGCGCGAGGGCCGTGCCCCGCGCCCAGACCACGACTGTGCCCCCGGCCAGGGACTGCTGCAGCGGCTCGACGGCGAGGTCCGTCGTGCCGGCCGGCAGCGCGACCTGCTGCAGTGTGGTGCCGTCGGCGGGGGAGAGGACCTCCACGGTGTCCTGGACGACGACGTCGACCAGCCCGTCCACGCCGGCCAGCCGGGCAGTCTCCACGCCGAGGTCGCGGGTCCAGGTCTGCGAGCCGTCGAAGCCGTCGAACAGCAGTGCCTGCACCGGGTCGCTGCCACACACCTGCAGGGCCACGACGCCGGTGCTGCCCACATCGGCGTCGGTGAGCCGGCAGCCCTCGGGCACCTCGTAGCGCCAGCGGGTGTTGTTGCCGGTCGGGTCGATGGTGGCCAGGCCGGTCGGGCTGCTGGCCAGCACGATCCGGTCGGCGCCGGCCAGGGCGACGTCGTCCCGGAAGCCCACCGTCCGGTACCAGGCGCGCACGCCGGTGCCGGCGTCCAGCGCGACGATCTCGTTGCACCGGCCGCCGGTGGAGAACACCGCGACGACGACGCCGTCGGTCGTGGTCACGTCGCACAGTCGGGCGTTGCTGCGGGTGTACCGCCAGACCTCGTCACCGGTCGCGGGGTCCAGGGCCCGGACGCCGTCGGACAGCGCCAGCACCACCCGGCCGGACTCGACCACGCTGCGCGGGGCCGGACCGGACGGCTGCGCCGACCAGGTCTCGCTGAGCTCTGCGGCGGGCGTGCCGGTGACCGGGGTCGGCGTGGCGGCGGTCGTGCTGGTGGTGGCCGCGGCGTCCGAGCCGCGCCACAGCAGACCGAGGACGACGACCACCGCGAGGGTGGCCGCCGTCCACCCGACGGCGCGTAGCGGCGGGCGCCGCACCGTCATCAGGCTGCGGACTCGGAGCCGCCGCCCCCGCGGTTGGCCCCACCGCGACGACGACGTCGACGCGGCGCGCCCGCCGCGTCCCCGCCGTCACCGGCCGAGGAGTCGCTGGAGGGGCCGTCGGTCGCGGCGGCGGCGCCGGCCGCGGCCTCGCCGTTGCCCCGGGTGCGACGACGCGGACGGCTCTTGGGCGGGCCGACCGTAGTGGGCTCGTCCTCGGCCGTGGCCTCCCGGCCCGGGCCCGAACGCCCACCCCGGTCGCCGCCGCGGTCCCGGTCGGCACTGCGGTCCCGGTCGGCACTGCGGTCCCGGTCGCCACGGGCACCGTCACGCCCACCGGTCTTCTGTCGCTTGCCAGTCTCACCGAGGTCCTCGAGGGTCTCGGCACCCAGGCCCTCCCGGGTCCGCTGGGCGCGCGGCAGCCGGCCGGTCGCCGTCGTCGGCACGTCGAGGTCGGTGTAGACCCACTGCGAGGTGGAGTAGGTCTCCGGCGGGTCGGTGAAGCCCAGCTCGAGGGCCTTGTTGATCAGCTGCCAGCGGGGGATGTCGTCCCAGTCGACCAGGGTGACGGCGACGCCGGTGCTGCCCGCGCGGCCGGTGCGACCGATCCGGTGCACGTAGGTCTTCTCGTCCTCGGGGCACTGGTAGTTCACGACGTGGCTGACCCCGGTGACGTCGATGCCACGGGCGGCGACGTCGGTGGCGACCAGCACGTCGACCTTGCCGGCCCGGAAGGCACGCAGCGCCTGCTCGCGGGCGCCCTGGCCCAGGTCGCCGTGCACGGCCGCGGCGGCGAACCCGCGATCGACCAGGTCGTCGGCGACCTTCTGCGCGGTGCGCTTGGTCCGGCAGAACACCATGACCAGGCCGCGGTCGCGGGACTGCAGCACCCGGGACAACAGCTCGGGCTTGTCCAGGTTGTGCGCCCGGTAGATGTACTGCGTGGTCTGCGGGACCGTCGAGCCCTCGTCGTTGCCGTGCGCCCGGATGTGCGTGGGCTGGGTCATGAACGACCGGGACAGCGTGACGATCGGGCCGGGCATGGTGGCCGAGAAGAGCATCGTCTGGCGCTTGTCCGGGACCATCGCCAGGATCCGCTCGATGTCGGGCAGGAACCCCAGGTCGAGCATCTCGTCGGCCTCGTCGAGGACCAGCATCTTGACCTTGCCCAGAATCAGGTCGCCGCGCTGGGCCAGGTCCAGCAGCCGGCCCGGGGTGCCGACGACGATCTCCACGCCGGCCTGCAGTGCGGACACCTGCGGCTCGAACGCGCGGCCGCCGTAGATGGCCTGCACGCGGATGCCGCGCTTGGCACCGGCGGCGCCGAGGTCGCGGGAGACCTGCACGCACAGCTCACGCGTGGGGACGACGACCAGCGCCTGCGGGACGCCGTCGCCACCCTCAGCCGGCGGGGAGACCCGCTGCAGCATCGGGACGCCGAATCCCAGCGTCTTGCCGGTGCCGGTGCGGGCCTGGCCGATCAGGTCGTTGCCGGCCAGCGCCAGCGGGAGGGTGAGCTCCTGGATGGCGAAGGTGCGGGTGATGCCGTTCTCGGCCAGCGCCGCGATGACGTCGGGATGCACGTCGAAGTCGCTGAACAGCGGGGCGTCGGGCGGGACGGGCGCGCCGCCCAGCTCCTCGATCTGCGCCTCGAGCTGCTCGGGGGCCGGGGCCCCGGTCTCGGCGTGGTCGACCTCGGGGGTCGTGGCCGGGGTGGTCTCAGGTGTGTTCTCGGTGGAGGTCAGTGCACTCGCCTCGGTCTGGAGGGGGACCTGCGCGCGTCGACGACGCCGACGCCTCGCGGTCCCGGAGGGTGGGATCTCGGTCCAGCGCCGACGCGGCCAGCAGACCCGGGCGTCGGGGAGGACTGCCCGAGGAGACCGACCCGTGCTCTGCAGTGAGAGCCCTGGTGGTCGTCGTCCAGCGGTGATCAGCGCACACGGAGAGCGAGCCGTGCGGCTCGCCGGGCTCCATGGTAGCGCGGGTTACGGTGCGCACGGGTGCCGCGCGTCCGAGGCGGGCGCGCCACCACCCTCCCGGGGGTGGCCGGGCACCCGACCCCGATCACGACGAGAGGCACCCGTTGACCAGCACAGTCGAGCCCAGCACCGTCGACCCGGCGGCCGTCGTCGACCTGCTGGGCGTGTTGGCCTACGCCGAGCTGACCGCCTTCGACCGGCTCGCCGAGGACGCCCGGCTGGCCCCGACGCTGGACGGCCGGGCCGCCCTCGCCCGGATGGCGGCGGCCGAGATCGCCCACCACCAGCGGCTGTCGGC
Source organism: Mycobacteriales bacterium (assembly GCA_038233915.1). Lineage (GTDB taxonomy): Bacteria > Actinomycetota > Actinomycetes > Mycobacteriales > Geodermatophilaceae > Klenkia. The sequence goes on along the minus strand of JBBSVA010000106.1, from coordinate 8,206 downwards.
CCGGCTGCAGGAGCTCGGCGTCGCCCCTGCGGACGCGATGGCGCCGTTCGTGGCACCACTGGACGCCTTCCACGACTCCACCCGCGCGGGCACCTGGCTGGAGGGCCTGGTCAAGGCGCACGTGGGCGACGGCCTCGCCACGGACTTCTACCGGGAGGTCGCTGCGTTCCTCCCGCCCCCCGACCGGGACCTGGTGCTCGAGGTGCTCCAGGAGAGCGGGCACGCCGACTTCGCCGTGCGGGAGGTGCGCGCGGCGATCGTCGCGGATCGCGCCGTCGCCGGCCGGCTCGCGCTCTGGGCCCGGAGGTTGGTCGGGGAGGCCCTGACCCAGTCGCAGGCAGTCATCGCCGAGCGTGACGGTCTGGGCGAGCTGTTGATCACCGGCAGCGGGTCGCTGAACGGGGTGGCCGAGCTGATCGGCCGGATCACCGCCGCGCACACCGAGCGGATGCAGGCCCTCGGTCTCAACCCCTGATGGGAAGGGCCCCGGTGCCCGCCGCGACCCGCTGCGCGCGTCGTGGGGCCCTGCACCGGGGCCGTTCTCTCAGGTCACCGGGTCAGTGGCCGCCGGCGATGAAGCCGACGCGACGGCTGTCGGCCTCGGCGATCTCCACGTAGGCGATCCGGTCGACCGGGACGACGATCCGGCGACCGCGCTCGTCGACCAGGGTCAGCAGGCCGTCCTTCGACGAGGACATCGCCGCGGACACCTCGGCCGCGATCTCGTCGGGGGTCTTCGGGCTGTCGATGACCAGCTCGCGGGGGGAGTGTTGGACACCGATCTTGACTTCCACGCTGGAGATGCCTCCTCAGGTCTGGCTGCACGTCTGGCGGGTGGTGACGGCTGCTCCCCGACGACGCTAGCCGAGCCGGGGCGCCGGGGCCGCGTACCGGGGTCCGCCCTCAGCGAACGTGCCCGCCGGGCTCAGCTGCTGGGCTCAGCTGTGCGGCGTCGGGTGGTCGGCGTCGCCGATCCGCGGGAAGCCGGAGATGCCCCGCCAGGACAGCGAGCTCATCAACGCCACGGCCTCGTCACGGGACACCGTGCCCTTGCTGGCCAGCCACCACCGGGCGCTGGTCTCGGCCAGACCGGTCATCCCCGAGGCGAGTAGCAGAGCCCGCTCGGTGTCCACGCCGGTGTCGGCGGCGATGACCTCGCCGATCGCCTCGACGCTGGCCCGGGTGCCCTGGTCGACGACCCGACGGACCTCCTCGTCGTTGCGCAGGTCGGACTCGAAGACCAGCCGGAAGGCCTCGCCGTCGGCGTCGACGAAGTCGAAGTAGGCACCGACCGCGCCGTCGACCCGGGTGCGGTTGTCGTCGGTGCCGCTCATCGCCGCCCGGACCCGCGCGGTCAGCTCGCCGACCTGCTGCTCGAGCAGGGCCAGGTACAGCTCCCGCTTGCCGGGGAAGTGCTGGTAGAGCACCGGCTTGCTGACCCCGGCCCGGTCGGCGATGTCGTCCATCGCCGCGGCGTGGAAGCCCTGCGCGACGAACACGTCCTGGGCGGCCCGCAGCAGCTGCAGCCGACGGGCGCCCCGCGGCAGGCGGGACGTGCGGCGGGCGGCGGCGTCGGCCGGGCCGGGGGAGGTCGGTCGTGTCGGGTGCATGGCCCGGGCGATGTTACCGGCGAGTTCACCCCGCGACGGCCCGGTGACCGCACGGACTACCGTCGTCGGGTGCCTGACGCCCGGCCCCCAGCCTCGGCCCCCGCCCCGGCCCCCGCCCCCGCCCCGGCCCCCGCCACCGACCCGGTTGCCGCCGACCCGGTGGACGCCGACCCGTCGTCCCCCGGCGTCGGCGAGCCCCGCGCCGCGGTGCTCTCGGACACCGCGCTGCCCCCGCTGCAGGGGTCCGCGCCGGCGTTCCCCGGCGAGTTCGTGGAGGCCGACGGCGGTCCGGTCTTCGTCCGGCACACCCCGTGGACCGGTCCCGTCGACGGTGACCCGGACGGGGCGCCGCACGAGCGGGCGCTCTACGTCCACGGCCTCGGCGGTGCCGCCACCAATTGGACGGACCTGGCCGCGCTGCTCGCGGTGCGCTGCGAGGGCTTCGCGATCGACCTGCCCGGCTTCGGGCGCTCCGAGCCGTCCGCGCACGGCGGTTGGTCGATCGCCCGGCACGTGCGCGCTGCCGTCGCCGTCCTGGAGTGGGTGCGGGACCGGCCCGGGCCGGGACAGGGCGAGCCGATGCACCTGCTGGGCAACTCCCTCGGTGGGCTGGTCAGCCTGCTGGCCGCGGCCCGCCGACCGGACCTGGTCGCCACCCTGACGCTGGTCTCCCCGGCCATGCCGGTCTACCGGGTGCCCCCGGCCTTCGACCGGGCCATCGCCCTGCTGCTGCTCCCCGGCGTCCCGACCCTGGCCGAGAAGCGGATCGCCCTGGGCACCCCCGAGGAACGGGTGCGCGGGATGCTCGCGATGTGCTTCGGCGACCCCGGCCGGGTCCCGTCGGAGCGTCTCGCCGAGGCCGTCGAGGAGATGCGCGAGCGGGACGCGCAGCCCTGGGCCGGGCGGGCGCTGACCCGCAGCATGCGTGGGCTGATGACCTCCTACCTGCGCGTCGGGCGGGCCAACGCGTGGCGGGCGGCCCGCTCGGTCGACGTCCCGGCGCTGGTGGTGTGGGGCGCCGAGGACAAGCTGGTCGACCCGCGGATGGCGCCGCGGCTCGCGCTCGCCCTGCCCGACGCCCGGCTGCAGCTCCAGCCCGGGGTGGGCCACGTGGCCATGACCGAGGCCCCGGTGGACACCGCCCGGGCCGTGTTGGCCCTGCTGGAGGAGTCAGCAGCACGCGTCCGGTGAGGCGAGTGGGACGGGACGGTTCGACACGCCGTCCCCCCGTGGGAGGTCGCCGGAGCACCCCGCGGGCCGTGAGAGCCTGACCGGCGTGAACCGCCCGGACCACGACGTCGACCAACCGGTCGACCGTCGTCCGGAGCCGCCCCGCCGCGCGACCCCGCCGTCCGCGGACCGGGAGCGACCGCTGGTCGGCCCGCGGCCGCCGGTGCCCCGCCGGTCCCGCTCGTCCCGCGGCCCCGAGCCGCTGCCCCGTCCGCTGGCCGACACCGGCCTGCGGACGACGACCGGGCCGCTGGTCGCCCGCCGTGACCCGGTCGGGCGCCGCGGACGTCGTCCCGGCGCGCCCCCGGACGGCGGCCCGCACGGCGCCTGGGCCCGGTTCGCCAGTCGCTGGGGTTGGCGGGCCTACGCCGTCCCGCTGCTCGCGGTGCTGACCGTGCTGACCCTGGTCGACGTCGCGGTCAGCGGACCGGACAGCGAGGCGGCACCGGGCAGCACGACGTCGGCTGCCTCGGAGTCGGCACTGGTTGCGGCGCTGGAGGCGAGCACGACCCCGACCGCAACCCCGACCGCGAACCCGGACGCCACCACCGAGCCGGCGCCGGCCGAGGGCGACGCGAACCCCACCGAGCTGCCCGCGACCACCGGACCGGCCAGTTTCGTGGAGACCGGCGCGGGCAGCGTCTCCGTCGTCGACGGCGCCTCGCAGGTCTACGGCACCGGCCCGCTGGCGCGCTTCGTCGTCGAGGTCGAGGACGGCATCGGGGTCGACGGGGCCGGTTTCGCGGCCGCTGTCGAGGCCACCCTGGGCGACCCCCGGTCGTGGGGGAGCGGCGGGGCGATGAGCTTCCAGCGGGTCGGCGCCGCCGAGGCCGCGGCCGGGGAGTACGACTTCCGGGTCAGCCTGGTGAGCCCGGGCAGCATGGAGACCTACTGCCCCGGGGTGGGCACCGGCGGCTACACCTCCTGCCGCTACGGCGAGCGCGCGGTGATCAACCTGGCCCGCTGGGAGACCGCCGTGCCCGACTACGCCGGGGACGTCGCGACCTACCGGGAGTACGTGGTCAACCACGAGGTCGGTCACGCGCTGGGGAACGGGCACCAGCCCTGCCCGGGCGCGGGCCAGTCGGCCCCGGTGATGCAGCAGCAGACGCTCGGCCTCGAGGGCTGCGTCGCGAACGCCTGGCCGTTCCCCTAGGCGGACCGTGCCGGGCGGGAAGAGGTCGACCTGCCAGGCTGTTGTCGAGCACAGGAACCCGGCCACCGGCCGGGATCGACCCACCCCGAGGAGCACTCGTGTCGTTGCCACCCCTGGTGGAGCCCGCCGCCGACCTGTCGACCGACGAGGTCCGCCGCTACAGCCGCCACCTGATCATCCCCGACGTCGGGATGGACGGGCAGAAGCGACTGAAGAACGCCAAGGTGCTCGCTGTCGGCGCCGGTGGCCTGGGCGCACCGGTGCTGCTCTACCTGGCCGCGGCCGGCGTCGGCACGCTGGGCATCGTCGACTTCGACACCGTCGACGAGTCCAACCTGCAGCGCCAGGTCATCCACGGGATGTCCGACATCGGCAGGTCCAAGGCCGAGAGCGCGCGGGACTCGATCAAGGAGATCAACCCGCTGGTCGACGTGCGGCTGCACGAGACCCGGCTGGATTCGGAGAACGTCGAGGAGATCTTCGGTCAGTACGACCTGATCGTCGACGGCACCGACAACTTCGCGACCCGCTACCTGGTGAACGACGCCTGCGTACTGCTGGGCAAGCCCTACGTGTGGGGCTCTATCTACCGTTTCGACGGCCAGGTGTCGGTCTTCTGGGCCGAGCACGGCCCGAACTACCGCGACCTCTACCCCGTGCCGCCGCCGCCCGGGATGGTCCCCTCCTGCGCCGAGGGCGGCGTGCTGGGCGTGCTCTGCGCGACAGTCGGGGCGATCCAGGCGACCGAGGCGGTCAAGCTGATCACCGGCATCGGCGACACGCTGCTGGGCCGGCTGATGGTCTACGACGCCCTGGAGATGACCTTCCGCACGATCAAGGTGCGGAAGGACCCCGAGGCCGAGCCGATCACCGGGCTCATCGACTACGAGGCGTTCTGTGGCGTCGTGTCCGAGGAGGCCCAGGAGGCCGCCGCGGGCTCGACGATCACCGTCGACGAGCTCAAGGACATGATGGACGCCGGCAAGGACTTCGCCCTGATCGACGTCCGCGAGCCCAATGAGTACGAGATCGTCTCGATCCCGGGCGCGACGCTCATCCCCAAGGACGAGATCCTCTCCGGCCGGGCACTGTCCGCGCTGCCGCAGGACAAGCCGATCGTGCTGCACTGCAAGACCGGGGTCCGCTCGGCGGAGGCGCTCGCCGCCGTCAAGGCCGCCGGGTTCTCCGACGCCGTGCACGTCCAGGGCGGGGTCACCGCCTGGGCGACCCGGATCGACAAGACGCTGCCGACCTACTGAACGACCTCCCACCGGCCCGGTCCCCTGCCCGGGGGCCGGGCCGGTGTGGGTTTCACTGAGTGCATGGACCGCATCCACGTCGAGCTGCTCGAGCGCTTCCAGCGGGCCCAGGCCCAGTTCACCGACCGGGTCGACGCCGTCGAGACCGCCGGCTGGGACGCCGTGGTGCTCCCTGGGTGGACCGTCGCGGACCTCGTCGCCCACGTCACCCGGCGTCAGCTGCTCGTCCCGCTGCTGCTGGCCGGGGAGCGCGCGGAGGACGTGGCGGAGCAGCTGCCCACTGACAGCGAGGAGCTGCTGGCCGGGGACCCGCTCGGGTCGTGGGAGTCCGCCGCGGACGGTGCGCTCACCGCGTGGGCACAGCCCGACGCCCTCGCCGGCACGGTCATCGGGCCGGCCGGGCCGGTGCCGGCCACGGACCTCGTCGTGGAGCTGACCGCCGATCTCACCGTGCACGCCTGGGACGTCGCCCGGGCCACCGGCGGGGACACCGCGCTGGACCTCGAGCTGGTCGCCGCGGGACTGCTGGTCACCGAGTTGCGCGGGGTGGCCGGCGGGCTGCCGGCGGTGGCCGGCCCACCGGTCGAGACCGGGGACGACGGTGATCCGCAGACGCAGCTGTTGGCCCGGCTGGGCCGGCGGGGTTGACCCGGGCGACGCGCGAGGACTGTTGAAGGATGCGCCGTCCCGACGGTCCGGGCCCTACGCTCCGTGGCGGCACACGTTCCCAGCTGGAGGTCACACCCCATGAGTCAGCCGCCCTACGGCGACAACCCCCACGGCCAGCCGGCCGGCGGTCAGCCGCCGTACGGCCAGCCCTCTCCGGGTGGGGAGCAGCCCACCGAGGTCTTCGGTCAGCAGGGCTCGGGCCAGCCGGGCCAGGGCGGGTGGGGCCAGCAGCCCACCCAGCAGTTCGGCCAGCCGGGCGGTGGCTTCGGCCAGCCCGGTCAGCAGCAGCCCACCCAGCAGTTCGGTCAGCCGGCGGGCGGCTACGGCCAGCCTGGCCAGCCCGGCCAGTTCGGCGCCCCCGGCTACGGCGGCCCCGGTGGCCCCAGCGGGCCGGGTGGCCCCGGTGGCCCGTACGGCGGGAGCCCGCAGGGCTCCGGCGACAACGGCAAGCGCAACCTGATCATCGCCGCGATCGCCGGCGTGGTCGTCATCGCGGTGGTCGCGGTGCTGCTGGTCTTCACCCTCGGCGGTGACGACGATCCGATCGCCGACCCCACGACCACGGCGGCGACGACCACCACCAGCAGCAGCAGCGAGTCGACCTCGTCGTCGAGCGAGTCGTCGTCGAGCTCCTCGTCCAGCAGCTCGGGCGGCAGTGACGAGCTGATCGCCCAGCTGCCGTTCGACTTCTCCGACTGCGTGGAGGGCGACCTGCCCTCCGACGGTGCCACCGCGGCTGCCGATTGCGGCGCCGCGGCCACCCAGCCGGGCCCCTCGGGTGCGGCCTTCTACCTCTACCCCGACCAGGGCACCCTCGACTCTGTCTTCCAGGCCGACGTGTCGGGTCAGAACCTGCAGCCCATCCCGGACGGCCAGGACTGCACCACCGCCGTGGGCAGCGGCACCTGGGTCCGGGGGGACGTCCCCGGCGGCCAGATCGCCTGTGGCATCGCGGACACCGGCGCGGTCTTCCTGGTCTGGACCGACGACGAGTTCCTCATCGAGGGTCTGGTCCAGGCGCCGGGCACCACACAGGCCGACGTCGCATCGCTCTACCAGTGGTGGCTGCAGAACAGCGACTACACCGGGTGATCCCGTGACCGACTCGGCGGCGGACGTCGACGAGGCGGTCTACGACGCGGTCGAGGCGATCCCGCCCGGCCGGGTCAGCACGTACGGCGCGATCGGGCGGCTCGTCGGGGTGGGACCCCGACGGGTCGCCCGCGCGCTGTCCCAGGGCGGCGGGGCCGTGCCCTGGTACCGGGTGGTGCGTGCTGACGGTTCCGCGGCGCAGCCCGTGCGGGTCCGACAGCTGGAGCTGCTGGCTGCCGAGGGCGTACCGATGCGCGGTCTCCGGGTCGACCTCGACGCGGTGGTCTGGCCCGAGCCGGGACCCTGACCGGTGCGGGACGAGGAATGTCGGTGGCCCGTGGTCTGATCGACGACGTGGCAGCAGGGGGGACGACGACGTCAGCGGGGCCGGCCACCGGCGGGCCCGTCTACCGGTTGGTGCGCCCGCCCGCGCGGGTCACCCCGCGGCCGGTGCTGGACCCCACGCAGCAGGCCGTCGTGGACCACCCCGGAGGCCCGCTGCTGGTGCTGGCCGGCCCGGGGACCGGGAAGACGACGACGATCGTCGAGGCCGTGGCCGCGCGGATCGAGGCCGGCACGGACCCCGAGCGGGTGCTGGTGCTGACCTTCAGCCGCAAGGCCGCCGCCGAGCTGCGCACCCGGATCACCGCCCGGGTCGGACGGACGATCCGCGAGCCCGTCGCCCGCACCTTCCACTCCTATGCCTTCGGTGTGCTGCACCGGGCCGCGGCACTGCGCGGCGACCCGCCGCCCCGGCTGCTGAGCTCCGCTGAGCAGGACCTCGTCGTCGAGGAGCTGCTCGCCGGTGACGCCGACAGCGACGGGGTCCGCTGGCCTGACGACCTGACGCTGGCTCTTGGCGTCCCGGGCTTCCGCCGGGAGCTGCGGGACCTGCTGCTGCGGGCCACCGAGCGCGGCGTGGACGTCACCCAGCTGGCTCGCTGGGGTCGGGAGCGCGGCTACGAGCACTGGGTCACCGCGGCCCGGTTCTGGGAGCAGTACGCCGGGGTCACCGCGTTCGCCACGGCAGCCCGCGGCGGCGCGTCCGGGTACGACCCGGCCGAGCTGGTCCGGGAGGCCATCGACGAGCTGCGGGCCGACGACGAGCTGCTGCGGGCCGAGCAGGAGCGGGCGGGCTGGTTGTTCATCGACGAGTACCAGGACACCGACCCCGCCCAGGTCGAGCTGCT
>JBBSVA010000105.1:0-11818 GCA_038233915.1 Mycobacteriales bacterium | reverse complement strand
CGCCCCCCGCCCCCGGCGTGGATCTGGCCCCCCGCCCCCCGGGCGCCCCCCCCCCCGGGCGGGGGTGCTGGTGGACCCACGCTGGTCGTCCCAGCTGATCAACGCCGGGCGGGGGAACAGGCCTCAGGCGTCGATGCGCCGGCGGCCCTCGAAGGCGCGGCCCAGGGTGACCTCGTCGGCGTACTCCAGGTCCCCGCCCACCGGCAGACCGCTGGCCAGCCGGGAGACCGCCAGGCCCATCGGGCTGATCAGCCGGGCCAGGTAGGCCGCGGTCGCCTCGCCCTCGAGGTTGGGGTCGGTCGCGATGATCAGCTCGGTGACCGAGCCGTCCATCAGCCGGGTCATCAGCTCCTTGACCCGCAGGTCGTCCGGGCCGATGCCCTCGATCGGGCTGATCGCGCCGCCCAGCACGTGGTACCGGCCGCGGAACTCCCGGGTGCGCTCGATCGCGACGACGTCCTTGGGCTCCTCGACGACACAGATGACGTCGAGCGAGCGCCGCGGGTCACGGCACACCCGGCACTGCTCGTTCTCCGCGACGTTGAAGCAGGTCACGCAGAACCGGACCTCGGCCTGCACCCGCTGTAGGGACGCCACCAACCGGCCGACGTCGGTCGCGTCGGCGGCCAGCAGGTGGAACGCGATCCGCTGGGCACTCTTGGGTCCGACGCCGGGCAGCCGGCCGAGCTCGTCGATCAGGTCCTGGACGGCGCCTTCGTACACGGGTGACTCCTGCTCGGACGCTCGTCGGGTGGTGCTGGGTCGCGCGGGTGTTCGGTCGCGCGGGCCGCGCGGTGACTCAGAGGCCGGGCAGGCCCAGGCCGCCCATGCCGCCGGCCAGCGGGCCCATCGTGGACTGGGTCAGCTCACCCGCGGCGCGGTTGGCGTCGCGCACGGCGGCCACCACGAGGTCCTGCAGGGTCTCGACGTCGTCGGGGTCGACGGCGTCCTTCGCGATCGTCATCGCGGTCAGCTCACCGCTGCCGGTCATCGTGGCCGTGACCATGCCGCCGCCGGCGGTGCCGGTGACCTCGGCCCGGGCCAGCTCCTCCTGGGCGGCGGCGAGCTGCTGCTGCATCTTCTGCGCCTGCTTCATGAGCTGCTGCATGTCGGGCTGTCCACCGGGTTGCATGCCCCCGAGCGTATGCGCTGAGGGTGACGGTCCGTGGCACGCTGCTGGCCGTGCGGCGAGCAGCGCTCCTCCTGGCGGCGTCGGTGCTGGTCATGACGGCGTGCGGCGGCGGTGCGACACCGGCGGCGTCCTCCGCGTCGTCTCCACGCACCACCTCGAGCACCGCCGTGCCGTCGACGACGCCACCGACGACCACCCCGCCCGCGGCGACCACCGAGACCCCGGCGACCACCGAGGCCCCGGCCCCGACGACCCCCGCCGCACCGGCCCCGGTCGTCGTCCTGGACCCCGGGCACAACGGCGGCAACGCGGCCGCGCCGGTGCAGGTCAACGCCCCCGTCCCGGACGGGACCGGCGGCACCAAGCCGTGCAACACCACGGGCACCTCGACGGACGCCGGGTACGCCGAGCACGCGTTCACCTGGGACACCGCGCTCCGGGTCCGCGACCTGCTGACCGCCGCCGGCGTGGGAGTGGTCCTGACCCGGGACGACGACACCGGGGTCGGCCCGTGCGTCGACGTCCGCGGGCAGCTGGGCGCGCAGGTCGGCGCGGCGGCGTTCGTCGGCATCCACGGGGACGGCGCCGGTGCTGGCTCCCGGGGCTTCCACGTGATCACGTCGTCCCTGGATCCGGGCGGGGCGGGCGTCGCGGCCGGCGCTCAGGCACTCGCGGTGGACCTGCGGGACGCGCTCACCGCGGTCGAGCCGGTGAGCGACTACCTGGGCACCGACGGGCTGGACAGCCGGGGCGACCTGGCCGGGCTCAACCTGAACACCGTCCCGGCGGTCTACGTGGAGTGCGGGAACATGCGCAACGCCACGGATGCCGCGCTGATGAGCTCGCCCGACGGGCGGCAGGCGCTGGCCGCCCGGCTCGCGGCCGGGGTGCTCGCCTTCCTGGGTCGCTGAGGCTCAGCGGTCCCGGGCGGGACGCGGACCAGGGTCACGACGCAGGCCAGGTCGTCCTCGGACGCCGCCACCGCCACCAGCGGCGAGGGCGCGTCCCGGCGGACGGCGGACCCGTCCAGGTGCCTGTCACGCTGGGCTTCCTCGTCGTGGGCCCGGGCATCGGGCTCGTCGTCGCACCGGCCTTCGTCTGGTCGGCCGGCATCGTCGCCGCGGGTGCTGCCCTCTGCGGCCTGCTCCTGCCGCACGGCGCCGTCCAGCCGGACCTGGAACCGATCTCGCGCGGCCCGGTTCGGGGAACGGGGGCACTGGGCGGGGGTCTGGAGACCCGGTCCGGGGAACCAGGGGTCCGGGGCGGGTCCGCAGTGGGCCCGGGGGCGTGGCGCGCGGGTCAGCCGTCGATGGGGTGCGCGCCGAGCTGGGCCTTGAGGAGAGCGAGTGCTGCCTGCTCGGGGTCGACGGCCGGCGGGGCGTCGGCTCCGTCGACGTCGGCGGCGCGCTCGGCCATCAGCTCGTCGGCCTCGGCGGACTCGGCCGCACGGGCCGCGGCGTGCGCCAGCTCCGGGGCGACCGGCGGGGCCCCGGCTGCGGGCTGGTCCGGGCTGTCCACGACGGTGGCCACCCGCCAGCGGACCCCGAGCAGCTCGTTCAGGGCCTCGCGGATGACGTCCTTGTTCAGGTCGTCACCCAGCCGCCGGGACAGCGCCGGGGACGTCGTCGACAGCGTCAGGACGCCGTTGGACAGGTCGTGCACCTGGGCGTTCTTCAACAACGCCTCGGTGGTGCGCTTGTGCCGCTTGACCACGCCCATCAGCTCGGGCCAGATCCGCCGGACGTCGGCCGTGGTCAGCTCACCGTCGTCGGCCTGGTCCGGCGGGTTAGCCGAGACCAGCGGCATCGGCTCGCCACCGCGCGGGGCAGGCGAGGACTCGGCGGCAGCACGGGGCTCCGGCCGGTCGCCCTGGGCCGAGGGTCGGTCACCCTGGGCCGACGGGCGCGGGGACGTCGGACGGGCCGTCTGCGGCCAGTCGTCGTCATCGGTCGGCTCGGGCGGCAGCGGGATGTCCGGCTCGCCGGACGCCGCCTGCGGACGTGCCCGCAGAGCCTGCTCGGCCGGCCCGGGTGCCGGGGGCGTCGGCGACGCAACGGGAGCCGGCCCGCCGAGTACTGCCGTCTCCGGCCAGCCGTCGACCTCGGCCGCCGGGGCAGGAGCGCCAGCCGGGGTGGGTGCCCCTCCGGGCGCGGCGGTCTGCGACCAGCCGTCGACCTCCTCCACAGCGGCGGGAGCGCCCGCGCCTATGGGCGCAGCAGCCGCGTTCGGCGGCGTGGCAGAGGCTGGCGGGGTCGCGGCAGCAGGAGAGACCACAGGCGTCGGCGCCTCGGCCGCCGCCTCTCGAGCTGTAGCTGGCGGCTCCGGCGCTCGGGTCTCCGGGGTGCGCGTCTCCGGGCCGGGGGTTCGTGGGGCGGAGGGCTCGGCCGCCTGCGGCGCCGCGCGAGCAGAGGGCTCAGCCGCCCGCTCGTCCCGGCCCTGCGAGGGCCGCACGTACGTCGGCCGCGCGGTCTCCGGTGCGACGTCCGGACGCGAGTTCTCCACCGGCCGGGCCGGGGCAGGAGCGGCCTCGGCGACCGGCCGGCCCGCGTGCTCACCCGCGATCGACATCCGCCGCTCGAGCCGCTCCAGGCGCTGCAGGGTGGCCACCGCCGAGCCGTCGACGCCCGGCAGCAGCATCCGGGCGCAGACCAGCTCGAGCAGCAGCCGGGGTGCGGTGGTGCCGCGCATCTCGGTCAGGCCCTCGTGCACGGTGTCGGCCAGCCGGGACAGCGTGGCCGCGCCCATCGAGATCGCCTGCCGGCTCATCAGGTCCAGCCGGTCGGGCGGGCAGTCCAGCAGCCCGTTCCCGCCGGCCTCCGGGACGGCCTCCAGCACGATCAGGTCGCGCAGCCGGTCCAGCAGGTCGGTGGCGAACCGGCGCGGGTCGTGCCCGGCCTCGACCACGCGGTCCACGGCCTGGAACACCCCGGGGGCGTCGTGCGCGGCGAGTGCGTCGACTGTCTCGTCGAGCAGCGCGTCGTCGGTGACCCCGAGCAGGCCGACCGCGGTCCGGTAGGTCACGCCCTCGGGCCCGGCACCGGCCAGCAGCTGGTCCAGGATCGACAACGAGTCACGCACCGACCCGCCGCCGGCCCGCACCACCAGCGGGAAGACCGTCGCCTCGACGGTGACGCCCTCCCGCTTACAGGTGGACTCCAACAGCTTGCGCAGCGTCGTCGGCGGCACCAGCCGGAACGGGTAGTGGTGCGTGCGCGATCGGATGGTCGGCAGCACCTTCTCCGGCTCCGTGGTCGCGAAGACGAAGACCAGGAACTCCGGCGGCTCCTCGACGACCTTCAACAGCGCGTTGAAGCCCGCCGTCGTGACCATGTGGGCCTCGTCGACGATGTAGACCTTGTAGCGGCTGTGCACGGGCGCGAAGAACGCGCGTTCCCGCAGTTCACGGGCGTCGTCGACACCACCGTGGCTGGCCGCGTCGATCTCGATGACGTCGATCGAGCCTGGGCCGTCGGGGGCCAGCGCGATGCAGGAGACGCAGACCCCGCAGGGCGTCGCCGTCGGACCCTGCTCGCAGTTCAACGAGCGGGCCAGGATCCGCGCGGACGACGTCTTGCCGCATCCCCGCGGGCCGCTGAACAGGTAGGCGTGGTTGATCCGGTTGCCCTCGACCGCGTTCACCAGCGGGGTGGTGACGTGCTCCTGCCCGACCACCTCGGCGAAGGTCGCCGGACGGTACTTGCGGTAGAGCGCCAGAGCCACGCCACGAGGCTACGGGTCGCCTCCGACAGTCCTCCTGCGAGAGCGACAGGAAGAACTCCACGGCGCCGAGTCCTCGACGCGGACGAACCCGAGGTCCGGCGCGGTCACCGAGTCGCCGCTGATGGTCACCGGGATCGAGCCCGAACGCGGCCACGCAGTCCGGTGCGCTCCGGGTGGTCGAGGGGGTCGGCCACGCGAGCGGATCGCCGGGGGACACGAAGGGACCCCCCGCACACCCGCCAGAGCCCGCTTATCCTTGCTGCCTTCCGGCCCTGGGGAGGTTCACAGGTTGACGCCGCACGAGGGGTCTGGCGAGAGTCTAGAGGACGCCGCCGACAACCCGGTCGACACCTCGGCGACGATCTCCCCGTGACCACCCCGGGCCGCGGCTTCGCCCTCGTCGTCCTGGCCTCGATCTGCTGGGGGACCTCCGGCGTCGCCGGGGACGCCGTGCTGCGCCGCACCGACCTGGACCCCCTCGACGTCGCCTGGCACCGGATGGCGATCGGCGCGGTGCTGCTCGTCGGCCTGCACGTGGCCCGCAGCACGCCGCTGACCACCGGCGGCGCCCGCGGCCGGCTGCTCGTCGTCGGCGTGGGGCTCGCGGTCTACCAGGCCGCCTACTTCGCCGCCGTCGGCACGGCCGGGGTCTCGATCGCCACGCTGGTCGCGCTGGGCGCCGCCCCGCTGCTCATCGCGGTGGGCGGCACGCTGCTGGGCCACGGCCGACCCGACCGCGCCACGCTGCTCGCGTTGACAGTCGCGCTGATCGGGCTGGTGCTACTGGTCGGCGTCTCGGCGGCCGAGGGACCCGCGGACGGAGAACAGAGCGGCGCCGTCGTCCTCGGTGCCCTGACGGCGCTGGGCTGCGCAGTGGCCTACGCCGCCGTGGTGCTCACCTCCGCCGGCGTCCCGGCCGGCGTCCCGACGACGACGGTGGGCTTCACCGTCGGCGCGGTGGCGCTCACCCCGGTCGCACTGGTCCTCGGCCTGGACACCACGACCGACCCGGTGGCGCTCGCCCTGCTGGTCTACCTGGGGGCGGTGCCCACGGCGCTGGCCTACGGGCTGTTCTTCACCGGCGTCCGGGCGGTGCCCGCGGCGGTGGTCTCGATCGTGACGCTGCTCGAGCCGCTGGGCGCGACGGCGCTGGCCACGGTCCTGCTCGGCGAGCGACTGGCCCCGACCGCACTGGCCGGAGGCCTGCTCATGCTCGGCGCGGTGGCCGGGCTGTACCTGCGGAGGATGGGAGATTCGAACTCCCGAGGGCTTGCACCCAACCCGCTTTCCAAGCGAGCGCCATAGGCCACTAGGCGAATCCTCCAGTTGCGCCGCCGAGACTACCGGGCGGCCCGGGGCGACTCAGCCCCGGCTCTCCACCACCAGCACCTGGTCGGCCGCCTCGAGCGTGACGACGGCGGACGCGGGCGGGTTGGGGTGCACGGGCCCTAGCTGAGCACGATGCCCTGGTCGCAGGTCTGGTCGGCGACAGCGCGGCCAGCTCGTCGGGCCCGGCAGAGGAGGCGACGACCCGCAGCTCGCTGTGCGTCAGACCCTCGACCCGGACCCGGTCGACCGAGGTGGTCACGGGCCCCCGGACCGGGCAAGCTCGGGGCGTCCACCGATCCCCCGCCCGCCCCGAGCGCCACCAGGAGAGCCCCCCAGATGACCGCCGAGACCGACCGGATCCGCCCCGAGGTGGTGGACGCGATCGTCGCCGCGTTGACCGAGACCGACCCCAGCGGGCTGCCCGAGGACGCGACACGCGCCGAGAAGGACGCCGCCAAGGACCGGTACTTCACCCGGATGGTGGCCGGCCGGGACCAGCGCGACCGGCAGTCCCGGGCCTGGGAGCTGCTGCTCACCAGGAGCTACGACGACCCGCCGACCTGGCCCCAGCTCTTCGACGACCTGCCCGAGGGCAGCCAGGCCCAGCTCGGCGAGCTCTTCGACGCCCTGCCCGCCGGCGCGCAGGCCGAGTACACCGCGCGCTACGGCACCCCCGCGGGCGCCTGAGGACGACGCGCCGCGCGGGCCGGCCGCCGGTAGCGTCGCCGGGATGACGACGCCTGCGGCCGTGGGGCCCGGGCACCGGGTCGCCGGCCGCTACCGGCTGCTCTCCCGGATCGGTGGCGGCGGGATGGGCGCCGTCTGGCTGGCCACCGACGAGCGGTTGGGCCGCGACGTCGCGGTCAAGCAGGTCGTGCTGCCGGTCGGGGTGTCCCCCGAGGCGGCCGACGAGCAGCGCGCCCGGATCATGCGCGAGGGCCGGATCGCCGCCCGGATCAGCCACCCGCACGCCATCGCCGTCTACGACGTGGCCGACGACGGCGGCTCGCCGTGGCTGGTCATGGAGCACCTTCCCTCGCGCAGCCTGGCCGACGTGCTGTCCGCCGACGGCGTGCTGCCGGTGCAGCAGGTGGCCCAGATCGGGGCGCAGCTCGCCGACGCCCTGGTCGCCACGCACGCGGCCGGGATCGTCCACCGCGACGTGAAGCCGGGCAACGTGCTGGTCGGGCAGGGCGCCCGGATCGAGGGTCTGGTCAAGATCACCGACTTCGGCATCTCGCACGCCCAGGGCGACGTGCGGCTGACCCAGACCGGGATGCTCACCGGCACCCCGGCCTTCCTGGCCCCCGAGGTGGCTCGTGGGCAGGACCCCGGCCCGGCCGGAGACGTGTGGTCCCTGGGAGCGACGCTCTACACCTGTCTGGAGGGCGACCCGCCCTTCGGTTCCTCGGGCAACTCGCTGGAGATGCTGCACCGGGCAGCCCGCGGTGACATCCGCCCGCCGGTCCGGTCCGGGGCACTCACCGGGCAGCTGCAGGCGATGCTCAGCGTGGATCCGGCCGACCGGCCCTCGATGGCCCGGGTGCGCGACGAGCGGGCGGCGCTGGCCGCGGGGAGCAGCGGCGATGTCACCGCCGTCCTCACCGCCCGGACGCCGCTGCAGACCGTGCCGGCACCGCCGCGCGAGCCGACCCGCACCGACCTGCCCGCCGTCCCCCCGGCCGGTCTCCGAGCACCCCGGCCCGCTGCGCCCGCACCCCCTGTCCCTGCCCCCACGCGGCGGACGTCGGTCACCCCGGCCGCGGCTCCGCGCCGGTCCCTCGGCGGGCTCGTCGCGGCCGGCGTCGCGCTGGTCCTGCTGCTGGTGCTCGGCGGGGTGTGGCTGGTCAACCGGCCCGACGGGGGGACGACGGCGGCCCCGGACGCGACGGCGACGTCTGAGGACGTCAGCACGTCCTCGGAGCCGATCGCACCCACCGAGGACGCGACCACCGCGGCCGAACCGCCGCAGACCACCGCACCGCCGACCACCGCGTCGGCGACCACCGCGTCGGCGACCACCCCCGAGCCCGACGTGGTCACCGCAGCCGAGGTGTCCGACGCGATCACGAGCTACTACGCCCTGCTGCCCGGGGACCCGCAGGCCGCCTACGGGCTGACCGGGCCGCAGCTGCAGGAGGCCGCCAGCCGGGGTAACTACACCTCGTTCTGGAAGCGCTTCGACGACGTGCAGCTCGGCCCGGTGAGCGCCAGCGACGGTTCGCTGGAAGCCACCGCACAGGTCACCTATGTCGAGGACGGTGTGCCGCAGGTCGAGCAGCACCGGTTCACCCTGGTCGAGGCCGAGGACGGCACGCTGCTGATGGACCTCGACGTCGCCGTCTGAGCAGGTGCGCCGGCAGACCGTCGGAGAACCGGGCACACCATTGTGGCCGGGGCCGGGAACGAGGAGAGGCGACACCCGCGCGGGTGCCACCCTCTCGTGCTGACGGTTGCCTCAACCCCCAGATGATCGGCGGCCTCATCGCCGTCGGGCTGGTGGTGTGGCTGGTCGCCGCCGCGGGGGGTGCCGTGGCCCTGCCGTGGCTGGTCTCGTTGGTCTGCCCGTTGTCGATGGGGATCATGGCTTGGCAGATGCGTCGTGGTGGCAGCTTCGCCGCACCGGACTCGGGCGGTGGCGCGTCGCAGGCGGCTTCGGGAGCGATGACGGGTGAGAGGAAGCCTGCGGGCGAAGGGCTGGCGATCGAGCGGGCCCGCGATCAGCTCGCTGCGCGGGACGACCAGCTGCGCGCCTGAGGGCGGACGAGCCCTCCATCGATCCGGGCGTGCCCGGCGGATCGCATCGGGTTCACATCAGTTCCGCACTGATTCTTCACAACCCGCGGGCACTGTTGCTTTCGGAGCTCCTGATGGAGATCTGACACCGAGACGAAGGAGAATCCCGTGAACAAGCGAATCGTTCTCGCCCTGGCCGCCGGGGTAATCGCCGGCGCCACCGTGGTGGGGGTGCCCGCCTTCGCCTACGCCACCGCCGACTCGAGCGGCGGGACGAGCACCTCCGACATGAGCTCGATGATGGACGACCCGGCGTTCCGGGACAGCGCGAAGGCCTTCATGGAGGACATGATGTCCGACCCGGAACTCAAGCAGCAGATGCAGTCGATGATGGGCGGCATGGACGGCATGGGCGGCTCCGGCGCGGAGAGCGACCCGGGCACCCCGTGACGTCACCCCTGGACTGGCGTCGTTGCAGGGTTTCCGTCACGACGGCCAGTGGGCTGGGCTGACGCAGCTTGATGGGCGGGGGGAGGTGCGGGCTGTGAGCACGATTCTGGTGGTGGACGACGAGGGCAAGATTCGGGACATCGTGGGTGCCTACTTGAAGCGTGAAGGCCATCACGTACTCCTGGCCGACACCGGGTTCGGTGCCTTGGACCTGGCCGAACGCCTCGACCCTGACCTGCTGGTGCTGGACCTGGGGCTGCCCGACCTGCCGGGCGAGGAGCTGCTGCGGTCGCTCCGCCGGTCCAGCGACATCCCCGTGATCATGCTCACCGCCCGTGCGGCGGAGGGGGATCGGATAGCGGGCTTGCGGCTGGGTGCCGACGACTATGTGACCAAGCCGTTCAGTCCCCGGGAGCTGGTGGCCCGGGTCGAGGCGGTGCTGCGCCGCACCGCGGGGTCGGCTGTGCGGGTGCCGACCTACGCCGGAGGTCGGCTCACTGTCGACCGGGAGAGCCGGGAGGCCACGCTCGACGGCCGGCAGGTTGTGCTGACCCGCACAGAGTTCGATCTGCTGACGGCTCTGTCGTCCCGACCGGGGCGGGCCTGGAGCAGATACGAGTTGGTCGGTCGGGTGCAGGGCCATGGCTATGAGGGCTACGAGCGGACCGTGGACGCGCACGTGAAGAACCTGCGCCGCAAGCTGGGTGACGATTCGCGTCAGCCGGTCTTCGTCGTCACCGTGCCCGGGATCGGCTACAAGTTCGGGGCGCACATCGATGACTAGATCCTTGGGACGGCGGCTGGGGCTCGGGTTCGCTGCCATCGGGATCGGTACGGCCGTGCTGGCCGTACTGGTGGTCAACCTCGCCTTCAGCAGCCGGTTCGACACCTACCAGGAGCAGCAGCGCGCGGCGCGTGCCGAGCAGATCACCGGTGCGGTGAGCTCCGCCTACGACCCCGCCGGCGGATGGGACCGCCAACGACTGGACGAGCTCGCCCCCGCCCTGGCCATGGCCGGGGCCGACGTCCGGCTGCTGGACCCGGGCGGGGAACAGGTGTGGTCCACGGACGAAGCCAGCTCGCCGCTGGCCGCGATGCACCGGGCCATGACGGTCGCCGGACCGCTGGCCGAACCGGTGTCCGTGCCGATCACCGTCGACGGGCAACAGCGCGGCACCCTGGAGGTCAGCTTGCCGGTGGGCAGCGTGCCGGCTGCGGACCAGGAGTTCCGCTCAAGTGTCAACCGGCTGCTGCTGGGCGGTGGGCTGCTGGTCGCCGTTGCCGCGTCCCTGCTCGGGCTCCTGCTCGCTCGGCGGGTCACTCGGCCGGTGGCCGAGCTGACCGACGCCGCCCGGGACCTGCACGCCGGCGACCGTGGACGCCGCGCCGCCGTGGCCGGTCGTGACGAGGTCGCCGAACTGGCCACGGCATTCAATGAGCTCGCGGAGTCCGCCGAGCGGCAGGAGGCGCTACGCCAATCCTTCGCCGCAGACGTGGCCCACGAGCTGCGGACCCCGCTGGCCATCCTGCGCAGCCAACTGGAGGCGGTGCAGGACGGCGTCCTGGACCTGACCCCCGCGCTCATCGGTTCCCTGCACGAGGAGACGCTGCGGTTGGGGCGGCTGGTCGCCGACCTGGAGACGCTGACCGGCGCCGAGGCGGTGTCCTTCTCTCTGGAGCACCGCCCGGTCGACCTTGCCGTCGTGGTCCGGTCCGTCACAGCGGGCTTCGGGCCCCGCCTCACCGAAGCGCGGTTGACTCTGGAGACCCGGCTGGCACCGTCGCTCGTGTGCGGAGACCGCATCAGGCTGGCGCAGGTGGTGACCAACCTGCTGACCAACGCGCTGAAGTTCGTCCCGGGCGGCGGGCGCATCACGATCAGCACCGAGGCCGACGCCGATCACGTGCGGCTGATCGTTCGGGACGACGGGCCCGGCATCCCGGCAACGGAGCTCCCGCGGGTTTTCGATCGCTACTTCCGGGGCAGCCGCGCCCGGGCCGGCGGATCCGGCATCGGCCTGGCCGTCGTGGCCGCGCTGGTCGGGGCCCACGGGGGCGCGGCCATGGCGGACAACGATCCGCACGGTGGCGCAGTCGTCACCATCACGGTGCCCGCCGCCGGTTCGGGCGCCGCCGTCTCCGGGTCCGAAGCGGCCCGGCTGCTGCATGAGCCCGCGGCACCGGTCGCCCTTCCTGCTGTCGGTGGTCACTGACCGTGCAGATGTCGATGTTCGCAGCGCGACTGACCCGTGTGGTGGTACCTGACCGTGACATGTTCGAGGGGAACCATGGCTGAGATGCGCACCGGAGACGACGACGGGGGTCGCTCCCAGGGGACGGCTGACCAGGCAACCGCGCGGGTCCGAACGGTGTACGAACGGCAGGCTCGCTACTACGACACGGTGATTGCCGTCGCTGAACGGTTGTTGTTCGGTGGAGGTCGGGAGTGGG